>JALORE010000299.1 GCA_025459125.1 Planctomycetota bacterium | reverse complement strand
CGGATGGTGATCTCCCGTTTGGCCGCCACGACCTGCGGGGAGGCCGTGCCGCCCTCGGCCGCCGGCCCGCTGACCAGCACCTTCGGCGACTTGAACTCGGGCAGATACTTCGAGAGGGGATCGCTGAGCTGGAAGCACCCCTCTTCATACAACATCATGACCGCGGCGCTGGTAATGGGTTTGCTCATCGAGGCGATCCGGAAGATGGCGTCCGGCTTCATCTCGATGCCCTTCTCCTTGTCCTGCATGCCCACGCTCTTGAGGTAGGCCACCTTGCCGTCGCGGGCGACCAGGGCCACGGCCCCGGCCAGCATTCCTTCCTCGACGTGGTTCTGCATCGCGGCGGTGATACGGTCCAGCCGCTCCTGCGACAGACCGACGGATTTCGGTGACGTTCTGGGCAGCCCCTGCCCCCAGGCCACGGGAGCCAGGGCAACCAGGATCGTCAAGACACACAGGCAGGCACGCTTCGATCGCGTCATGGCACATACCTCCAAGAGCACGGGGACATTCCCGATCCGTCGTATGCTACGCGTGCCCACGGCGAAGGCAAGCAAAATTCCGCCCGTTTGCAGCCTCAACGAGCATCCGCATGCCATGGCGAGCTATCTTCGCCCTTGTGGCTTGCGGCCCCGCTGGGCCAGCCGCACGCTTCGGCCCAGGAGTCCCTCGATCTGATCGAGGAAGGCCGGCTCCCCCAACGGCCATCCGGTTCGCACGTGCCAACGCCACAAGTGGGGGAACCCCGTTGAAATGGTGGGGCCCTGGGGGGACGAAACCAAGTCCAGCACTCACGGCGGCCCAGGTCAATCAAGGTAAGGCCACTTCCTGGCGCTGTCCGGGTGGTACCAGAACCGCTTCCAGTATTCCTGATCGGTGCGGAAGACATCGATCGGATCGCGCGCGGGGTCGAACCGGACCGGCAGGATGCCGAAACGCTTCATCTCCCGAACGTATTGGCGATTAGGCCGGAATTGCGGCGTGCCGAAGCGCGGGGTAGCATCGAGCCGCTCCTTCCCGCTGCGCAGCGCCGCCAGCAGCGCCTGGTAGTCGGGGTCCTGGGTTCCCGTGAATCCCTCCGGACAACTGCCCCAGCCGCCGGCCGACTTGGGCAGCGGACCCAGCAGCAGAGGCGAGCCCTCCGGACGCGACATGTTCAGCAGCACATGCGCGGAGAAGCGGTAGTCGTCGGGACGCACGATGCGCTCGTGGGGAGCCAGCCGCTGCGCCTTGATGATCTCCGCCCGCTCCTGCTCCGACATCCCGACCGGCAGAGCCGGGGCCTGCCGGCCCGGGCCGTGACACTGCCGGCAACGGCGGTTCAGAACCACCGCGGTCAACGCGAAATGCGAAGGGGCTTCCCGGGTCTGCTCCTCCAGGTTCCGCAGCGCGGCGTAGGTCCCGGCATAGGGCGCCCCGCTCTCGAGCCAGAGCCAGATCGTCCGCCACTGCTCCGGCGGGAGAGAGACGCCGTAGTGGGAGCCGTCGATCTTGCACATCAGCTTGCTGGCGGAGGAACCGATCGTCCGCGGCGGCTGGTTGCCGAAACCGTTGCGGCCGTCCGCCACCTGGCCGGCGGCCAGCAGCGTGTAGTAGCTGATCGACCACGTGATGCCCAGGTCTCCCGTCAGCACGATGTGTCCCTGCGGCTTCTCGTGACTATGGCAGGCGCTGCAATGGGCGTTGAGCACCGGCTGCACATCCCGGCGGAAGTCCAGCACGTCGGGCAAACGTACGAACGCAGTGATCGGGCTCGGCGGCCGCCGGACCGCCAGGGGCGCGGTCTGTGCAGCACGGATGGCGCTCGGCGCCTGCGTCCGCGGCTCGTGGCAGCCCACGCAGCCGAGGGTCTCGCCCGGCATCACGTTCGTGAAGCTCTGCATCCGTTTGACGGACAGGTCGTTTTCGTCCAGGGCCACGAAGAACACCGGCCGGCCCGCCGGCACTTCGAAATAGGCCGAGCCATCCGCCTCGACCGGTACCGTGCCCAGGACCCGTTCGAGGGTGAACGTTCCCAGCCACGAGGTCAGGTCCATGCCGCCGCTGAAGTTCACCGGCTTGGGCAGAATCTCCAGGACCAGCAGCTTCTTGATCTGGCCGGGCCGGATGCCTTCCAGGTTCCGTCCCGTGTAGATGTCCGCCAGCATCATCCGGCCGATGGCCTCGCCGGCATTCGTGCGGTCCGCCGGGGTTTGTTCCCGGGGCCGCGGCCGCACGGGGACCGGCTCATGCACATTCGCACTGCCCTTCCAGGTCACGACCGGTGCCAGACCGCCGTCGTAGGTCCCCAGGAGAATCTGCTTGTTCGCGGCCACGAGAAAGGACGCACCGTCGATCGGAGCGGGATCGTTGAAGCCCGGTTTCGGGGTGATCCGCCGGCAGCCCCGCGGGTCGTCCGGACCGTACCGGTCGGTGATCAGGGAGACATGGCCGCGATGGTCCGTCCGGCCGTGGCCGGGCGAGTCGATCAGCAGCAGGTCCGTCGTGCCGGGGATCGGTTTGGCATCGATGAACAGGGGGTAATGCTGCTGATTGCCGAAGTAGGCCGTCACGCCGGTCCCGTCCGGGTTCATCGCCCAGAGCTGATGATAGCCGACCTGGGAGCGATCCACGTATTCCCAGCGTGTGTAGAGAATCCGTCCATCCGGCAGGACGGTCGGGGTGTTGTCGTGCTCGAGATTGAACGACAAGGGACGGAGATTCCCGCCCCGGCGGTCGCAGCGAAAGAGCGTCCCGACCTGGGTCTTCCAGCAGCCGACCCAGCGTTTGCTCCGCGTGGATACGAAGACGATGTCATCATCCGGCAGGTAGACCGCTTCGTAGTCATCGTACGGTCCCCGTGTGATCTGCCGCAGACCCGTGCCGTCGGCCTGAATCTCCCAGAGATGGTAGTAATCGCTCCCGGCTTGGCGATAAGAGAACAGGATCGTCCGGCCATCATAATGGACGTGCGGGTCCCGGATGCTGCCGCCCCGGCCTTCCACCAGCGTGGCGACGTCCCGCGCGGCCGCGTTCAACACGTGCAGCCCGCTCTCGTCCGGCTTGCCATTGCCGGCATAGGCCTTCTGGTTCTCGTCGTCGCAGTAGTAGCCGATGTTGGCGTACCAGTGCGGATCGTCATAGCCCAGCCGGGTGGCAAAGACCACCTGTCGAATGCCCATCCCCTGCAAGGCCTCTGTCCCTTTCTCGCACCGGAAGCCCCAGCTCCCGGTCGCCGCCGGCTGCCCCCCTGCCGCCCAAGTACACGGCGTCAACAAAGCCAGCCATCCGCACCACCACCGCAGGCGTCCTACTCCGGCTTCGGCTTGCTTCTGCGCCATCGTGCTCTCCTCATGGTTGGCAGGGTGCCCGTGAGGGCATTCCAGGAAACGCCTGCCGACGTTACGGCGAACGTGCCCCCCCATGAAACAGAATAGAGCCCGACCGCACCGCTGTCAATCCGCTCCGGACTGTCCCTCAAAGAGTACGCCGCCAGGCCCGGGGAAATGGGACAGGCGTCCATAAAAGAAGGCTGCGAGGAGAAGCTCGCAGCCTGGAGATTTCTGAGCGTTGTCGAACGGAGTCGAAGGGATCAGGCACCTGCCGGGACGATGTAGATCTCGACGCGGCGGTTCTTGGGATTGCCCTTCTTGCCGGCGGCGTTCGGCTCCAACGCACGGAACTCGCCGAAACCGCGCTCGCTCAGCCGCGTCGACTCGATCCCGGACTCCTCCATCAGCTTGACCACGGAGATCGCCCGGTGGGCCGACAGATGCCAGTTCGTCGGATGGGCTACTTTCGTCTGAGCCCTCTGGATCGGCAGATCGTCGGTGTGCCCGGCGACCACAATGTGGAATTGCTTGGCCTGCTCCGAGTTGAGGATGCCACACAGGGTCCGGACCACCTCGACCGCCTGCTGATCCACCACGTCGCTGCCCTTCTCGAACAGCAGGTCGCTCTTGAACTTGACCATGCCGCGATTGGCGTCGTATTCCACCAGATCGGGCTTGCTCTTGGCGAAATCCTCCAGGGCGGTATTGAGCTCGACCGGCAACGGCGAGCCGCCCAGCAGACGTTCCTGCATGGATTTGATCAGGGCGTTCTTCTTGGCGATGTCCTCCTGCAGGGCTGCGACCTGCTGACGGAGCGTATCCACTTCGACCCCCCCGGTGGCTTCCGCCGCCTCCAGCTTCCGCTTGACCTGGTCAAGCTGCAACTGGGCCGCCTGCAACTGGCTCTCCAGATCGGCGATCCGGCGTTGTTGCGCCTGGTTGGCGGTCCGCACATCCGATTGTTCACAGCCGCCGATGAACGCCAGTCCCGCCGACAGACCCAGCACAATCAGAACGGTCGAAAGTGTGACACTCCGCATGGTTGAATCCTTTCCAAGAACGTCCAATCCCTTTGTGTGTCCCATAAGAATTGAGCGGATCGCTCAAGACCTCACGGGCACCCCAGCGCGACGCCTCGCGTTTGGGGACCCATACCACCAGTCATCCACCGCCTCGACGGCCTTGGCCGTCAATAAAACGACTTCGCGCCCTGCCGTCAAGGATAATTTAGAGAATATGTGCGAATGAGGGGGTCTTTCGACAAGGGGATGCGCTTTGCTTCGTTCCTCGCAGTCCTGCGTTGGCGGGGTCCTGAACCATCGAGAAGGAGAACTCCGGGCAGACCACCTCCGCGGCCATCACCTTCTGACGGCTCGCGTTCAACTCTTGCGGATATTCTCCGAGATGGCCGATAGCAGGACCTCCGGCTTGACGGGCTTCTCGAGCACGCGTCTGACCGGCAGCCAGGCCTCATCCGGTTCGAACCCGAACGGCAGATTCATCTCCCGCCGGATGCCCGTCATGATGATAATCGGTGTGTCTTTGAGCTTGGCGTCGTCGTGCAGCTCGCGGGCCACATTGAACCCCTCGTTCTTGGTCGTCATCATCACGTCAAGCAGGATGAGGTCCGGGTCCTGGGCCTTGGCCTGGGCGACGCCGTCCTTGCCGTTCGAGGCCGTGTGGACGTCGTAGCCCTTGGCATCGAGCAGATTCGAAATCGCTTCGACAAACTCCGGATCGTCATCGATCATCAGCACCTTCTTGGCCATCGCAGGTTTCTCCTTTCGTTCGTGGGAATGGAGTATTGGAATACCCCATCATTCCAGCATTCCAAGATTCCATCATTCCATTTTCATTCGGTCGCCCCGGGAGTAATCCACCCGGCGACCCAGCGCCTCAACCATCCGTTCAATACAGGGCGGGCACGCCCGCGCATCGTCGCTCACGCAACGTTTGTTCGGGTAGATCTCGTACTGCTGACGGTACGGAGCCGGCGTGAAGTTGGGCATAATCACGTTGGCTCCGGCCGCCAGGGCCCGGGGCCGCTCGTCCCGGCCGTGCAGCGAGCCGATGGCCGTGGTGGCGGGGACATGGGCGTTGCGGCTGACAATCCGGGCCAGAGCCGTCATCTTCAACGTCAGCAGCAGGTCCCCGGCAGGCGCCTCCGCCAGCGGCGTCTGCGGATGCGGGATGAACGGACTGACGCTGATCATATCGAAATCGCCCTGCCTGAAGAACTGGATATCGCCGGCCAGGTGCCGGAGGGTCTGCCCCGGCAAGCCCACGAGGTTGCCCGAGCCGGTCTGGTAGCCCAGCTCGGCCAGGTCCCGCAGGCATCGGGTCCTGTTCTCCCAGCTCATGCCCGGGTGCAACCGGCGGTAGAGCTCAGGGTCCGACGTTTCGATCTTGAGCAGATAGCGGTCGGCCCCCGCCTCGCGCCAGAACCGATACTCCGCCCGGCTGCGTTCGCCGACACAGAGGGTCACCGCCATCTCGAGAGAGGACTTGATCTCCTCAATGACCGCGCGGAGTTCATCGGCGTCAAGATTATCTTCTTCACCGCTTTGCAGGACAACGGTTTTTATGCCGGCGGCGTGGACATTCCCGGCCGCCGCCAGGATTTGCGTCTTCGTCAGCCGGTAGCGCGGGAGCGCGCGGTTACCCCGGTGGAGTCCGCAGTACCAGCAGGTATTGCGGCAGATATTGGAGAACTCGACAATGCCGCGCAGCAGCACGCCGTCCCCGACAAACCGGCGCCGAACCTCATCCGCAAACGCGAACAGCAGCTCGAGCTGCTGCGGGTCCGTGGTGTTCAGAACGGTCTCGAGATCCGCCACTTCCGGCAGCACGGCCGCGTAAATCCGATCCAGAAGGACCTGGAATTGAGGATTCTGGCGGGTGGCAGCGTCAAGCGCAGCTTGCCGATGGCCCCCCCCGCATGCGGTAGAGCCATCGCCAAGGCCTTCGGCCTTGACGCTGCCACCCGGCGTGACCCGGAATCCTGGATCGCGAGGTCGTTCTGGCCGCGCACGCATCTACTTGTCCTCTTTCCCTGCCTGCTTCTTGTACTCTTTGAGGATCTGCGTGATCTTCTTGGGCGTCAGCTCGCCGTGGATCTTCTCGCCGATCATGACCACCGGGGCCAGGCCACAGGCGCCCAGGCACCGGGCCGGCCCCAGAGAGAACAGGCCGTCCGGCGTGACCGCGCCGAAATCGATCTTCAGCTCATCCTTGATCGTTTGCAGGATCTGTGTGGCGCCCTTGACGTAGCAGGCGGTGCCCAGGCAGACCGAGATCTCGTACCTGCCCGGCGGCGTCAGTTTGAAGTAGTGGTAGAACGTCGCCACGCCCCAGATGTGGGCGGTCGGAATCTGCATCCCCTGGGCGATTTCGTCCATCACCGACGTCGGCAGGTACCCGTACAACTGCTGCGTCCGGTGCAGCACCGTAATCAGATGCGAATCCGAGTGCTCCTTCGTCTTGACCTCCTCGATGAGGGTTCTCAACTCGGCGAGCTTCTCGTCCACAACCGGCAGCGGTTTCTCTTTTGCTTGCGTCTTGGCCATGTATAACGTCCTCGTGAATCGTTAAAAGTACAAATCCCTCTCGCCCGTCCGGGTCTTCTCGTAGTAGCTCATGAAGGCCTCGAACACCTCCGGCATACGCGCCTTGATCTGCGCGATCTCTTTCGCAATCACTTTCTCGCCGGCGGCAATCGTCGCGGGACTGGCGAAATCGTCCAGCCACTCGCGGAACGTGATGACGGCGTTGAGCTTGCAGAACTGCCCTTCCTGGCCGCTGCGGAGCAGGCCCATGATCTTCTGCCCGGTCCGCCCGCACCGGTAGCCGGCGGTGCAGAACGACGTGATCGAGCCGGCCTCGGCCAATTCGCGCACCACGTCGTCCAGCGAGCGGGTGTCCCCCAGCAGGAACTGCTGGCGCTCGCCATGCTGGGCCTCGTCCAGCAGGTCGGCATAGCCGCCGATGCCGATGCGGGTGGAAGCGTCGGTCTGGGTACAGCCGAGCGGCAGGATCTCCCGCCGCAGTTGGGCGTTCTCCCGGGCGGTCAGGATCATGCCCGTGTACGGCACGGCCAGGCGGATCACCGTCACCAGCCGCTTGAAGGTCTCATCGTCCACCCGGTATTGCGGATTCTGCGTGAACGGCGTGTTGTGCGCCGGTTCCAGCCGGGGGAACGAGATGGTATGCGGTCCGATGCCGAACCGCTTCTCCAGTTCGAGGGCATGGTACAGCAGCCCCATCACTTCGAATTTCCCGTCGTAGAGGCCAAACAGCACCCCGAGGCCCACGTCGTCGATGCCGGCCTCCATCGCCCGGTGCATGCAGTACAACCGCCAGAGGTAGCTGCCCTTGATCGTGTGCCGGGGGTGCAGCGTCTCGTAGGTCGGGCGGTGATAGGTCTCCTGGAAGACCTGGAACGTGCCGATGCCCGCGTCATTGAGGACGCGCAGCTCCGCGATGGACATGGGCGCCGCGTTGACGTTGCAGCGGCGAATCTGACCGGTTCCCCCACCGCGATGCGTGGCGTTGGGGGTCCCTTCCCAGCCCCGCCGGATCTTGACCTTCACGTCCATGATCGTGCGCAGGGTCGAGGCGATATAGTCGATGCCGGACTGCGGGTGCTCGCCGTAGACCACAATCAGGCGTTTGTGCCCGATCTGGCCGGCCAGGACTTCGACCTCGCGCACCACCTCATCGTGCGAGAGGATGTGCCGGCTTTCCTCGGTGTTGCTGCAACGAAAGCCGCAGTACAGGCAGTCGTTGACGCACAGATTGCTCAGATACAGCGGCGCGAACGTCACAATGCGATTGTCATAGACCTTGAGCTTGACGGCGGCCGCGGTCTGCCGCATTTCCGCCAGCGGCGCCGGGTCCTCGACGTGGAGCAGACAGGCC
>JALORE010000055.1 GCA_025459125.1 Planctomycetota bacterium | reverse complement strand
ACGAGTCGGAGCGACATCAGACCCCCTTTCGGTGGAGAGCCTGCGCTTTGCCCGGGGGCTCAGAAGTCACAGACGCCGCTGATGCAGCCGCCGGCGTAGTCGGCGCCGACGGCGACGAAGTCGGAGGATTCGTCCGGTCGGGGCTCTTCCTTTTCGCTCACCGAGAGGACCTGGTCGGGCTTCGAGCCGTAACGGTAGATCGTGATGCCCTTGCACTTGAGACGGTGGGCCTCGAGATAGATCGCGCGGACGTCCTCAACCGTCGCATCCGCGGGCAGATTGATCGTCTTCGAGACGGCGTTGTCGGTGTGACGCTGGAAGGCTGCCTGGATCGCCAGATGCTGAGGACCGCGGATGTCAAAGGCCGTAACGAAAAGCCGCTTCACGTCACGGGGGACGGCTTGGATCTCCGCCAGCGAGGAACGCCGGGCGACCTCCGCCAGCAACTCCCGCCTGTGGAAACCCCGCTCCTTGGCAATTTCCTCGAAGAGCGGATTGGTCTCGAACAGACGTGTGCCGGAGAGAACGTTGCGGACAAAACTGATCGCAAACAGCGGCTCGATCCCGCTGGAGCACCCGGCGATGATGCTGATGGTGCCGGTGGGAGCGATGGTGTTGACGGTGGCATTCCGCAGCCTGTGACCGGTCCGGGCGTAAATCGACCGGGCGAAATTCGGGAAGGGCCCCCGTTCCCGGGCAAGGTTCGCGGAAGCGGTCCGGGACTCCCTATGAATGAACCGCATGAGGGTGGTTGCGAAGGCCACGGCCTGGCTGCTGGTATAGGGAATTCCCAGGCGGACCAGCAGATCGGCAAAGCCCATGACGCCCAGGCCGATCTTGCGGCTGCCGGAGGTGGCTGCCCAGATGGATTCGAGCGGGTACTGGTTCACGTCGATCACGTCGTCCAGGAAGCGGATGCCCCAATGGATACGGTCCCGCAGCTTCGCCCAGTCCATCTCTTGCGGGACGAGTGCCGGGGGACGAGGCATACCGGACGGGGCGCCGCGTCCGGCGCTCCGCCGGCCTTTCGTCCTCTCCCTTGTCATCCGGTCCAGGTTCAATGACGCCAGGATGCAGCTTTCGTAGGGCAGCAGCGGGACCTCGCCGCAGGGATTGGTTGCCTCAAGGAGGCCGAGCTGAGGCGTCGGATTGCGCCGGTTGACCTCATCCAGGAAGATCAGGCCGGGGTCGCCCGTCCGCCAGGCGGCGTTGACGATCAGGTCGAACAAGGACCGGGCGCCCAGTTGTCGAGCGCTCCGGCCCGTGCGGGGATTGACCAGATCGAAGGGCCGGTTGTCCCGGACGGCCCGCAGGAACTTGTCCGTGACACCAACCGACAAATTGAAGTTGCGAAACGCGTTCGAGCCGATCTTGGCTTCGATGAAATCGACGATATCCGGGTGATCGCAGCGCAGCACGCCCATGTTCGCACCGCGGCGCCGGCCGCCCTGGACGATGACCTCCGTGGCCTTGTCGAAGATGCTCATGAAGGAGATCGGACCCGAGGCGTGTCCCTTGGTCGAGCCGACGAGGTCGCCGCGCGGGCGCAGGCGAGAGAAGTCGAACCCGGTGCCGCCACCGGTCTGGTGGATTCGCGCCATATCGGCCAGGGTCTTGAAGATCCCTTCCACGGAATCCCCGACCGGCAGGACAAAACAGGCCGAGAGCTGCCCCAGCGCCGTGCCGGCGTTCATCAGGGTGGGCGAATTGGGCAGGAATTCGCGCTGGCGCATCATGCGATAGAACGCCTCTTCCGCCTCACCGGTCCCGAGGGAGGAACGGTAGTTCGCCTCCGCCTGGGCGACGTGATGGGCCACCCGGCGGAACAGTTCGCTCGGCGTTTCCACAATCTGCCGCTGATCATCCTTGAGCAGATACCGTCGCTTGAGGACCTCGACGGCATTGAGGGGCAGTTTCAGGTCGTCCGTCAGACCCAGGGCCGACTTGGCAAAGCGCACCTGCGAGCGGTTTTCGCGATAGAGAATGTAGCTCTTGGCGATGCGGCCGTACCCCTCTTCCATCAGGGTGGCTTCAATCGCGTCCTGGATCTCCTCGACGCCGGGCGTCTTGCCCTCGTAGACCCGAGCCAGACGCTCGCGCACCAGGTTCTTCACGCGTCGGGCCACCGCGTCGGCGCGCTCGGCGTCCTGGAGCGCCTCCCGGGCCGCCCGCCGCACGGCGTGCTCGATTTTGGCTTCCTCGAAAGGGACGATGGAACCGTCCCGCTTGCGGACGTTCTCGGGCGACGTTCTCGTCATCATCACACAGTCCTCAGAATGGGTGACATGGCCCCGGTCCGGCGTCTTCGCCTGGTTCACCCCCGACCTGACGCCCCCAGGTTCGCACTTTCCCCGCGTGGCGTCAAGCCGCGTCATCAATTTTGTCATATCGGACGATAATAATACGGTTTTTTCTTAAGACAGTTGACGCAATAAACGATTTACGGTATAAGGTCGCGCACGCCGTTGCGCGGGGAGTACCGGACGTCGGACGTGCGGCGCACGTCGCTGCGGGGATGAGTCCCATAAGTTTCAGGCAGAAAAGGAGACTCAACATGGATCACTCGAAGATGCTGGGCATGGCGGCAACGCTGGCGTGCCTCACTCTGCTGACCGGATGCTTCGACTCGAATCCGGAGCACATTCAGGCTTGGACCAAGCCGTTTGAGACCAACGTGACCACCGATCGCTATATCGTGCAGCCGCCCGACGAGTTGGAGCTGCGCTGTGCCCAGGTGCCGGAAGTCAACATGCAGCGACAGCGCGTCCGACCGGACGGGAAGATCAGCTTCGAAATCCTCGGCGAATTCGAGGTCGCCGGCAAGACGCCGGAGGAGGTCGCCACGGCGGTCGGGCAGCGCATCAAGGAGTTATACACGCTGCCCGGAGACCACGCTGTTGATGTCCGGGTGACCGCCTTCAACAGTCATGTCTACTACGTTGTCGGCCAGTTGAGCCGGCCGGGCCCGCGGATCTACACCGGGCGCGACCAGCTCCTGACGGCCATCGCGGAGGGCCAGCCCAGTCCGCTGGCCTGGCAGAAGCGCATCCAGGTGATCCGGCCCGCGCCCCAGGAGGGCACCGAGCCCTACCACTTCGAAATCAACTACAAGCGGATGACCCAGAAAGGGGACACCACGAAGGATGTCCTCCTGCAGGAAGGCGACATCGTCTATGTCCCGCCGACGGTCCTCGCGGCGATCGGCATGGTCCTCGAGGAATTCATCTCGCCGGTGGCCCGGGCGTTCTACGGCGCCTATCTCGTGCAGAACCCGCCCGGATCATCCCAGGGTTACTCCCCCTACAGTGGCGGCTATGGTGGGCGCTAATAGCGGCAGCCACAGGAATCGCCAAGGGGCATGGTGCCTTGGGCCGGCCCCATGCCGGATGACCGTGAGCGGCGCAGGGACACGAGCATGACCGCCAGGCAGGCGCTACGACGGATTCACATGCTGAGCACGATCTGGTTCATCGCGTGCATCGGCTACGTCCTCGTGCTGGTGCTGCGGCAGGTCGGGTTCCGGTGGTGGATGATCTTCTCGATCTCCGGACCTTCGGCGTTGGCGATCCTGCTGCTGATCAGCCTGTACCTGTTCGCCCTGTACCGGGGGATCGGGGGGGCCCAGCAGATCGAGCTGGAGCATCCTCTCACCACAACCAGCCAGTACATGGCGTTCTACGTGTCGGCCCCCCTGCTCGGCGGCCTGGCCGGTATTCCCGGCATGGCGGGGACGACCGATTGCAGCCGTTTTCTCCTGGGCGTCGCCCTGGGAACCCTGGGCACGACATTTGCCGTCTGGATTGTGATCGATCCCGTTCTGGCGATAGTGGAGATGCTTCTGCCGACCAGCCGAAACCACCGGGCCCGGCGGCTGGCGGAAGCCGAAGCTCAGCGGCACGCCCGGCACGAGAAACGGGAGCACCTGCTGGCGGAAGCCTTCACGCGGGAAGAGCGGGACCGCCGGCAATGGCAGCAGAAGTTGCAGATGCAGGCTGAAAGGCTGGCCGTCCTCCTGGCCTGCGATGCGAAAGATTCCGCGCGGGCCGAGCAGGAAGCCGTGGACATCGGTGCCCAAGCCTGGCATCTGGGGGGAATCGTTTGCATGCGTCAGCTCCGCGACATGGCCATCGACGCCTGTCGGGGAAGCTCGAACGCCGAAACCCGGCCCGAGAGCACGGCGGGAACGCCAGGCAGCGCCGCGAAGCCCACCGATTACCTGTCCTACTGGTGGGATGGTATCGGCGATTGGCGCAGGCCCTCGTTGGGGTAACCTTCTGGGGCAAATCTCCGGAGATCCAGGCACACCGCGCCGCAGGACGAACCCCGCGCCACGGGACAACCTCACGTGCCGGGCAGGTTCTCTGCGAGCTTTCCCCAATCCACGCCCGGCGCACCACTCCTCGCGCCGCGAATCGCGCACCCCCAAATGAAACGCCTCCCTTCCGTTCGGATGAGACCCCACGGAAGGGAGGCGTAAAGGTGACCGGCCAGGACAGGCTTGAGTGCGGGAGGAGCCGGGCCGGCGCAGGCGGCTAGTCTTCCCCGGCCGCTCGTTCCTTTCAGTAGTTGCCTTTCAACAGTCGCTCGAGCTGTGCCTTGGCATCGGCGATCTCCTGCGTCGTGGCGCCGCCGGCTTGCCCCTGCAGGCCCAAAGCCGCCTTGAGCGGCTCCATTTGCTCCTGCAGCAGGATGGCGTCCTTGAGCACTTTGATCGCATACGTGACGCGGCCGGCGTCCGCCTGCTCCTTGGCCGAGCGCAGGTTGCCCAGGTTCGAATCCAGGGCCATCCGCAACTGCTCCGTGGCCTCGACCCGGCGTTTCATCGCCGCATAGGTCATGGCCAGATGATACCGCGGGGTCGCTCCCAACGGGGAATTCGTCGGATACAACTCGATGCACCTGGTGAAATCCGCGTGCGCCTGGTCGAAGTCGCCCAGCCGGTAGTATGCATAGCCGCGCGTATCGAGCAAGTCCACGTAATCGGGAACGAGTTTCAGGCCCTTCTGCGCCAGCGTTAGAGCCTCCTGATACTGCGACGTCGAGTTCTCCCCGTCACAGAGGAGCCAGGCCAGGTTGTTCAAGGCCACCACATTGTTCGGATCGATTTCGAGAATCTGGCGGTTCAGCCGGGCCGCTTCCTCGCTGCGTCCGGCATCTTGCATCATCATGCTCAGCAGCATGAGACTCGACATCGAGCGCGGGTTGTGCTCCAGGGTCATCCGCAGGATGTCCTCGCCGACGAGCAGAGCCTGCTTGTCACCCGTCGCGGCCAGAACGCGGGCAATCGTCGTGGCCACGTCCGCATCTTTCGGATGCGCCACCAACCAGCGGCGCACAAGCTGATTCATCTCCGTCCAGCGCCGCTCGCGGCGCAGTTGTTGCGCCAGCGTCATCGTGGGCGTTGGGTCGTTCGGCTCGGCCTGCATCAGCGTCTCGAAGAGCGTCCTAGCCTCGTCCCGCTGCCCGTTGGCATACAGGGCTTCCGCGTGCGCGATTTCACAGCGCCGCCGGGCGTCGCCTTCGAAGTTGGGGAGTTTCTCCCGCAGCACGTCGACCGCCTGCTGGGTTCGCCCGGCCCGGGCGTAGGCATCCGCCAGGTCGACGAGAACCTCCACGTTCCCGGGATACTGCTCCAGGAGCCCTTTGAGTGTGAGCACCGCCATCGCCGGGGAGCGGATCTTCTCGGCCCGGGCCTTGAGCAACAGCAACGGCCCGTTGCCCTCGTTGTGGGTGAGCCCCCGCAAGGCGACATCCATGGCCTTGGTTGGATCCTCCTGGCTGAGCTCCAGCTGGGCCAGCAGTTGCCAGGCTTCCGCCAGCACCGGCTGGCTGGCGGTGATCTCCCGCAGAATGCGGCGGGCTTCGGCGAGACCCGGACCGGTTCCCTTGAGCACCAGGACCTGGGCCTTGAGCAGCCGGAACTGGCTGTACTGCGCCGCCCGGGGATCCGCCGGGCTGGCCGAAGCCGTCTTTTCCAGCACCGGGAGGGCCTGATCGAGAATGGCCTCCGCTTCATTGATGAGCGGCATGTCCCGGGAGGCAATGAACAGGAGAACCGCCAGCTTCTGCACCGTGCGATCCTCGGGGGCCAGCGCCAGGGCCCGTCGGATGTCCCCGATGCCAGCCTGAACGCGGCCGATGACGCGGTAGAAATCCGCCCGGGTCACCCAGCTCTCCGCCTGCTGCGGTTCCAGGGCGATGATCCGGCCGAAGTCCTCCAGTGCCTGGGCGTTCTGCTTCAGCGCGATGTAGGTCCGCGCCCGGAGCAGATAGGCGGCGGTATCGTGCTGCTTCTGCACCATCTGGTCGCAGAGCGCGATCGCGTCGTTGGCCTTGCCCTGCTGGATGTACAAATCGATCTGCGCGCCGATCACCGCGGGCGAATCGGGCGTCTTGGCCTTGAGAGCATCAAGCAGCGTCTGCGCCTCGTCGTACTTCTTCTCCCGCATGCGGACCAGCACCAGGTTCAGACGCGCCGCGGCGTCGTTCGGATCCGTCTCGATGCGTTTCTCCAAGGCCGCCACCGCCGATTGGAGTTTGCCGACGCGCAAATCGTCCAGCAGCCGCAACTGGTCCAGGGCAGGATCGTGCAGGTTCGCCTGCTGGGCACGATCGAGATAGCTGCGCGCCTCGGCGAAGTCCTTCATGCGCGTCAGCAGCGAGATCATGCGCACCAGCACCGGCACCTGGTTGGGCAACAGGTTCAACGCCTCCTTGTACGTGGTCGCCGCCAACGTCAGCTCATTGGCCTTCTCATACGTATCCGCCAGCAGCAGGCGGCTCGCGTGATCCTTGGGATTGGTCAGCAGGTTCTCCTGCAGGAGTTTCACCGTCTGCGCGTAGTAGGTCTTGAAGTCGGCCGCGTCGCTGCGGTTCCAGAGCTTCGCCTGCTCATACCGCCACTGCCAGCCGCCGTCTCCTTCCAGGGCTTTGATCTCATCGATGAGGCGCTGCGCCTGGCGGGCATCTTTCAGCACCTCGTCCCGGGTCAGCAGCAGACGCTTCGGCTGGATGTCGTTGGGGAACTGGGCCGCGAGGTCGTTCAGCCATTGCCGGAGTTGCTGCTCCTGACCCCCTTGGCGATATAATTCTGCCAGAACCAGACCTAGATCGCGCCGGACGCGCGGCTCGGTGACGCGGGCCATGGCCTCTCGGACCACCGCTTCGCACTCGGGCCGCCGGTTCCGCTGGTCCAGAAAGAGCGCCAGACTCCTCACCGGCTCGAAGTCCTGGGGGAATTTGGCCACGGCGTCCTCAAAGCGTTTCTGCGCCTCGGCTTCTTTGCCCTGCCGGGCACACAACTCCGCATAGAGCAGCATCACGCGGCTCTCCTCGGAATGTGTGCGCGCCAGCTCGGTCAACTGCGCGGCCGCCTCCGGGAGCTTGCCGCGGATCGTGGCGACCTGGGCCTGCAGGAGTTTGACGGGCAGAGCGCCGGCGCTGGCCTTGTCCAACTGCCCCAGGCGTGTCTCGACCTCCTGCCACAGCGCTTCGTTCGGCGCGGACGCGCCGGCGTTGGCCGCCAGCAGGTGGGTGCGGGCTTGGACCTCCAGCAACAACGCCTCAAAGTGATTGGGCGAAAGCTGGAGGATCTCCCCGGCTTGGGCCAGCACCTCCTGCCATTCTCTCGTCTGCACGAGCAGCCGCGCCAGGGCCAGGTGCCCCTCGATCGTGCCCGGCTCTTCCGTGACCAGGATGCGCAGTTGCCCGATCGCCGATTGCGTATCACCCAGCCGGGACAAGGCATCGGCCAGCATCAGGTGAACCGTCGCCTGGCGATACCCGAGCGTGATGGCTTTGCGCCAGCCGGCGATGGCATCCCGCAGTTGTCCTTGTCGTTCCGCCACCAGGCCCTCCAGGAACGCGGTCGTGGGAGGGTTGACGTCCTTCTCGCGCATCCGGGCGATATAGTCATTCGCCTCCGCCACGTGGCCCGACCGGACCAACAGCTCCGTGGCGAACGGCATGAAATCCCAGGGCTGGGCGGCCAGCGCCTTCAACCCTTCGCGCGCCACCATCGACATCTCGTCCACGGACTTGGCCCGCGCCGCCAGGTCGGCCCAATGCAGCCACAGCATCTTCTCCTTCGGATTCTCCCGCTGCAGGACCTGGAGATGGGTGCGGGCCTGGTCCAACTCATTGGCGCTCTTCAAGGTGCTGATCAGACGCAGCCGGGTCTCGGCCTCAGACAGATTGAGCTTCTGCGCCTGCGTCAGATCCGCCCGGGCCTTCTCCCCCTCGTTGTGGCGCAGGTAGAAACCGGCGCGCGCGATGTAGGCCAACGCCGCGTCCGGGTTTTCGCCAACAGCCTCGTCATACCAGGTGGCCGCCGGCTTGGTGACGAGATTCGGATGCTGTTCCGCCAGGATGCCCATGCGCTCGTAGGACAGCACGTCTTCCGGATGCTTCGCCAGGATGGCCGTCAGTTCCGTGGCGACGTCCTGGACCTTTCGCTGCTGCCACAGGGCATCCGCGTGCATCCGGTGGATGGTCGGATCGTCCTGGTTCTCCAGGTAGCGGCGCCCGATCAGCTCGGCTTCCCCCGGCGCGCCCATCGACGGCCACAAGTAGACCTCCATGAGACGCCGTGTCGCTTCCAGGTTGCGGGGATCCAGGCGCAGGGCTTCCCGATACGCGGCCACCGCCTGTTGCACGTTGTTCGACACCAGGGGCCGCCGATTGAGCTGGGCGTCGGCGTACTTCAGCAGGACTTCGACGGTCCCGCCGTTCACGGCGATGTACCGGCCCAGGTGGCTCGCGGCCTCATCGTAGTTCTGTTCGTCATACGCCGCACATCCCAGCGACAGCGACTGAGCCGCCGTGGTGCTCTTCTGCCATCGATGCAGGGCGTAGGCGGCCGCCGTGAAGACCACCACGGCCACCAACAGAACGCTCGCCAGTTTCCAGTTGAAGTACCTTGCTGCCATGAGCCGCGCCCTTTCTAAAACTGTCTGACGAAGTTCCCCACCATCTTGGTGAACGTTCGCCAGCAGATCCACAGATCCAGACCTAGGGAGAAGTCCCGGACATACTGCATGTCATAGTGGATCCATTCCTGAAAGTCCTTGAGGGGTTGCCGCGTCCGCAGCACCTGCCACAGGCCGGTGATACCCGGGCGGACGGAAAGCCGCGCATCCCGCCAGGCGGGACACAGCGTATTCTCGGTTTCCGGGGAGGGCCGGGGCCCGACCACGCTCATCTGCCCGCACAACACATTGACAAACTGCGGGACCTCATCCAGATAGGTTTCCCGCAGGAATCGTCCCACGGTCGTAATGCGCGGGTCGTCCGCCATCTTGAACTGGGGGCCATCCACCTCGCAGACAAACCGCAGCTTGTCCTGAATCTTGTCGGCTCCCGGCTTCATGGTCCGGAACTTGATGCAGAAGAAAGGCCGGCCGTGGAGTCCCTGCCGTTTGTCGCGGAAGAAGACCGGACCGGGAGAACTGAACTTGATGGCCAGGGCGATGACGGGAATGACCGGGGCAAAGAGGATCAGAACCACGACGGCGGCGACGACATCCGCGATCCGCTTCAGACAGCGTGCATAGGAGAGGCGCGGCCACGTTCGAAACACACAACGGTGCGGATCGCCGAGCTCCCCGACGGTTTGGGGAAGGGGCGCCATCCCAGGTTCTGCCCTGTCCGGCAGCGCCGGGCCCGTGGCCACCCGGCCGCGCAACGAACAGTTCGGCTCGACCAGGACCCCGGCGCCGACTACCGCCGCATCGACGATCGCATCGCGGCTGACCGTGCTGCCGTCACAGAGGATCGCCGGCCCGACGACGACGGCGCCGGCCTCGATGGAGACGTGCCGGCCCACCACCACAGGACCGATCCGGCGGGCCTCCGGGGGCACCTGACCGCCCGGTTCTTCCGGCCCCCGATCCTCCGCGGCGTCCGGGCGCAACGAACAACTCAGTGCAACCTTGCACAGACCCAGAATTCCGTCTTCCGACTCCAGATCGTGCGCCAAGCCGGCGAGCGCGACACCCTGCAGGCACAAGCTCTCCGCCCGGCACCGCCTGACCCATACGTCGAAATCCGAGAGCAACTCGCGGCGCAGGCCCGCACGCCAGGCGCCGCGGCGCACCAGGAGGTAGTGAGGCCAATCCGCCGGCACCGGGATCAGGGACATGGCGTCCGCGTACAGGCGGCGGTAGCCGACCACGCGGTGATCCGGGGTGAGTCGCACGTGTTCCTGGCACGCCATCAGTTCCGGAGCCGCCATCACGGCCAGACAGTCGGCCTCGGTCGTCTCCAGGACCCGTTGCAGCAGCCAGGGATTGACGCAGGCCGCGAAGCGTCCGTTCGCGATCACCGCCCATGGTTCATCATCCCGGTCCTGCGGGGGCACGGCCTCCAGGTCCGACGCGTTTTCGTAGAACGTCGCCTGGGCCGGCACGGCTGCCAGGCCGGTCCGCCAATGACGCGGCAGCACCCAGTGGCAGTCGCCGGGCGTTCCCTCACCCGTGCGCGGCGCCAGGGCCGCGCGCCTTTGGCCGCGCCACAGACGGTTCCAGCCATCCAGGACCACGCCGTGCAGGGGAGCCGTCGACAGGGCATACCGCAGCAAGCCTGTTCCACCGTCCGTGTTTACCTCTCGAACGACAACTAGCTGCATACGACGTTCAGGTCACAGTTCCATCGTTATTTCCCGACCCCGCGGCCCCGGGATCGACCTCTACGCCGTGTCCCCCCGCTCCTGCGGCGGCTGACTCGTCAGCAACAGCTTCCGAGCCTTGCGTCCCGCGGCCGGGCTTCGTCCCCGATACGTATACGCGTGACGGTACAGGCTCTGGTCCACGGGGACATTGCTGAGGACGGCTCCCAACACCCGGGTCCGCCCGCGTACAAACCGCTCTCGTGCTTCCTGGAGCTCGGGGGCGCGCGTCTGACCGGCAAAGCCGACCAGGACGACCGCATCCGCCAGCTTGGCCCAGACCAGGGCATCCGGGAACGCCAGGACCGGCGGGCTGTCGATGATGACGTGGTCGTATTCCCGGCCGAGGCGCTCGATCTGCTCGACCGCCGTGGCGGAGGTCAGCAGTTCGTAGGGGTCCGCGGTGTGACGCGGATTGGCGGCCAGAACGTGCAGTCCGCTGGACGGCAGCACGTATATCAGGCTGCTCGAATCGCCGCCCAGCAGAACATCCTGCAGATAACCCGAGCCCTTGGGGACATTCAGCATGTGCTCCACGTCCGGCTTGCGCAGGTCGCCGTCGATCAAGAGCACCTTCTTGCCCGACTTGGCCAGGCTCGTGGCCAGGTTGACCGCAAAGGTCGTCTTGCCCTCCCGTGTACCGGCGCTGCTGACCACCAGGCGGCGCGGGATGCCGCCGTCGTGCAGCAGGCCCAGATTGGCGCGAATGGTCTGGTAGTCGCCCGCGATCTGCTCGGCGAACAGGGCCGGTTTGACCGTGTGCGAGCTCGTCGTGGTCCCGACGATCGGTAGATGGAGATGCCGCGTGACGTCCTCGGGGGTCTGCAGCGTCTTGTCCATCTTGTCCCGCAGGAAAGCCAGGCCGAAGCCGCAGGCCAGCGCGCCGAACACGGCGGCCGTGGCCAGTTGAACGCGCCGGTCGTACGTTTCCGTCCGTTCCGCCAGGTAGGCGAGCTCGACGCGCGGCGGCCGCTGCTGCTCCATTTCGAGGATCTTGATGCGCCGGCACATCGTGTCGTACAACTCCTGGTCGACCTGGACCTGGAACTGGTGGTCCTGGATTTCCAGATTTGTACGCCCGACCTCCTTCGTCTGGGTATCCTGCCGGTCGACCACTTCCCGGACCCTGTCATACCGGGTCTGGATCTGGGCCAGTTGCAGCCGCGCGGCCGTCAGCCGTTGCTGGGCGGCTTCTTTCAGACGTCTCTCCAGGCCGCTGTCGTATTCCTGCTCCAGTTCCTGGCGCTTGTCGTCCAGCCTTTTCTTGAACATCTCCAGCGCCGTCTGCCGCTGGGCAAGGTTCGGATGCCCCGGCATGAGAGAGTTCAGCGTAATGAGATCGCGTTCCATTGCCACGATGCTCTTCGACAGCTCGGTCACCATCGGATCCGAGTTCACGTACTCGCGGCGCAGGCTGACCAGTTGCTCCGGCGACAGCTCCACCTTTTCCGTCTTCTCGAGCAGACTGATGGTCGCCTCGGCCGCGATCCGCTCCGACTCCAGTTGGGTCAGGTCCGTCAGCAGCCGGGTCTGGATGCCCAATTCCATCTCCTGGCGGGGGGCCAGGACCGTGGTCCCGTAATTCTCGGCCAGGGCGCGAATCCGTTGGCGCTGGTCCATGATGCGTTTGAGCAGCTCGTCCCGTTGCCGCTCCAGCGACATGAGATTCTGGTTCTCTACCTGATCCGCGTCAACGCGGGACTTGGCCTCATAGCTGCGCAGGAAGGTATCCACGATGGTGCGGGCCTCATCGATGTTGTAAGAGCGCATGGACACTGCGATCAGCTCCGTACGCGCCAGCGCTGAGGCAGTAATCTGCCGCTTGCTGATCGCCTCGCGCAGGAGGCTTTCGGGACTGAGGTTGCGTTTCGGCGGCAACAGCGGCGCGACGAGCTTCTGGATCCGGGTCTGCGGCGTGCCGCTCAGGAAGGGCAGGTTGCGGCCCGCCAGGTCGTCCGCAATCGCATGCAGCGTGTTGCTGTTGTTCATGAGCAGCATGGCCTGCGTGTTGACGAAGTCCGAGTACGTGCCGATGTCTCCGGGGTCGGCACCGCCCGTCAAGACGGCGGGAACCACCGGGCGGACCTTCACGGCCCCTTGCACCAGGTACTGCGGTTCCACGAGCAGCCAGATCGCCGGCAGGGCCACCGCGCAGATCACAACCGTCACCGCCAGCGCAATGTACCACCGCTTGCGCACGCTCGCGAGCAGGTTGACCGTCGGCGGCTCCTGCGGCGGAGGCGGAGATTCGGCCGGTGGCTCGTAGACAACGGGCTTCTGCTCGATCACCTGATCCAAGTACTTCTCCAGGTTATTCATACCATGATTCTCCCAATGCTAAGGGTCTGCTACATGCTGTATGCGTCGCCGCGCGATGATCGCCGGCTCGATAACGGTTGGAGGCGTGGTCAGACGCGCCAGGAGCCACAGCTCGCCGACCACCAGCGCCAAGGCCAGAGGCATCATGGCGTATCCCCCCCAATCATGGAATCGCTGCTCCCACTCGACGCCCTCGATAATCGTGAAAAACACCGCCGTGACCGCGAGTCGCAGCGTGTTGCACACGAACGCAATCGGCAGACTGGACACCAGGACGATCAGCTTCTCCCACCAGGTGCGATTGACCAGCAACACGACCAATCCGCCGATGACGAAGAAAGCCGTGATCATCCGCAGGCCGTTGCAGGCCTCCGCCACGGCCACACTCGAGTTGCCGATGTGAATCACATTGCCGTCCTGCTGCACATCATAGCCCACCAGCTCCAGGCAAAAGACCGCCGAGGACGTGGACCATCTCTGCAACGGCAGCGTCACCGCGTTCTGCACCCGGCTCGGCCAAGGCAGCATCAGGCACAGGAACAACAGCACCGTGGCCAGTTTGCCCAACCACTTCCAGCCGAGTACCAGCAGGACCAGGGCCGCCAGCGACAGGACCAGGGAGAGCCTTTCCGCGGACGAGTAAAAGTCCAGGGCGCCCACGATGCGCACCACCTGGGCGAAGAGAAAGGCGCCGATGCCCCACAACAGGGCCGGCCGAATGACGGTCGCCTGCAGATCGGCGCGACGCAGCCAGACGATGTAGGCCGCCAGGAAGGGAACCAGCAGGCCTGAGGAGTACTCATCGCTGCGTTTCCATACCGCGAGGAGATCCGCGCAGGTCGGCCAATAAGACCACAGGAACGCCGCCAAAAGGATGACGCCCCCGGCCACGTATCCCCAGCGCCGGTGGGAGGCGGACACCCAGGCAGAACGGTGCGCCCCCGGACGAGCCAGATACGATCGCACCCACGTGCCCAGGCGCCCCCGCGCCGGCCCGAACGGACGGACCTCCCGATCCGGCTGCACCGAACGGGAAAGCGCGGTCGTCTCGAGGAGTTCCGCACCCGCAGGCACGGTCACGTCACGATCCACGATACATTCACGAATTCTGCACTCCGCGCCCGCGACGGCGCCCGCCCACAAGGCGCTGCGGACCACCACACTCCGGGCGTCCACGCGCGCGCCCCGGCCCATCACGGCGGGACCGATCACCACCGTGCCTTCCGCAAGCTGGGCGCCTTCCCCGATCAGCACCGGGCCGCACACGCGGGCCGTCGGATGCACGCACGCCTCCCGCCCGGTGAGCAGGAGATCGTCGGCGGTCGGGCCGCGCGAGACGTGCCACGGGCCGCGGTCGGCATTCCGCTCGATGAAGACCCGCAGGGCCTGGAGATACCCGGCGCGGTTGTGGAAGTTCCCCACCTCGTGAGGCAGTACGACCGGACGGACCTCGCCGCCGACACGCAGAATGGAAGGGATCAGGCCCTCCTTGATGTCGAAATACCCGTCGTGCGGAATATGCCGCAGGATTTCCGGCCGGCACAGGTAGATTTCCGCCGGGCCGCCGAGCGGCGTCACGCCCGCCCGTCCCGGGTTGAACGCCATCGTCAACTCACTGCCGCCGGCCTGATGGGCGCCCACCAATTCCTCCAGCGCGGGCGGGGCCAACATACTGCCGGACAGAACCAGAATCAGATCTCCGGGATCCGGCGCGACGGCATCGCGCAGGCAGCCCGCCGTCCCGGCGGTCAACTCCTCCACCACCGGCGTGATGTCCAGCGCGGCCTCCCGCCCGACCACCTCCATCACCGGCGCGTCATTCGGCGCGCAACAGATGGCCGCGCGGGCGAACCCGGCCGCGGCCAGATGCTCCAACAGATGCACCAGGACCGGCTTGTCGCCCACGGGCCACAATCCCGTGGGCAGACGCGCTCCCAGCGGGCAGCGCCCGAAGTCACGCCCTCCGACCAGCACCACCACGCGCACTGCCAAGCGGTGGCGCGGAATCCTGGATGTCATTTCTGTGACGGCTTCCAATCCCATTCAGCTCCGGTCCGACCAAGGTCGGTGACAACGTCTCTCATCTTCACCCGTGCGTCAATGTCACAACATTCTTGGACTCTTTCGTCACGGCCCGTGTCTCCAAATCGTCCGAGCCCGCGTCGCTCTCGCGCCGCGGCTCCCGTCGAACGAAGACTGGGTCCGACAATCATCTGTTCACCCGAAACGTGCCGGCCTCCGTTGAGACAGTCGGCCAGAGCCCCCGTCCGCTTTGGAGGATTCCTGTCAAGCAACGATCTCACGCCGGTATGGAGCAACATTGCCACTCCACAGCCCGATAATCCCGAATCACGAAGCCCCCCGGGCGTCCCGGAGCGTCTCCAGAAACTGGCGGATCTTCCGGGCCACCAACTCGGGCTGGGCCTCCCGCGGCCGGGGAACGAACGACCCCAACTGCCCGACTTTCGCGCGCAGTTGCGTCTCATCCCGGGCCACAAGGATATGGCCCAGAGCCGCGAACCGCTCGGCCAGTTCCCTCTGGTGGTTGTTCACGACCTCCCGGTGCCGTCTCTGCCGGGGCAGGACCAACAGCGGTTTGCCATGGTCGAGGGCCATCGTGATGGCTCCCATGCCCGCATGGCTGATAATCGCCCGGGCCGCGCGGAACCGCTCATCGAACGCCTGTTTCTCGAGGGATGCGACCGCGGCGAAGTTGCGGGGCCGGTAGGTGGTGTCGCCGATCTGCCCGAACACCTCGTCGTCCATCACCCCCTCATCGAACAACTGGTCGATCGTTTTGACCAGGCGGTCGAACGGAAACTGTGTGCCCACGGTCAGGAAGATCATACGATGGTTCCAACGTACTGGGTGCCGCGATACTTACGGGCCAACTCCGGCCATTGCACGAGGAACAGGTCGGCGATCCGGCGAACCATCCGGCCCGACAGCGAGAGACGCTCGACGTTGGTGATGCTGTCCACCCAGACGATCCGCGCCCCCATCAGCTTGCCGAGAAAACAGCAGATGCAGCCGGCGGCCGCCCCGGTGCTGACAATCACGTCCGGTCGGGTGCGGCGCAGGATTCCCAGGCACCGCAGGAAGACCCGGATCACCCGCCCGGCATGCTGGCGATTGCACTCCCCCACCACGTGGACGGCGCCGAACCGCTGGAGATTCCCTCGCACCGCGTCGGAGGTGGTGATCACGCAGGTTTCATATCCCTCGACGGGCGGCACGATCTTGAGCAGTTGGCTCAAATGTCCGCCCGCCGAAGCCACCAGACATAATCTCACGGATTCACCTCAGGGATGGATGGGAAGGGGTCCGGGCGGGACATCGGCCGGCTCGCTCAGCGGGCTGTCCCAGATCCAGGTCAGCCTCTCCCGGTGTTCCGCAGAGCAATCCTCCTCCAGCACCAGCTCGTGATGGTCGGTTCGGTACTGCCGGGCGACCAGGCCGGCATAGCCCAGCTCCGACGAGGGAAGATCGCGGAAACCGACGGAGTAGGTCCGCACCGGGGCGTTGGTCAAAAGGCTCATCAACGCCGCGATCAGGCCGGAATCGACGCCGCCGCTGAGAAACGCCCCCACCGGCACGTCGCTGATCAGCCTGCGGCGCACGGCGGTCCGCAGGCAAGCGCGGAGGATGTCGCACGCGTTCCAGCTCACCATGATGATGGAGAGGGTCGGGGCCTTCACCGCCGGCCCCCTTTCCCGGGCGTCCGAAGCTGCGAGAACGTGCACGGCTGCAATCCGCATTCCCGGGCCGTATCCAGCGTGGCGCGCAGGGAATCCAGAACGTACTGATTGTACTCGCGGGCTTGCCGGTCGAAATCGTGCGCCAGCACCACGCCGCCGCCGGCCGCGCGGGACAATTGCGCTGCGCGGCGGTTGTCGCCCAGTCCTCTGCGCGAGGTATCGCCTGAATCGATCGTCCAGTACACGATGGGGATCCTCTTGACCAGCAGATAGAGCAACGTCATCAGGTTCAGCTTTCCATACGGCGGGCGAAACGGATACCGGCCCGCCCGGGTCCCGAGCGCGTCATCGATCGCCCGGAAACCCCGGCGGATATCCGCCAGACTGCGCCAGGGCGCCACCTTCCAGGCGTGCAGGTGGTCGTACGTATGCGAGCCGATTTCGTGGCCCTGCGCGTGGATGTGTCGCACCAGGTCCTGATTCTCTCGAACGTTGCGACCCAACAGAAAGAACACGGCCTTGACACCTCGCGCCGCCAGGAGTTCGAGGACGGCTCTCGTCAACTGGCGTCCGGGACCATCATCCAGCGTGAGAACGACGCGTTTTTGCTGCACGACCCAGCGCCGCAGCCGCCATTGGTTCCAGCGGCAGTAGGCCCAGGGAACGCCCAGATACGCCAGGAGCGCCGCGAGGCTCAGCCCCGCTGCGAAACCCCAGGCCCGGCCCAGGGCGGCGCCGACGTTCCCGCGATAACCAGCCCCGAGCAGGCCGAGACAGGCGACGATCCCTGCCAGGCCGACGATCGCCAGCGAACTCCGCGCGAAGCCGGACGATCTCAACCGGGCAGGAGCCTTCGAGAACTCGGATACCACCACGTTGCCATCGATGACGTCCCTGCGCACCACGGTCTGGCAGCGTCTACTCATAGCAGATCGCGTCGGCCCGCCCCACCGTGCGGATTTCCCTATTCGGGCCACCTAAATTCCTGATATCCTGAATTCTATGGCAATGCTTTCACGTACACGCGGCGTGCCCCGGCCGGCGCCATCCCGACGTATCCGGCTCTCTCATACAACCGCAGCGCCTGCTCATTCCCGAGCTCCACGGACAATCCGATGGCCGCGCCCCCCAAGTCCCGGGTCCTGGCTTCGCATGCTTCCAGCAACTGCCGGGCCACGCCACCTCCGCGCCGGACCGGATGCACCGCAATCAACTCGACCCATGTCTTCGGATCGGGTCTGTCGGCCGCATCCGGAGGCACCGCACATGTCCTGCGCACGACGGCGGCGGCCAGCCGGCCCCAAATCTTCGCCGCCACGACCGCCGGGCAGCTTGCCAGCGACCACAACCCCAGAAGGAGAGGAACCTGGCGACGGCCCGCCTCCCGGAGCCAAGTGTCCGGATCGATCACCAGAACGCAGAACCCCCACACCGCCCCGGACGATTCGAAGACCCAGGTTTCCGCCGCGGGACTGGCCAGAACCGCCTGCCACCACTGTCGGGCCCCGCGCGGCGTGCCCTGCCAGCGCAGGCTCCGCGGAAAACTCTGGCGGCAAACCTCAACCAGCGCCTCGATATCGCCGCCCGCGGCACGCCGCAGTCGTCCGTCCTGGGATAAGCCCTGGGTCGTGGGAGCCCTCCCGCGCGCACGCGTCATTCCGGAGAGTCGCCTTCCTGGAGCTGGTTCCGCCAGCGCCGTTTGATCCAGGCCAGGGCGCCCGTTCGTTCCAGGACGCCGGCCAGACCCGCAGACAGCCCCGTCGTGCCGGAGAACACCAGATTCGCGACGACCGGACGCACCCGCGGCGCGAACAGGTAGAACAGGACATCGGTCCAGCATTTGTCGCCGTAACAACGCTTGTAGTCCGCCTCTCCGAAGCCAAAATCGAGCACTTTCGCGCCCCCGTTGTCGCGGCAGAGATCCTCCAGCGCTTTGAGGAACAGGACCGTTCCCACGTTGAGATCCTTCCATTTCGGATCGAACCCGATCTTCTCGAGGAAGTAGCTGCCCCGGTAGATGACCCCCTGTTGAAACGCACTGGGCACGCCGTCGAGAAACAGCACCTGACTGCGGAGCCACCCCTCGCGCGCCACCTGCCTCAGCAGGTCGCGCGTCGGGTCGTCCGGCTGCACGCCGCAGCCGAGCGCGTGCTGGTAGGTCTTTGCGGACACCTGGGACGCGGCGGTCAGGAAGGCATCGACCTGGTCCTCGCTCTCGTACCGGACCACTACCGCCCGGTCCCCGAACTGCTCCTCGATCTTCCGCACGTACCGGCGGAGATTCGCCCGGTGTTTCTTGGAGCAGGATTGATAGAAGGCGTCCATGCTGGCGGGCATCGTCATCGTCCGGTGGATCGCCACGCGGTTGCAGTGGCTGCGGTACAACCCGCCGAGCTGCGCCCGCGCGACCCGCAGCACGGGCGACTGTGCATCCAGGTAATGGAAGAACACCATGTCGGCTTCCCGCGCCCGGAGCAGCCGGCCCATCTCATCCAGCAGAGCCGCGGCGGTTTCCTCATCCAACCTGCCCAGGATACCCCGGTGCAGGATCGTGAAACACTTCAGGGGCGGCAGCCGGAAAGCCTTGTACCCGATCCGGCACTGAATCCGCACCTTCTCCACGCTGCCGACGGCCAGCGCGGCCGGGGTCCCCTGCTTCTTCAGCAGGATCACGTGGGGCCGCGCCTCCTGCTGCCAGCGCACGAGGGAAAGAAACCGGTCCGGCTCGGCGTTGAAGATCGGCCACTCCTGCCGCTCCTGCAGCAACATCCACGCATCGTGTAGCGCATCGACTTCTGCCGCACTCCGCGCGACGATCACCTCCGAAGCCTGTGTCTTTGCAGCGGTTGTCATACTCCTGTCCTGTCTGGGTTCCGCGTGCCGTCATGATGCATGCTGCGGCTGGGCCACGCGTATCGCCCGCGGCGCCACTCGGGGCGCCTCGTAGACCTGGCTGTACGCCACGGCCATGCCGGCCAGCAGCAGATACCAGATCATGTCGATCTGGCCGAAATAGGACACGCCGACGAACGATATGCCGTGGGCGATCATCGTCACGAAAGCGCCCCAGGCCACGAAGGCCTCGCGCCGGTCCTGGGACTGGAGCGACAGACGCAGCACCGCCCGCGCCCCCACGAACAGGATGGCACAGAACAGCACCAGTGTGATCAGCCCGCCGCGCACGCCCTCGAGAATGTACTGGTTCGTCACGTCCCCCAGGCCCCAGCCCCAGGCACCGGTGTTGCGGGTGCCCAGCAGCATCCATTCGGGGAAATGGCGGATGGCCTCATCGATCAGGTAGAACCGGTGCCAGCCGGTCGAGCCTTCGACCACGCCGACGCGGGCCACCAGGTGCCACACGGGCGCTTTCATGACGATGTGCAGAACGAGCGCCATGGCCACGAGGCCCCAGGCCGCCAGGCTGGTTTGCGACCGCAGGGGGAAGGCCATGAGCAGCACCGCCACGGCGACCAGCGTCAAAATGGGCGTGCTGGACGCGGTCGACAGAATCATGAACGTGCTGGCCGCCACCGCCGCCCAGAGCAGTCCCCGGTGCTGCCTCTGCTGGCGGGCAAAGCCCACAAACAGCGGCACCAGCGTCGCCCAGAAGAGGCCCATCATGATCGAGTGCGGGAAAGTCGCCTGGCACCGGTACTGCTCCAGGCGGGTATAGGTCGCGACGCGTCCCAGCAGGGCGAAGGGGTTCTGCCCCGTGGCCCGCTCGATCGCGACGAACGGTAGCATGCCCACGGCGCAAACCGCCAGGGCGACATAGGCGAACCGCAAATCGGCCCAGGACCGCACCGTCTGGCGGAAGACCCAGTACAGGCAGAGCCACTCGACCAGCCGGCCGGTGCGCGTGATGAAGGCGCCAAACGTTCGCCATTGAATGACGTAGACGATCGTGCCCACGAGGAACCAGACGAGCAACAGCCGGTCGATCCGATTCCAGCGAATGGTAATCACCTCGCTGCGCACGACCAGCCGCAACATGCCCACGACCACCAGAATCCGCAGAACCTGGAAATTCAACTCGCCGACCATCAGCGTCTGGTCCGCCGGGACGAAGCAGGCCCCGATTGCGTACGGAAGCAGGATGTACTTCCGCGGGACGACAAACACCACGACCGCCAGGATCACGGTCATGAAGAGGGTCAGTTCGGTAATTGTACTTTGGCCACCCATGATTCCCCGCTATGCCTTTCTCAAGAACTGGAACATCGGTCCGTCAGGTCTCCCTCCCGCCGGACACCGATTTGACGACGCGGGCGGGCACTCCCGCCACCACGGTGAAATCCGGGACATCCCGGGTTACCACCGCGTTCGCCGCCACCACGGCGCGTTTCCCGACGCGTACGCCTTTCAGAATCACACATCCCTCCCCCAGGAAGGCTCCGTCACCGATTTCGACGGGAGCAATCGTCAATCGCGGGCTCTCCCGCGCACTCATCTGGGGCTCCGCATAGCTGTGATCGTGGTCCGTGATATAGACCCGGCCTCCCATCAGGACGTTGCGCCCGATGGTTACCCGGCCGGCGGCGCCGCAGTGAAAATAGAACTGGATCGAGGTGCCGTCCCCGATGATCAGCTTGGGCGTGCCGTTGGCGCTGGGACCGATCGCCTCCAGGCGCGCGCCCTTGCGAATGAGCACGCGCCGCCCGATCGCAATGGCCCGCGGATTGGTCAATAGGTCGCACCGCCCCAGCCGCGAGCGCCAGCCGAACGAATGGAACCGCCAGCGCCAGCGGAGATAATGCCAGATGGCCCCCACCAGATTCCAACCGCGCCTTGGATTGAGACTCCCGACCGTACGGTTACCTCCAGAATGCCACGCGGGCCTGGTGGCGGGACTTCTCACGGAACAGGAGCGTCCCTGCGATCACGCACGCGGCCACATCCACCGGCAGACGCAGCAGTCCTTCCAGCCGGTAGTACAGCGGCGCCCGGACGCGGGCACAGTTGAGCAGCCGGCGCTTCACCAGGGCTGCCCACCAACGCACGAGCATCCGCTTCTTGAGGCGGGCGCCCGTGTACACCGCGTTCTTGTGCAGGATTTCCCATTCCCGGCAGGCCAGCTTCCAGGGACCATCCCGGTGCGAATGATAGACCCGCGCCGTGGGGTGATAGAGGCAGCGAAAGCCCTGTTTCAGAGCCGCGCAGGTGAACGGGCCTTCTTCTCCACCCGAGGTCTGTTCGTCATAGGGATGCTGCTGCCAGAGGTCGCGGCGGATGGCGGCACAGGCATTCGAGGCCAGCATCCCTCGGGCGGAAGGATTGTCCGCGTGCCGCTGGCGGTCCAGGGTGATGGGCTGCGTGCCAAACGTCCGCTCCAGGCGCACCCGCTCGTCCACCGGGGCATCGGGATACGCCAGTTGCCGGCCGTAGACGATGCCCACGTCCGGCTCGGCGAGCGGCTCGACCATGCGTTGCAGCCAGAGGTCCTGGGCCGGCGTCGCATCCGATGACAGCAGGAGCACCACGTCGCCATGAGTCCGGGCAATCCCGCGGTTGAGCGCCCGGCCCCAGGAGAACTCCGCCTGCGAGATGGGCACTACCGCCGCCCCATGACGCTGGGCGACCGCGCGTGTCGCATCGGTCGAGTCGTTGTCCACGACCACAATTTCCAGTTCCCGGCCCGGCGGCAGCACCTGACGCTGCAGGCCCGCCAGACACCGCTCCAGATCGCTGGCCGCGTTCCGGGCGCGGACCACAACCGAGATGATCGTCCCCGGCTCGCGCGTGCGTGTCTGGATGGAATCGGCCATAAGAATCTCTGTCGCGATGCTCTCCTGCCGGCGTTCAGCCGCCGCCTGCAGCCAGCCGTTCCAGTTCGTCCCGGCCCAAGGCGTCCCGGAACACCCGGGCAAAGCCGCTGGCGCCCTGGAGGATCCTGGCGGCGGTGAAGTCCTTCAGATACGGCTCCCACCAGAGTTGTTCCCACAGGTGCACGCAGTACGCCCGCGCGAGCGTCCGCTCATGCCAGCGCCCCGGCCGCAATGTGTGACCGATGTACCGCAGCGGCGTGTGAAAACTCCGGGGCTGGCCGGCATAATCCAGCAGCCGCTTGCCCACCCAGATCAGCCGATGCCGGAGCAACGGCGGTCTGGCCCAGAGATCGCCACGGACCGGCTCGTTGAACACCGGGTAGAAGAACGAATAGGGACCTTCCACGTGGATCCAGTCCGGGTGTTCCTGCGCCAGGCGAAAAGGCAGCAGGACCGAGTGCCGGCTCCAGTCATGCTGGTCGAAAGTCCGGTAGCTGTCGCGCCATACGCGCAGAAACTCGGAGTGCGGATCGGCGAGGATGACGGCGTTGCACAAACCGGTGCCGGCCTGGCAGCCCATAACCATTGGGTGCCCCAGCAGCGGGCCAAACGGATTCAGGCAGACCACGTCCAAGTCCAGGTAAATGCCGCCGTGTTGCTGCAATTGCTCCAGCCGGATGACATCCGCCTTGTGAGCGAAATGCGTGAGGGGGTTGCCGAAGACCTCCGTCGGAACCTTCACCCGGTTCAGCCGCACGTACTTCCGGGCCTCTCTCCACCAGACCGTGTCGGGTTCGTAGTGATAATGAACGAGGATGTCGACGGGCCGGTTCACCTTCCAGGCGGAGTAGACCGCCAGGAAATGAAGAAAAGAAAACGGCTTGCCGCCGAATTTTTCATCCAGTCCGAAAATGAAATGGATCGTGTTCGGGATCATGGACCGTCACGGCACGTTGCGCACGCCGCGCAGCAGGCTCTTGATGCCGCGCAGGCGCGGGATCAGGGAAGGGGCCGCCAGCTTGAGCGCCAGCTTCCCGTACTCCCAGCGGTATTTCTTCATCCGGGGGAATCGCTCCCGCAGCCACGCGGCGCGGGTCACGTCGCCCAGGGCCGCCAGCTCGTGGGCCGTCGCCAGGGCGAACTGTGCCAGCCACTGCTCCAGAAGCGTCCGCCGCTCGGGCGGGCACCGGCGCCGAATCGGCTCGGGATCGGTGAGCACCGGCTCCAGCGGCCGCTGGCTCTTGGGACCGACGCCCAGCTCGGAGGCCTCGAGGTGGTACCACACCAGCGGCTCGAGCAGCCGGTAGATCTCGTGGCCGAACAACACCTGGACCCAGAGATAGTAGTCCTCGCCCAGCGTGCAGTGGTCCTTCTGGTAGAAACCGCCACAGGCTTCCAGGATGCACCGGCGTGCGGTGGTCGTGCTCGAATTGACGGCATACACGGCACCGCGCAGCTCGCGGCGCGTGCGGCACATTCCGATGTCCCAGGGCCCTTCGGTCATGCCCAAGCCCCGGAACTTCGCGGTGATGTCAGTTTTGTCCGCCCCCAGAAAATAGGTCGACGCCACGGCCGCACAACGCGGATACTCGTCGAGGATGCGGACGGTCCGCTCCAAATACGTGGGCAGCCACTCGTCATCGGCATCGAGGAAGGCCACGTAGCGGCCGGTCGCTTCCGCCAGCCCGCGGTTGCGTGCCGCCCCGGGACCGGCGTTCGCCTGCCGGACCATCCGCAGCCGGGGATCGCCCGAGGTCCGCACCTGCTCGGGACCATTGTCCGTGGAACCGTCGTCGACGACGATCAACTCGAAATCCGGATAGGTCTGTCCGAGCACCGAGCGCAAGGCCCGGACCACGTACGGGCCCTTGTTGTAGAGCGGCACGATGACACTGACTTCCGGCACAACAGTCTCCTGCCTCTAGGCCGCGTCCGCCCGCAGGCGCCTGCGGCTCCGCAGCGCCTCGAGCGCCGCCATCAGACGGCCCAGGCTCAGCGCCGCATGGTATTGCCTCTCGAAGAAATCTTCCGGCGACAGGCCCCGGCTCACGACGCCTCTGCCGACGCTGCCCCAGCAACGGAGCACGTGGAGGAGCAATCCGCTCACCCGCTCCGGCCGCGCCCCCCCGGCCGAGGCAGACCGCCCCGAGGAGAGCGCCCCGTGATAGACCCGTCGGAGCAGCCACTTCTTCGTCAGCCGCTCCGCGGGGACCTTGTGGCCCACGACCGCGCGCGGCTCGTAGACCACGACGCCGCCGGTCCGCCGCAGGCGCGCCAGGAGATCGCTTTCCTCCCCGCACGCCAGCTTGTTGCCGCACCGCCCGAACGAACTGTCGAAACCGCCCACAGCCAGGGCCTCTTCCCGCAGCACGGAGAAATTCAGGCCGAACAGCTCTTTATCCGTGCCGACGAGCGGCTCGGGACCGTAATCGAGGCGGGAGTACATGTCCTCGTGGTGTGCGGGCAGCCAGGCGGGCCGGGATCGCGCCGGGGGATAAATCAGGTAGCTGCGTCCCCCCACCACCGTGGCGCCGTACGTCGTGAACGCCGCCCAGACCGCCTCCAGCCAGCCCGGCTCCACGACCACATCGTCGTCGAGGAACGACACGACCGTTCCCCGCGCCTCGGCCAGGGCGCGATTGCGCGCGTGGCTGAGGCCCTGGCGCGGCTCGAACACGCCGCGCAGACGCGGTGCCAGCAGGTCGCGGTAGCGACCAATGACGTCCGCGGTCTCGTCGTGGCTGTTATTGTCGACAACCAGGATCTCATATTCCATCGCCGCGGGACGGCGCAGCGACCGCAGCGTCTCCAGGGTCTCGGCCAACACGGCCGCGCGGTTATACGTCTGAATGGTAATACTGACGAAGGGATTGTCGCGCTGCAATGGCATACCCCCCGGTGCGCCGCCGGCCGTACGGACTCCGTCCCCGTCGGTTGTCCTTCCGGATCGAGGCCGCGTGTAGGTAGACATGGCCGCGCCGCCCTGTCGCGTTCTGCACGTGGCAATTGTCCCAGACAACATCCAACCGGCCGCCCACAACGGCATCCCCTGGCCGGCACTTGTGCTGCTGACGATTCTATCGTCGGATAGAAAGCTGAAAATTAGGTATTTCCGACTACGGTTCGTGCCGATCCGCCCGGCGGCAGAACGCTGCCTCAGGTCAGAAAAAAAGTCGCGTGCCTTATATGCTGCACCCGCCGGATCGACCGACGCGCCCCAGCGCGGCCGCAGAAGGACGACCTGCCGCTCTGATTGGGCCGGAACCACGACCGCCGATTCCGCTTCCTTGTGGCAAATCGGCCAGGTTCAATCCCCGATAATCACCGGGGCTATCACGGTGTCAAAGGCTTCGATCGGAATCACCCGCAGCGCCTGGACCGTCGCGTGCGGCGCATCCGCGCGAACGTCAATACACAGCGCGGCACATCGAGACGAGCAATATCCTCACCGTAACCTGCCGTAGGCGATATCCATCCCCAGAAACACCCTTCCCTGCCTCTGTTTTGTATCGCGATCCTGGGCATTGGTCAAGGGACCGGCACGCGCGGCCCGGAAAAACCTTGACATTTTCCGGACCACCGCACAGATTGGGACCGTGGGGTATGTAGTCCCTTGCCCGATCGGGAAGTTCCTGATCGGCCCGCGGGCGGTCGCCGCCGGAAGGCGATCCGCAGGGAGACGGGGCGTCGATCGTCGAGGACAGGTCAGCGATGGGTCTATTCGAGAGATTGTCCGTCGCGAGTCGAGAACGGAAACTGGCGTTGTTGCACCGGATGATGCCGCCGGGCCCGCCATAATCTAGTGATGTCACTGAAGGCCGCGGACGATGAACGCGGGTTGACACCCGTCGGCCGGTCGAGCCCGCAGCCCCAGGCCGCCGGCACACCGTGCGACGGGCTGGAAGAACCATGGGGTGTGTCGTCTGTCGCGAACACAATTGGAACGCAGTGCCTGCTTTGTATATTTTGATTGCCCGCTGTCACGTAGTCTGCAGGCGTGGAGTACAGCATCCTAGTACTACAACGCTATAAGCGTCTCCAGTGACATTTGGTTATGTTTTTCAATTTGATGCCAATCGCATGTAAGCGAGCAATCGTGCGACGCCGATG
>JALORE010000054.1 GCA_025459125.1 Planctomycetota bacterium | reverse complement strand
CGGTGGTCTCGGCGAGCGAGCCGCTGCACGGGACGGCGACGGTCCATCCGGACGGGACGGTCACGTACACGCCGGCGGCAGACTACACCGGTGCGGACAGCTTCAGCTACACGATCGGCGACGGGGCCCTGACGCACACGGCGACAGTGGATGTGACGGTGACGGCGGTCAATGATGCCCCGGTGGCGCACGTGGGGCCGGCTCAGTCGGTGTTGGTGGGCGCGACGGTTTCGCTGGACGGGAGCGGGTCGAGTGACGTGGATGGGGATGCCCTCACGTACCGGTGGGCACTGCTGGCCCGCCCGGCGGGCAGCGTAGCGACGCTGTCCGACCCGGGCGCAGTGGCGCCGACGTTCGTGGTGGACCGGCCGGGTACGTACGTGGCCGAGCTGATCGTGAACGACGGCACGGTCGACAGTGCGCCGGCCACGTTGACGATTCAGGCCCAAGAACCGGCGGTTCCGGTCGCGGTGGATCCTCTCGTGAGCGTTTCTCTGGGCCTGATGAGCTACGATCGTCGAACCCAGCAGACGAAGATGCAGATGACGATCACGAACACCTCGGTGACGCCGATCTATGGCCCGGTCTGGATCGTGATCAAGGCGGTCAGCGATCCCTCGGTTACGCTGGCGGGGGCCAGCGGGACGACCCCGGATGGCTACCTGTATATTGATATGACCAGCCTTTTGGGGGATGGTCGTCTGGACCCGGGCGAGAAGATTTCCACGTGGCTGTCGTTCAACAATCCGCTGCGGCGGCAGTTCAGCTTCACTTACAGCATTCGGGGCTTGTTATCTCCATTGTCGGAAGGTTGAGCCGGGTGCATGGAGAGAAGGCATGCCTTGCTCTACGACTTCCGGCGGCTCCAGAGGAGATAGCCGGGGATGCCGGCGGCGACCCAGACGAGACCCATCAGGGAGTTGACCAGTGGGCTCGTACCATTGCGATAGCTCTGGATGTCCGTGTAGAGCGTGAAGACGATGAAGACCGAGGCGAAGGTGATGAACAGGATGGGCGTGACAGGGTAACCCCAGACGCGGTAAGGACGCGGCGTATCGGGCATCCGTTTGCGGAGCATGAACACGCCCACCGCGGCCAGAGCGTAGAAGATCCAGTTCACGAAGATGAGCATATCCGTGAGTTGGTCGAAGGTGCCGCTCAGCACGAGCAGCGAGGCCCAGGTGCCCTGGGCGAGGAGCGAGTTCGCGGGCGTGTGGAAGCGAGGGTGGACCTCGCCCAACCGGCGGAAGAACAGCCTCTCGCGGGCCATCGCGAAATAGACCCGGGCGGACATCATCGTTGAGCCGTTCACGGCACCGAAGGTGGAGACCATGATGGCGACGGCGATAACCGCCGCGCCGCGCCGGCCGAGAAAACTATCGGCCACATCGATGGCGACGATGTAGCTGCCGCCGGCGGCCTGGGACTCGCAATAGCGCCGGGCCATCTCGGGGACGGGGAGGATGTAGATATAGGCCAGGTTGATCAGGATGTAGACGCCGATGACGATCAGCACGGAGGTGCCCATGGCCCGGGGCAGGTCGCGCTGGACGTTGCGAATCTCGCCGGACATGTAGGTCACGTTGATCCAGCCATCGTAGGCCCAGAAGGCGCCGGCCATGGCCATGACGATCAACAGAAAGACGGGAGACGAGCCGGCCGGTCCGGCCCCGAGGCCGGGCGCCGATTGCGTGAGGTTCGCGACGTGTCCATCGCCCAGCGCAAAGGCGAGCACGACGATGCTCAGGATGATCGTCACCTTGAGCACCGCGAAGACGACCTGGACGATGCCGCCGAGCTTGACGCCCAGATAGTTGATCCCGGTGAGAAAGACGATCAGGGCAATCGTGCAGAGCTTCAGGCCGAAGAACTTAAATGGGGTTATCTGGCCGATCCAGGGGATGGGGATGCCCCACTGTTCCCAGGCCACCGGCAGACGCGGGAAATGGACGAAGCTGCCCAGCGAATCGGAGAACACGTACGCGATGGAGGCGATGGAGCCGGATTGGATGACGACGAAGGTCGCCCAGCCGTAGAGGTAGCCGACGAAGCGGTTGAAGCCTTTGTTGAAGTAGACGTATTGGCCGCCGGGGTCGCGGAACATGCCGGAGATTTCGGCGATGGACAGGGCTCCGAAGAGCGTCATGGCGCCGGCCACGATCCAGACCACCACGAGCAATTCGGGCGAACCGACTTGGGTCGCCATGAGGCCGGGCTTCTTGAAGATACCGGAGCCGATCATCGAGCCCACGCCGCAGGCGATGGCGGTGATCAGGCCCAGCTCACGGCTCAATTCGCGCGTCCTTGTTACATTGGCGTCAACCATGGCGATCCTTCCCCCATGCGCTGCAGCGCGGCGCACGGAGGGAAGGATTGTAGTGATACCGGTCGGCCAGGTCAATGCAGTTTGTGGGTGGCCAGGGCGAGGCATGCCGCGCCCCGGCGGACAATGGCCCTGGGCTCTGACGATGCCACCCGGCCGGTGCTTTCGGCATGTCGCGGGGCGGGTGTGACCTCGTAGACGTGCCTCGGATGGAACTCCCGAGCCATGGGCTCGACCAGCCGGCGGCGCAGGTCGAAACACAGGTGGCATTTGGAGGCGTATGCCGGCTGCACCGGGAGGTCGGAACGCTGTGCCAGCGGCAGCAGTGCCACCGGTCCGGACTCGTAGATCCCGCGCAAAAGCGGTACATCCAGGACACGCTGGGTCCGACACAGGGTCGCGACGCGTTCTTCCTTCGCATTGCCCAGATTGACGCCCGGGTACCAGTCCTGCCTGTGAAGCCGAAGGGGTCCACCTGCACTTCCTTGATATGGTCGATATCAAGCTCCTGGCAGCAGTTCTACCGGCAGAGTTCGGCCAGCGGTACGGGTTCCGCCAACGGCGACAGCGTGGCAGCCGCACGCCTGACGAAGTGGATCTAAGCCGCGTGTGTGAGCGGGCGAGATGTCAATCGTCCGCGGCCAGGCCCTCCAGGTCGCGCGCCGCCTCCAGACTCACAGCCGGCGCCATCACCCGATCGGGACCGCACACCTCCGGAGCGATCCGCACGCCGCGGGCACCGATTCCTGGTGGAAGTCATCCATGCTGAAGTACATGCCGGCCGTCGTCAACGCGCGGCACAGGGCCAGGAGATGGTCGTAGAAGACAAACGGCTCGCCGCCGGCGACGAATGACCTCCCGGCCGAGGGTTTGGAAGTCGCGCGCGTACGCGAGGGCGTCCGCGATCGCCACCACCGTATCGTCCTGGTCGGGGGCCGCCATCAGCAGGCAATGCCGGCACGCGGTACTGCAGCGGTAGGTCATCATGATCTGTCCGGACTGCCGCCTCCGGATGTGGGGCGGGTGGCTCCCGGGTTTTCCGGCAAGGCCACGGCGTTGCTGCGGCGACCGCCCCAAGAGCCGGCGTGTAGAACCGATCCAGCCTGGCATGATCGCGTGCGCGCTCCTGTGTTGACGGTGCGGCGTCAATCGACTTCCACAAGCACTTTCACGCAGTCGTCGGTGCCGCTCTTGAACGTGGAGTAGGCCCGCGTGACGTCGTCGAGACGGAAACGATGCGTGACGCAGAAGCTCGGGTCGATCTGCCCGCGCCGGGTGTAGCCGAACAGACGAGGAATGTACTTGGGTCCGTGCATCTGGCCCATGTGGACCAGGTTCTCCGGCTGCTGCCGTGCCTGGTACAACTCGGCAGGTTCCTTCTGAATGATGATGGTTCGCGCGGCCTGCGCGTCGTAGTCGTGTCGTTGTGCCATTGGCTTACCCCTTCTGTTATCGGAGCTCGGGGAAAGGGAGATTTCACCGCGCTGCGACCGTTTCCTATTCCCCTCTCTGGGATCTGCATCCTACGGTCGATGATGCGGCACATCGGCACGGATGCGAATAGGGCCGATCCTGTATTCCCCTGGAGCAAACGCCTATCCTCATCCGGTCTTCCATTTACAGGCTGACGGAAGCATGCTATGAATAGCGCGATGTCCAACGCACCGGAAAAGGCCCGTGAGTTTCTTGAACAGGAGAGAGCATTCCGGCTGGGTGAGTTGCTGACGGAATCGTCGCACCCGAAGACCCGCCGGCTGTCACAGACGATCCAGGCCGATGTCGAAGCGGGGGTCCGCCTGCTGCAGTCGGTGGATGACGACATTCCGGCTGCCCTGGAGAGGATCCTTGCCCAGGACACGTATGGCCGGCTGGTGGAGGCGTTCCGCACGGCGCTGCGCGCCGGCCAACGGATCTACTTCACCGGCTGCGGCGCGACCGGCCGGTTGAGCATCCTGCTGGAGGCCGCCTGGCGGCGGTTCTGGCGCGAGAGAGAGCCGTACGATCCCGCCGCGCTTCGGATGCGAGACCGCTGTATCAGCGTCATGGCCGGCGGGGACTTTGCGCTGATCAAGTCCGTGGAGGGATTCGAGGACTTCCCTGCCTTCGGCCGGCATCAACTGCAGGAAGCGGGCGTGCAGCGGGACGACGTGGTGGTCGCCATCACCGAGGGTGGCGAGACGCCCTTCGTCATCGGCACCGCTTGGCAGGGTCTCGACGTCGATGCCCACGTGTGCTTCGTCTATAACAACCCCAGCGACCTGCTGCGCCGGCACGTGCAGCGGTCGCGGGAAGTCCTGGACGAACCGCGCATCGGCAAGCTCGACCTCGCGACCGGGCCCATGGCCATCACCGGTTCCACCCGCATGCAGGCCACGACGACGGAGCTCCTGGTGGTGGGCGCCGCCCTGGAGACGGCGATCGCACAATCACTATCCACCGGCCCAACCCAGGGAGGCGGCAGCTCGGCGCCTGCCGCTCGTTCTCCGCAAGAGTATTGCCGGCTCTTTGGCAATCTGCTCGAACAACTGTCCCGTCCCCCGGCGGTTGCCGCCATCGCGCGGATGGTGGTGCTCGAGGAAGAGATCTACCGTCGTCATGGTCTCGTGACGTACCTGGCCGATGCCTTCCTGCTGGATATCCTCACGGATACCACCGAGCGGGCGCCAACGTTCATGCTGCCGCCTTTCCGCAAGGAAGGCGATACCATCGCGCCGGTATCGTGGTCGTTCGTCAAGAATCCGCAGCACGCGACGTGTCAGGCCTGGGCCGACATGTTGCAGCGCGAGCCGCGTGGCCTGACCTGGGGCCCCGAGGTGTATCGGCAGTTGCACGCTCCGCTGCCCCTGCAGACGAACCCACCGAAACTCGACAACGCTGAGATCTATCGGTTTCGCATCGGCAACGAACCCGATCCCTCGCGCACGGCGGCGTCGGACTCGATGGTCGTGCTCGTCTCCGGGTGGCACCCTCCCGCGCAGCTTGGGGTTGGCGCGGCCCAGGGCCAGCCATCGCCAAGTCCTTCGGACTTGACGCTGCCACCCGCTGCGTTGCGGGCCCTCCAAGCCTCTTACAAACGGACCGGCGCTATCACCTTTGGACCGTCGGCACCTTCCCTGGCCGTGGATGAACACATCCACGTCCCCTGCGAGGTGCCGGCCTCGCCGCTGCGGCTGTGGGAGCACCTGGCGGTCAAGCTGATCCTGAATACGCTCTCGACGGCGACCATGGTCCGGCTGGGCCGTGTGATCGGCAACGCGATGGTCTGGGTGTCGCCCAGCAACAAAAAGCTCATCGACCGCGGCTGCCGGTTGATCGCGCAGCAGACCGGTTGCACCTACGAGCGCGCCTGCGAAGTGCTGCACGAAGCGATGGAGGAAATTGCCCGCCGGGCGAGGTCCGGGGAAGAGGTCCCGTCGCCGGTCGCGTTGGCCATCGAGCGCCTGGGTACGGAGAACAGGGAGAAGACCATATGACGCAGGAAGTACGGAATGCGAAGTCTCAAACCGCCAGCAGGTCATTGGCGACGCAGCGAAACAGTCTTCCCGCCTCAGGGTTCAGATCGCTTCCCCCGTCTGCACGGGGGCGGGCTCGCTCCGCTCGTCGCAATGACATTACGGTCGCTTCCAGTCTCGTTCTCGGTCTGCTGTTGTGTTCCACCCTTTCCTGTCGCGTGGAGCGGGCACGCGACACACGTTCGGCGCGGATCGAGGCCGCCGTCCAGGAGGAGATTCAAGCCGGGCACCTGCCCGGGGCGGTCGTCCTGGTCGGCCAGGGGAACCGGATCCTCCATCACAAAGCGTTCGGCCTGGCGGTCGCCGAGCCCTTCCAAGCCCCGATGCGGAAAGATACTGTCTTCGATATGGCCTCGCTCACCAAGCCGATCGCCACGGCGTCGGCGGTTATGGTCCTGATCGACCGGGGCAGACTGGACCCGAACGATCTGGTCGCGAAGTACCTGCCGGAGTTCGCCTGCAACGGCAAGGAGAACGTGCGTCTGCGCCACCTGCTGACCCACACCTCGGGCCTGCCCGCCTACACGGATGCCAACAGCCTCAAGAGTCTCTACGGCAGTCCGTGCCCGGACAGGGTTGTCGAGAGGATCTGCAGTCTCAGGGCCCAGTCCGAGCCCGGGGAGAAGTTCCGCTATAGCTGCCTGGGGTACATCACCCTGGCCCAGATCATCAGGACCGTCACAGGGCACGGGATCGATGACTTTGCCCGCGCGAACGTCTTTGCCCCGCTTGGCATGAGGCGCACGCGGTTCCACCCGCCGGACTCCTGGCGCCAGAGGATCGCCGGGACGGAGATCGTCGAGGGTGCCCTGCTGCAGGGGACGGTCCACGATCCCCTGGCCCGGCTGATGGCGGGCACCAGCGGCAATGCCGGTCTGTTTTCCACCGCCGCGGACTTGTCCCTTTATTGCCGAATGCTGCTGAACCAGGGGACCTGGAAGGGCAAACGCATCCTCAGTCCTGCCGCGGTCGCGCTGTTGACGACCGCCCAGTCGCACGGGCGAGCCTATGGCTTTGATGTCACCTCCAGTTATGCCTGGGTGAAAGGTCCCCACGCCGGACCGAAGGCCTTTTGCCACACCGGCTACACCGGCACCAGTCTCGTCTGCGATCCGGCCAGCGGTACGTATCTGATCCTCCTGACCAACAGCGTCCACCCGCACGACAAGGGCGCCGCCAAGCCCCTGCGCCAAAAGCTCGCGGAGATCGTCTTTGGCTCTCCCACGGATCGGGCCTCGTCCTGATCTGTTCCCAGTCTCCGGGGTCGGGTGACAGAAGGGGGCGAATGCCCTTCCGCAACAGGCCCCACGCATCTCAGTAGATCGGTGGCACCAGCGAGTTGAGGTACTCTTCGAGGTTGGTGTAACCATCGTCGTCCTGGTCCTGGGGGCCGTCGGACGGGTTTTTCGAATCGAGCCCGTGGGCGAGCTCCCAGGCATCGGGCATGCCGTCGTGATCGGCATCCGCCGGCGCCGGGATGGACTTCAATTGCGGCCAGCCGCCGACCGCTTTCGGCGAGTTGATGATGCCTTTGCCGCCGCCCTCCCAGGTCTCGCCGAAGTGCGCCGTGCCGGTGCGGACCTCCTCCATGATGCGAGCATCGACGGCATCGCGCGCCAGGGAAGCGCCCGCGTGTTTGAGCACGAGCTCATAGGCCGCCGAAGCCTCCTGCGTCCGCACGGGGGCGACGACAAACGGCTGATCCACGCGCAGGGTGGCCATGGAAGCCCCGCGCTGGGCCGTGAAGTCGATGCCGCCGTCCCAGTTGTCGGCCGAGATCGCCGGGAAGCCCCAGACAGAGTTACCCTGCGTGAACGCTTGGCTGCGGGGGTCCTCTTGGATGAAGATTCGGTGGCGGACATTCTGCCGGGTGGCCGGGCCGTATTTATAGTAATTGTTCACCCAGTTGCGCGGCCAGCCCTCGCCGCCGTAGGAGCTGTTGAAGCCCCAGTTGTAGATGACGTTGTTGCGGAAATCCATCAAGCCGGATTCCTTGTTGCCCGAGGCACGCGGGTTGCGGCTGCTGTGATGGGCGAGTAGGTTGTGGTGCCAGGAGCCGCCCGGGCCGCCCCAGAGTCCCCCGTAGCCGTGCTTACCTTTCTTATGGACAGAATCGTACAGGCTCTCCGCGACCATGCACCATTGCGTCGTCAAATTAGAGGCCTTGTTGATGGAGAAGGTCTCATCGACACTCCAACTGGCGGAGCAATGGTCGAGGATGACGTACTGGCCATCACCGCCGAAGCTGTCGGATTCCTGCCGGGCCTCGTCGCCGAGGCGGAAACGCAGGTAGCGGAGGATCAGGTGATCCGCCTCGAAACTGGTCTTGTAGTTCCTCACGCAGATCCCGTCGCCGGGCGCGGTCTGGCCGGCGATTGTGAGGAATGAGTTCTTGATCTTGAGCGGGGACTGCAAGGCGATCGTGCCGGAGACGCGAAACACGACGGTGCGCGGCTCCTTGGCCTCGCACGCCTCGCGCAGACTGCCGGGTCCGCTATCGTTGAGGTTGGTGACTTCGTACACGCGGCCGCCGCGCCCGCCCAGGGTATACTTGCCGAAACCCTCGGCACCGGGAAAAGCAGGGGCCCGATCCGGGCACAGGTCCCGCAAGACCACCGTGCCGGCGGTCTCGTCATAGTCCAGACGGTATTTCCAGCCCGGCGGGAGGACCACGCGGCCAAACCGTCCCTGCAATCGCTGGACGTGCTCGAACAGGGGAAACACGCTCGCTTCGTGCGGTTCGTACTTGCCGGCGAAGCGGACTTCGAGCGTGCCGCCCAGACGCCAGCGCCCGCCCTGAATCGGCTGCAGGACGTGATCGCCCGAGATCAGGAACATCAGGCTCGACTCGGAATGCAGCGCACGTTCCTCCCGATCACTGACTCTCCTGGGAAGGCGATGCGGCTCGGCAGCCGCGGTCTTCTTCAGGATCGTGCCCTGGAGCAGGAGGTTCGGATCGCCGAGGAAGCCGGCTCGCTTGGCCAGGGGCCAGAGATCCGGGCGGACGCCATCGTCCTGGGGTCCGATGATTTCGAAGGGAATCCGCTGGAAGCCCCGCATTGTGTAAGCCGGGGAGTCGGGCCGCAGGGCGAGGTTCAGGCCGGCCTCATCGATGAAATGCGGGTCCTGGTCCTCGATGTTGTTCTCGATGGTGTAGAACTTGAACCCGCCCGGGGCGCCGAGCGAGCTTTCCTGGAGCCAGCGTTTGTTCTGCCAGCCGAGATTGGTGCGGATCACGCAGCCTTCGGGCTCCTTGGCCTGCTCATAGCCGTGATCGAGAAGATGGGCCAGGCGCGGATAACGCGTGCTCCAGGGCGGCTCGGTGTAGTTGTACTTCTTGATCTTGTCGAGCAGCCGCCAACTGCTATCCTTGTCGATCCAGACCTTGCCGCGCCGATCGGTGAAGTGGGCGGCGCCGCATTTGGCAATGACGTTGTTCTCGATCGTGTTGTCCCGGCCGCCGCCGCACATGATGGCCCGGCCGGAGATCGCGTAGAAGGTGTTGCCCAAGACGGCCAGGCCGCTGGCGCAGTCGTCGAGGTAGACCGCGTGCACGCCATTGGAGCCGGGCAGGCTGCTCTTGATATCGTGGAAGAAGTTGTGGCGGATGAGGTTGCCTTGGAGGCCCCAGTCCCGGCCGCAATAGACCGAGCCGGCGTCGTCCACCTCGTAGCAGACGCTGTGAATCTCGTTGAGCTCGATCCGATGGTCGTTGCCGCCGAAGAGGATGGCGGAATGCGGGGCATCGTAGAGCAGGTTATTCGCCACGATCTGGCCGACGCCATTGAGCCGGACCGCCGGCGCGTAGGTCCGTTCCCAGCGACCGAAGTTGTGGATACGGCAGTTCCGCACAGAGTCCTCGCCCGCGACCAGCTTGTACCGGTCGCCGCCGGTAAGGGAGACCCCGGTCTCTCCGACACCGGCAATCTCACAGTGGGCGACGCCGTTGCGGTCGCCGGAGACGATGACGCCATCCTTGCGGATGTTCCGGATGACGCTGTTGGTGAGGAGGTTGTCATGGCCGGAGATTTCGACGCCGTTGTCGGCGCCCATCTCCAGGGTCAGCCCCTCCAGACGAATGCAGGCAGTGTCCTTGAGCACAACGAGCGGTGCGCGGAGCGTGGAGAGGAGGACCTCTGCAGGTGCGAAGCCTTCCGGTGGCCAGAGGTAGAGGATGCCCCCCGCGCGGTCGAGGTACCACTCGCCGGGCCGGTCGATCTCCTCGACCAGATTCAGAACGTAGTAGGGCTTCTTCGCGGCGATGCCGTAGCCGGGCGCCTTGGCGAGCGTGATCTTCTGGTTGGCAGCGTCGATGCTCGCGATCTTCTCGATGCGGTGGGCCCAGCCGTGATACCAATAGCCCGCCGCGTAGGCATCGGGGGCGCTCAACCACCGCGCCGGCCGGGGATCGTCGTAGCCGAACGTGATGTTGTTCTCGGCGGAGGTGGTGCGGACGAAACCCTCATTGGGCCAGCGGGCCAGCGGCAGCAGCGTGCCGTCGACGCTCAGCTCCATCTCCAAAGCGTCGTCGTACTGCGTGATACCCAGCGAGGCCAGGCTCGCTTTCACGCATTTCCCTTGGGTGCCGGGGTCGAGACGTTGCCAGACCGGATCGGCGGGTGTGACCGGAGAGAACGCGCCCGCCGGCACCGCGCGACCGCCAATGAGACGGACTTCTTCCCCCGGGTAGGCCCGATACGTGATCGGTCGGCCCGGCTCGCCCGAATCCTGCGCCGTGAGCGCGAAGGTCTGCGTGCGGAAGTAGCTGCCGTGCCGGACATAGATCGTGATGCCGCCGGCGGCCAGGGCCCGAGCCTTGGATACACGGATCGTGTCCCGAGCCTTCTCCAGAGAGGCAAACGGCTTCTCGATCGTGCCGGCACTGGCATCATTGCCGTCCGCCGCGACATAATAGTCGCGGGCGAGGGAGACGGACGAAAGCAGGGCCAGCGACAGGAAGATGGAGAGTGGGCGGTTCATTGGCATTTCTCCGCACGGTGGATTGATAAACCACCCTGCAAGTACTTCAAACTCTTTCGGGCACAACGAACGGCTCGCGGTAGTTGCGCGAGACGAACAGGTTGGCGGACTCGCTGAAGGGGCCGGTGAAGCGCTCCGTCTGCGGGTCCATCGTCAGCATCGGTCCCATGCGGACGGGCGTCTTCTTCAGGTCGATTTCGTTGGCATCCAAGTGAGCCAGGAAACGGTCGAAGGCTTCCGCGACGGTCTTCTGGTCTTTCACCGCTTCCCGGATTTCCTCGCGGGGCATCTCTTTGCCCAAGCGGTATGAGATGTTGGCCAGGTGAACGAGGGAGGCGGAGTAGTGGCCCTGGAGCACGGGGCAGACAATGTCCTCGGCCCGGCGGCTGCGGACCGCATCGAGGAAGTTGGTGCGCAGGTCCGGCGTGGTGGGCTCGAATTTCCGGATGAGTTGGTCGCTATTGTCAAAGGCGGCGGTGCCTGAGCCGGAGCGGTTGGCGACGTAACCGTTCTCGCAGCGGATGACCGTGGCGATCTGCATCCCGTGGTACTGATCCATGTCGGCAGCCCGCCAGGTAGCCTTGCGTTGAGCTTTGCCTTTGGGCAGGCCACGGACCTCGAAGAGGATCGGGGCCGGATCGTAATCCAGGAAGATGAACTGTGTGTTGGGTGTTTCGCCGTCGTCTTCGTAGCCGAAACGGCCGCCCAGGCTCATGACGTGCTTGGGCAGCGTGTTCTGGCCCAGGCCCCAGCGGCAGCCGTCCATGTAGTGGATCCCCATGTTGCCGAGGTCGCCGTTGCCGGTGTTCCAGTCCCAGTGCCAATCGTAGTGGAGATACTGTCGCATCAGGGGCCGTTTGTCGGCCGGGCCGGACCACAGATCGTAGTCGATCGTGTCGGGGATCGGCTGCGGGCCGTTGATCTTGCCGATGGTTTCGCGCGGCTTGTAGTTGAGGCCGTGGGCATAGAGGATTTTGCCCAGGTGGCCCTGGCGGACGTACTCGAACGCCTCCGCGAAACCGGTCCGCTCGCGCGGACCGTGCGGGGCCTGGACGATCCGTCGGTACTTGGCCGCGGCCTCGACCATCTTGCGGCCCTCGTAGATGGTATGGGCGGTGGGCTTCTGGACGTAGACGTCCTTGCCCGCCTGGCAGGCCCAGATCGTCGCCAAAGCGTGCCAGTGGTTCGGCGTGGTGACGATGACCGCGTCGACGTTCTTGTCCTCGAGCAGCTTCCGCAGGTCCGTGTAGGTCTTGAGACCGGGATTGTGCGTGCGGAGCTTCTCAGCCTCCGGCAGGAGGTGGGCCTGGTCGCAGTCACACAAGGCGGTGAAGCGCACGCCGGGGATCTTCAGGTAGGCCCGGATCTCGTTCTTGCCCATGCCGCCGATTTTCACCGAGGACCCGACGCCGATGACGCCCAGGCGGACGTCATTGTTGGCGCCGAGAATTCGCGCGGACGGCAAGGCCAGGGCGGCGCCCGCCGCCAGGGAGCTGCGGATGAATTGCCTGCGATGGAAGCTACTCATGTCAGTCCTCCGGAAGAGAAGTTTCAAGTGGGAAGTGTTAAGGAGGAAGTGTAAAGTGTTTAGCAGGAAGAGCCGGACATTGCCGCTTCCCACTTAGAACTCCGGACTTCACACTTCCTCTTGATCTCATATCACATTCTGCAACGCCAGGAACGTCGCGCGGTAGTACTTCATTAGGCGGATCGGCTCCTTGCTCTCCGGGATTTCCGCGTCACAGTATCCTGTATAGCCGGCCTGGCGCAGCAATTCGAAAAGCCGGCGGTACGGGTACTTCTCGTGCAGCTCGTGCATGTGGACGTTGGCGATGCGGTCCTTCACGGACGCGAAGTTGGCGTCGAGGCCCGGGTCGCGGGCATCATTCGCGTCGCAGTTCCAGTTGATATAGGCGTACGGGCACTCGGAGTAGTCGACCATCTGCTTGACCTTGCCGACGATGTTCGTCCCGCTGCCGTGGACTTCGAGGGAGATCTTGACGCCGTGCTCGTGGGCGAACGGGCAAACCTCCGCCAGGGCTTTGCCGATCTGTCGCATCGTCTGCTCCTCCGGTATGCCCTGTTTCGCCAGCAGGGCGTTCGGAAAGACGCGGAATCCGCGCGCCCCGACATCCTGGGCGAGGATCACGTACTGCTTGGTGCCTTCGATCTCCTTGCGCAGTGGCGCCGGGTCGGGATAGTGGTAGGCGAACCCGCTGGCCAGGCTGATCTTCAGGCCGGCGTCTTCGAAGCGCTTGCGGACCATCTGCCGCTGCTCCTTACTGATGCCCACCTCGACGCCGTGGGCGTGCGTGGTGCGCAGCTCGATGTGCTCGAAGCCGGTCTCGGTGCAGTTCTTGATGATCGTGTCGATGTCCCAGTCCTTGGCGAGGTTGTAGCTCATCAGGCCGAGCTTGAGCGGCGGGGCGGGCGCGAGAGCCGCCGGGGTCGCCGCGGGCGCGGAAGCCGCGACCTGGGCGCTTGATTGACAAGATGCTACTAGCGCCGAAGTGGCCGCGACGGCCGCCGAGGACTTCAGCAAATCTCTACGAGTGAACGATCCGGACATGTTCTTCTCCTTCATTGCTTCTGGATACCGCGCTGACGGGCGGACGTTATCACAGGGCAGGCGGCCCGGTCACACGCTCTATCGTAACGACCGAAAGCGAGTCGTCAACGCCAATCCGCAAGGGCCGGTTCTCTCGGTGCGACCGGCTGGCAGCGGCAAGACCGAAGGATTTGTCGTGTGCCCGCAAGGGGATAGGAGGATAACGCCTTACGACGTCATTACAGACCGGTGGCGCACTTTGAGGATAGCGTCTCCTGCACACGGCTTGACGATTGGACGTAAATGCGGTATGTGTTTTGTGAATTGAATCGCCGAATCCTGCCGTCAGCAGGAGCGGGGGACCCGAAAATCGGGGCGAATCGCCGCCAGGCGTAGGGCAACGTGGGTTCCGGGACGCGACTTGTGCGTTTCGGAGCCTCTCCTTCGGCCCGAGCCCGTCAGCTAACCTCGCAGGCGTCGAAGGAGAGAACCTCTCGCCCCAGCGGAGGCCGACTCTCCGTTGGATATAGAGAGGTTCTATCCATGGACGAACCCGTTGCGTCTGCCGACAGCGGCTTACGAGCCGCGACGGTCGAGCCCCCCACTTTTTCCGCGAGACTCCAGCGTATTCTCTTCGGTCCGCCCCGCGATCTGGGGGATCGTCACCTGTTCCACCGCCTGTCCGTGGTGGCTTTTCTGGCGTGGGTCGGGCTGGGAGCCGATGGGCTCTCTTCCTCCGTCTATGGCCCGGAAGAGACGTTCCGCACGCTCGGGGCGCACACGTATCTGGCGGTTGCTCTGGCGGGCGCCATGGTGTTGACCGTCCTGGTCATTTCGATTGCGTACAGCCGCGTGATCGAGCATTTTCCGACCGGCGGAGGTGGCTATGTGGTGGCCAGCGCCCTGCTCGGCGCGCGGGCGGGCGTCGTCTCCGGGTCCGCCCTGCTCGTCGATTACGTGCTGACGATCGCCATCTCCATCGCGGCCGCCGGCGACGCACTGTTCAGTCTGCTGCCGCCTGTCTGGCATGGGCTCAAGCTGCCGACAGAGGTAATGTTGGTCCTGGCGCTCACAATCATCAACATCCGGGGCGTCAAGGAATCCATTCTGCTGCTGCTGCCGATCTTTCTGCTGTTCCTGGCGACGCACGTCGTGCTGATCGGCGGCGGGCTCCTCGCGCATGCCCCGCAGCTACCCGCGACGGTGCGGGAGGTCGGGATCGGCTTCCGCGACGGCTATACGAGCCTCGGCTGCGGCGGGCTGCTGCTGTTGTTCGCCCGGGCCTATTCGCTGGGCGGCGGCACCTACACCGGCATCGAAGCCGTTTCCAACGGCCTGCCGATCATGCGCGAGCCGCGCGTCCGCACAGGCAAGCGCACCATGCTCTACATGGCCATCTCCCTGGCCTGCACGGCGGCGGGTCTGATCGTCTGCTATCTCCTGTGGCAGGTTCGGTTCGCCGAAGGCAAGACGCTCAATGCGGTGCTGGCCGAGCGGTTCTCCCACGACTTGGGGCTCGGCCGGACGTTCGTGATCCTCACGCTGGTCTCCGAAGGGGCGCTGCTCGTGGTTGCGGCGCAGGCCGGGTTCATCGACGGCCCGCGCGTCCTGGCGAACATGGCCCTCGACTGGTGGGTCCCGCGTCGGTTCGCCAGCCTCTCCGAACGGCTCACCACGAGAAACGGCATCGTGCTGATGGGCACGGCGGCGCTGGCGACCCTGTTCTATGCCCAGGGCGACGTCCGGCGGATCGTGGTCATGTACAGCATCAACGTCTTCCTCACGTTTTCCATCACGGAACTGTCCATGTGCCGGCTGTGGTGGCGCGACCGCCGGCAGCGGCCGGATTGGACCCGGAAGATCCGCATTCACGCGGTCGGCCTGACCATGTGCGTCACGATCCTGGTCGTCACCGTCTGCGAGAAGTTCCGCGAGGGCGGCTGGCTCACGCTGGCCATTACCGGGGGCGTGGTCGCCCTGTGTTTCCTGGTGCACCGCCACTACCGCGCGCTCCAGAGCCAGTTGGCCGCCCTGTTCGGCACGGTGGCGCAAATGCGGGCGGAGACCGCGCCGGCGCCGCCACGCCCGCTCGATCCGGCCTTGCCCACGGCGGCGGTCCTGGTCGGCGGCTACAGCAGCCTGGGCATCCACACCCTGCTGGCGGCCCTCCGCAACTTCCCCGGCCAGTTCCAGAACGTGGTATTCCTCTCCGTGGGCGTCCTCGATTCGGGTGTCTTCAAGGGCGAACATACGCTGGTCGGCTTGCGGGAGCAGACGCAGCAGGCCTTGCGCCAATACGTCGAGTTGGCAGCCGGGCAAGGCCTCGCCGCGACCTCCCGTTTCACGCTCGGTACCGATTTGATCGCAGAGCTGGAGCGACTTTGCCTGGAAACGGCCCGCGACTTCCCGCACACCATCTTCTTCGCGGGACAGTTGGCTTTCCACCGTCGCAAGTGGTACCAGTCGTTCCTGCACAATCAGACCGCCTTCGCCCTCCAGGAGCGGCTGCACCGGCAGGGCCACACGCTTGTCATCCTCCCCGCGCGGATCTGAGCGGATGTACGACTGGTGGAAACCGCCAGCAGGTCATTGTGTGCTGCGCGAAGCAGTCTCCCGACCAGGGATGGAGATGGCTTTGTCGGCCTGCGGCCTCTGCGCACTGACATGCGGACCATTTGCCGCAATCCGGTTGTAGTGTATGAAGACACTCTGGCAGTCGGGTGGCAGCGGCCCGGAAATCTGCACGGACACCTATTGTACGCCCTTCCGCGGCTTCATTGCAAAAGGGACGGGGGGCCGCTATGATGAGTTGCATGGCGAAGAAACCCGAAAAAGCCAGTCAGACGCCGGCCGCGGTCAATAAGAAGGCGTACCACGACTTCGAGCTGGTGGAGAAGTACGAGGCGGGACTCGAACTGCGCGGCAGCGAGGTCAAGTCGCTCCGCGCGGCGGCGGCCGATCTGACGGGCTCATACGCCCGCATCCAGGACGGCGAATGCTGGCTGGTCGGGGCAAAGATTGCCGCGTATCAGCAGGCCGGCAATACCGGCCACGATCCGGCGCGCCGGCGGAAGCTGCTGCTGCACAAGGCGGAGTTGCACCGGATTCAGATCAAGCTCGACCAGCGCGGGTATACGCTGGTGCCGTTGCGGTTGTATTTCACCCAGAAGGGGCTGGTCAAGATCGAGCTGGCCCTGGCCCAGGGCAAACGGCAGTACGACAAGCGCCGGACGATCACCGAGCGGGCCCAAAAGCGGGATGTCGATCGCAGCATGAAGAAATATCGAGGCAGGTAGACACCATGGCAGAAGACAAGAAGATCATCATCGACGAGGACTGGAAGCGCGAGGCACAGCGGGAAAAAGAGGTTCTGGCGGCTCGGGAGGCCGAGGAGAAGAAGAAGGAGGCCGAGGATGGGCCGCGGCCTGGCGGGCCGTTACCCGAGGGGAGTCTGGCGGCGCTGATCAGCATGTTGGCGACCCAGACCCTGTTTGCCTTGGGCTTCCTGCAGATCAAGGGCGAGGAGGAACGGGAGCCGGACCTGGACCTGGCCCGGTACAATATCGAGCTGTTGCAGGCGCTCGAGGAGAAGACCCAGGGCAACCTGACCCCCGAGGAGCAGCAGTTGTTGAGGAACACGCTCAGCGAGCTGCGCATGGGTTATGTCAGCCTGGTCAATCAACTGTCGGCGCCGAAGTAACCTGGGAACAGAGAGAAACGTTCGACCGTACAGAGGGAAAGGATACGAAGGGCCGGCATGGAAGCCCCGGGATGCACACCATCGGCACGAGGTGGGGCTCTCTTCGCTCTGGATTCCTGCCGCAGGCGCAACGTCTGTTCTGCCGAAGGCCAGTTTCTGGTAAGTGAGATAGGAAGCTGTGACGAACATTCTGGATGACATCATTGCCGAGAAGCGTGAGGAAGTCCGACAGCGTCAATCCCAGGTCAGCCTTGAGCAGTTGCGGGGGCAGATCACCGCGCTGCCGCGCTGCCGCAACTTCTACAAGGCGGTGACGGATCGCCATGCCCGGGGCATCAACGTGATCGCGGAGGTCAAGCGGGCGTCACCGTCGGCCGGACTGATCCGGGAAGACTTCGACCCGGTGGCGATCGCGCGGACCTATGAGAAGTGCGGCGCCGACGCCATCAGTGTGCTGACCGACGAGAAGTACTTCCAGGGCAAGCTCGCATACCTGGAGCAGGTCAAGGCGGCCGTATCCGTGCCGATCCTGCGCAAGGACTTCATCATCGACATCTGGCAGGTCTATGAGTCGCGGGCCGCCGGGGCGGATGCGATCCTGCTGATCGCCGAGGCTCTGCGGCCGGGCGACTTGATCGACCTGATGATCGCCGCCGCCGAGCTGGGACTGACCGTCCTGCTGGAGGTCCACGAAGCGGATTCACTGCTGGCGGTACGCAGCCTGATCGGCTTTCCCAAGAAGGGCTACAGCGTTCTCGGGATCAACAACCGCGACCTGGCGACGATGAACGTGGACATCCGCACGACGTCCCGTCTCTCTTCGCTCCTGGATGACGATATGGAGCTGGTTTCGGAAAGCGGCATCAAGACGCGCGACGACGTCCGCAAGCTCCGGGCGCTCGGCATCCGGGCCGTCCTCGTCGGGCAAACCCTTTGCGCGCATCCCGATATCGAGGAGAAATTCCACGAACTGTTCGGCTGATCGTGCCGCTGTTCACACACCCGCTCAGCGTCAGACCGGCTTGTGAGCGAGAGCCAGGATCAGAATTCTGACACCGACCAGCCCCAGAGCCACCGCGAGGCTGCGCAGGATCCAATGTCCGTGCATGCGCGTGGAGAGGCGTGCCCCGATCTGTGCTCCGGCAACTGCGCCCATGCCGATCGTCAGCAGGCGGGGCGCTGCCCCCCATCCCAGGGAACCGTCGAACACGTGGATCACCGTGCCTGTGAGCGCCATCACCGCCAGGATGAAATGGCTGGTTGCGGTGGCGATGTGCACGGGGAAGTTCAGCAGGTTGACCATGATCGGAACGTGGATGATGCCGCCGCCGATTCCCAGGAGGCTGGAGACCAATCCGACCGCGAAGCTCAGGGTCAGGCCCAGGGCGGGACTGTAGGCGTAGCTCTGCGTCGTGCCGTCGGGGTTGGCGAGGGTACGCGTGAACGCAGCCTTGGTCGCCAGCTTGGGCTTGTCGTTTCCGAACGTGCGGACGAAGAGGACCAGTCCGCCGGCCAGCAGGAGCAGGCCAAACAGAAGGTCGAAGGCTTGGCGGGGCATACCGTGAACGAGAAGAGCGCCGGCCACAACGCCAGGAATACCCGTCGACAGGAACAGTAACCCCGACGTCAGGTCCACGCGCTTCATGCGGAAGTAGGAACAGGACCCACTGGTGGCATTGAGGAAGACTACGGCCAGCGAGATTGCCGTCAGGGCGGCCGGCGTTTGGTCGGGATAGACCAGCAGCAGGATCGGCATGAGCACAAAACCGCCGCCTGCGCCGATCAGTGTGCCGAACGCGCCGACGGCCAGACCCAGCAGGAGAAGCAGCAAATACTCCATGGAATTCCGTTATCTTACGCGACCGGGACCGGTGGGGCAAGGACCAGGCGGTCTTTCGTTCAGGGGGCGCTTCCGGTAGAATGGTCGAACTGGATGGTCCGGAGACCCAGCCTGGTATTCCGTCCCAGCCGGCATGGTGGGTGGAGAAGACGTGTGACCTAGTTACAGGGATGGCACTATGAGCAGCTGCTGGGATGCAGACACGGAATCGGGGAAATCCCACGACGCCCTGGCCCGGGATTCTCTCATCAGGGCCACGACGGTCGCACCGTCCGGGAGACTGCCGGCAGCCGGCGATCTGGCACTCCACGCGGTCTTGGTGTTGCTGAGCCTGGTCGGTGCGGCCGTTGTGCTGTTGTCCACCTCCCGGTACGGGGCGGGCAGCTTCCCGGATTCCGCCCTCTATCTCTCCGCGGCCAAGAGCCTGTTGGCAGGAGAGGGCTATCAATACTATTTCGGTGAAACCTACACGCGTTGGCCGCCGCTGTATCCGACGCTGCTGGCCGCCTTCGGTCTGGCGGGCGTTGACCCGTACGGGGGCGCCCGCTGGCTCAACAGCGTGGCGTTCGGTCTGATCGTCTTTCTCTCAGGGCGTTTGTTTCTGCATTGCACGACCTCCCGGGCTCTGGTCCTGGCGGCGACTTTGTCGGTTCTCGCTGCGAAACCGTTGCTGGAGTGGTCTGTCGTCGTCGCCTCCGAGCCGGTTTTCACCCTGCTGGTGCTCCTGTTTGCGCTGTTCCTGGTCCGGTTTCTGCGCGACAGGAAGGTGGTGAGCCTGCTGCTGGCTTCGATCTTCGCAGCCCTGGCGTGTCTCCAAAGATATGCGGGGGCCAGTGTCGTTCTGGCGGGCCTGATCCTGATCGCGTCAAGTCCGTTGCGGGTCTCGTGGCGCCGAAGGCTCATATACCTGGTGCTGTTCGGGATCATGGCGACTACTCCGATTGCCTCCTGGTACCTCCGCAACCATCTGCTCGCCGGGGCGACCTTGGGCCACCATGATTTCCACCTAGTGTCCTGGCACGAAGTCCGTGAGGCCCTGCGAACCGCCAACTATCTCATGGCCACCTGGCTCATGCCCTGGGTGGAGGTCAACTGGGCTTGGCCGATCCGCGTGGCGCCGATCCTCGGATTGGCGGGTGTGATGATCGTGTTGTCCCGGGTACGCGGAGCCGGGCAGCGACAACCCTCGGATCGGCCGGCGCCCAGCGAGCACGGCACGGATACCGGCGGGCTGTTGCTCTGGTCGGCGGCCATGATTGTGCTGACCTACGTTGTCTTTGTGGCTGTCTGCGGTGCGGGGCTCAACTGGCGTCCCGAACAGCGGCTCCTCGTGCCCATGTACACGTTTGTCGTGGCTATCGTGGTGGCGGGAATCGAGGCGCTACGGTGGCTGCTGCCCGTCTCCGGCGGCTGCCGGAGAGCACTTGGCGTCCTGGGCCTCATCCTGGGGGCACTCTGGCTTCAGTACCCCGTGCGGGTCTTGTACAGCCAGACGATCTATCGCATGCAGGACGGGGCCGGCGGGCACGCCACTGTGGCGTTGCAGAACTCCCCGACGGTGGCCTGGCTGCGGGCTCACCCGCTCTGGGGCCGGGTCTTCAGCAATGTTCCGGAGACCGTCTATCTGCTAACGGGTCTTCGCGCCCGGCCCACGCCGCAGGCGGCCTATGTCTTCGATCCGGCCGAGTTCGCGGGCGGCCCGGTCACCGAGGCCATCTACATCGTGTGGCTCCACGACTTCCCTCAGGTGTGGTTGTACGACTTGCGGGAGATCCTCTCCCAGTCCCGGACGCAGGAGTTGGCGACGTTCCCGGATGGCAGCGTCTACCAGTATCTGGGTGAAGGTGGACCAGGAATGTCGGCCGTTTACCGCTTCTGGTCTCGGACGCTGCGCGCCCATTTCTATACTGCCCGCAAGGAGGAGAGATACCGCCTGCTCACGGAGGGGAGCGGTACCTGGGAATACGAAGGGCCCGTATTCTATGCGTATGCGCCCGATGGCCCGCGGCCCCGGGGCCTGGTCCCGGTCTATCGTTTCTGGTCGACGCACGGCCATGCTCACTTCTACACGATGCAGGAGTATGAGAAGGACCGGCTTCTCCTGAATCCGTCCGGCGCCTGGACCTGCGAGGGTGTGGCCTTCTACGTCTGGCCCCGGGCCGACGCGCAAGGTGTCTTGCCCGTCTATCGTTTCTCGTCGGACCGTCTGAGCAGTCACTTCTTCACTTTGAATGAAAGCGAAATGACCCGGTTGGCCAGCGAGTCTCCCGGGATGTGGACCTGCGAAGGCATCGCTTGGTACGCCCACGGCCCCTAGCCGGTCCGTGACTGCAGACGCCTCCCGCAGAACCGCTGTCTTTCTGTCCCTGGCAGTCTGCAAGTGATTGTGCGCGCGGGAAAAGGTGGACCGCATCTGGTCGTACCGATCGGGTCTGTCCCTGGTTCCCGCAGCGGGATTCCTCCCAGATTCGCAGGTGAGGGTTCCCTCCCGGCAGGGGGACACATTTCGCCGCCGCGAAACAGAAACCGGGCGGCACCGGAAAAGAGGCCCCCGCGCTTTGGAGGGAGAGGAAGCGAGACAACGCGGGGGCCTGTGGATTCCAGGAGATCGACGCCACTTGTGCTCGTGCGGCCCTGTATGACAACGAAATCATCTGCCACCCCCTGGGGCCGGATGACTCCAGCGTTCCTTGTCCTCGGTGCCCCGCGAGGGACACGTCGGCAGGTCCTCCACTAGTGGACACCTGCGCCGAGCGGCGTATGTAGCTTCCGGTGCCTGCGTATACTGCGCACCATGCGTCCACAGGCTTTCGGATTGTACGCCTGCAACTCGTTCAGGGCCTCGCGCGACATATCCCCCATGACTTCCGCGAGCGTCTCCGGCATGGTGTTTACCAGAACGGCCAACTGCCTGATGCGTCCTTTCACTGCCATATCGGCTTTCCTTGGTAAATCCCGTCGGTCATCCTTGCCCACCCGGGCCGCTTCCACGGCGTCCCGACGGAGCACGGATTGGGGGCCAGCACAAATCGTGCGATCTTGGCCTTTGTTCCATGTACGGATTCGGGAAGGAGTAGGTTCGGAAAACTCGAAAGGATGTCGCGCCGTCATGGGGAGACTTCGGCGCGCGACACCTCCATGGCCGTCGGACGAACGGTCCTGTCCCGGCACCAATACCGGCACAAACCGTAGGAGTTTTGGGGGTATCGGTCAGAGATTAGCGAAGACTTCTTGTGCACGGCCGGTCCGGACGTGCGTATTCTAAAGTGGTGCGCCGGTACTGGCCGATGCACGAAAGGCCGATCAATCCCCTGGACGGAACCGGGGCTGGGGGACTGAGGATCTTCGTCGTACAGGCGTATCACCGCCGCCACAAACTCATGCAGTTCCGGGTGCTCACAGGAAGGTTGAGTGGATGGATTGGCCTCTGACCATTGGTATTGCACCCTTTCTATGCAGTGTGCTGCTCTTTGTCGCTCTCTGGCAGCATCGCCTGAGTAGAGTCGAGGAAAGGCAGCTCCTGGGACAACTGCAGGATTCCCGGACGCCGGGGGCCGATCAGCCCGTGGCACAACACCCGCACATCAATCCCTATTTGTGCCTGGGGTGTTTCAGTTGCGTGCGTGCCTGTCCGGAGGGCAATGTCCCGGCCGTGGTAGAGGGCCGGGCCCGTTTGGTGCGGGCCGCGCGCTGCCTCGGTTACGGCTATTGCCAAGACGCCTGTCCGGTGGGGGCCTTGCAGGTGGGACTGGGAAATATCCAGACCCGGCCCGATGTCCCGATCCTCTCCCCGGAGTTGGAGACGTCGGTATCCGGCCTCTTCATCGCCGGGGAACTCGGCGGGATCGGGCTGATCCGCCACGCCCTGCAGCAGGGAAAGCAGGTGGTACGGATGATCGGCAGCCGGCTGGGCGTCCCGGGCGAGGAAGCGGCGCACGTCCTGTACCAGCTTGTCGACGCGGCGACCACATCGACAGTGCAATCCTCATCGTGGGAGGGGGCGACAGTGCCATCGAAGCCGCCACGGCGCTGGCAGTCCAAACCGGCAATCGCGTGACCATCTCCTACCGCCGCGCGGCGTTTACCCGGCTCAAGCAAAGGAACGAGGAACGGATCACGCGGTTTGTGGCCGAGAACCGCGTTCGTGTCCTGTTCAACTCCCTGGTCGAGAGCATCGAGCCTGGGCAGGCAGTCCTCCAGGTCGAAAACACCGGCGCGGTCCGGGAGATTCTCATTCCTGCGGATTGCGTTTTCGTCCTGGCAGGCGGCGAGCCCCCCTATCCTCTGCTGAAGAAGATTGGAATTCAGTTTCACGGCCGGGAGCCGCCGCCCATCCCCAGCCCTCCCACGGAGAAGGCCGCGATCGTATGAATACCACCGCTCTGGAGATCACGCGGGGCAGGAGGCTCGTGCGGTTCTGTCTTTCGGTGAGCGCCGGCCTGCTGGCATTGGGGCTCGCGACTGCCGTGGCCGTGATGGAATGGGGCTACTACGGTCTGCCGCCGGCGGAACGCCCGTTTCATGTCTATCACGACCTTCTGCGTCCCTCGGGCCACGCGGGTCTCCCGTGCGGGGTGGTGGCAACAACGCTGTTCGTCCTGAACCTCGGCTATCTGATCCGCAAGCGGCTTATCCATTTCCGCTGGTTGGGTTCTCGGCGCACCTGGATGTCCTTTCATGCGGTGACCGGTATCGCAGGCGGTGCCTTGGTCGCTCTTCACGCGGCTTTCCGGTCCACCAGTGCCCTGGGTGTTCTGGCCCTCATCGCGCTGGCGATTACCGTGGCCAGCGGGGTCATCGGCCGTTACCTCTACGCCAAGGTTCCGCGCTCGCTGGAAGGACGGGAGTTGGAGATCGAACAGGTCCGCGAGCGACTGCACGCGTACCGCCATCAACTGGAGGACGCGGGTGTCAGCACCGACTGGCTGCGCCCGCGGGTGCCCGAAGGGCCGGGATCATCCGCGGAGCCTGTCGGCTCGCCTGCTATCGCTCTTCGGCGGCGACCATCAGAGCCGTCGCGACTACCGACGGCTGCGACACGCCGTCCTGGCAGCACCCGAGCTGCGTGCTTCGGCGGGTCACCTTCTCCCGCTGGCCCGCGCGTTCTGTCGACACCAGCACTGGCTGATGCGCTGTCGTGAGCTGCGCAACCTACTGGCGGCGTGGCGGTTCTTTCATCGCTGGCTCGCCATCGTCATGCTGGCGGTCGTGGCCTGCCACGTCGGCCTGGCTCTGCGCTTCGGGGATCTCTGGATCATGGGAGGAACTCGGTGATCCTTTCGAACCCCAAGGGCCCGCTGTTGTTCGGGACGCTCATGATCGGCCTGCTGGCGGTCTACCTGACTGTGCGTCATCCCACGCCCGGGCCGCTGGCCGCCGCCCATGGCGCAACGCCGGGCTGCGTCTTGGCGCCCTGGCCGGCCTCAAGCCAGGCCGCATCGATCTGAACGCCTCGGCGGACGAGCCCCTGGTCGCGGGCTATGCCACTGTTGAAGCCGGACGGCCCGGGCAAGCCTACCACTCGGGGACCGTGGGCTTGCTGCATTCGTACTACCAGGGCGACAGCGATCGTCTCGCTCTGCTGTGGAACCAGCGGGCCGGACTCGGGCCGCGCCTCACACTGTACTCCACCGCCACGGTGGACCTGGATGCCGGGGCCGCCAGGACCCGAGAGGGAATCCGCCTGATGCAAATGGATGTCTTTGCCGAGTCCAGGCTGTCTTCCTTCCTGGGTCTGCGTGCCGGCGTCGATCATTGGGAGCGCCCCGACAACCAGGCGGAAAGAGACCTCCTCGTTTTCGAAGACGAGCGGTTCTTCGATGATGGGTACTGGCGGTATTGGTTCGGCAGCTATCAGAAGCTGCCTTGGAGCCTGCAGTTATACGAAGAGGTGGCGCAGATCGATGCCGACCTAGGCGAAGACAGCGTGCGCTGGCAGGCGCGGCTGACTCGCACGGGCCTGTTCCAAATGAAGAACGCCGGTGCCACCCTGTCGGCCTATACCCTGACGAGCCACGGGAGCGATGGCTATGGCGGCAGCATCTCCGGCTATTTTCCACTGGTCAGCGGGAAACTCATGGTACAGCCGCCCGCCGGGTTCCGGACACTCTCGAGCCAATCCCGGACCGCGGACGCTTCGCTCACCTACCTGTCCCTCTGCCTGGATGCCCGCCTGTCGAAGACGTGGACGATCTTCGGCGGTGTCAACTATAGTCACGGCGACGCGGTCGATGCCACGCTGCTCGAAATCGGGGGACGTTATAGCTGGTAGGAGTTCATCACGAACACTCTCTCAAGAGGGGCGCGGCATGAGCCGGCGCGGTTCGGTAGTCATTCTCTCTCGGATGGTTTGGGCATGACTTCCAGTATCCCGCCGTGGATCAGTTCATGCAGCCGATTCATTACGCCCGCCCGCACAGCGCCGGCGGGTGTGTCGCCTTCCGACGGGATTTGCTCCATCACCTCCGCAATGGTCGGGCCCGACCCGCAGAATTCCAGCAGCGCTCTGACGTCAGGACTCACTGGAATCACAGCTTCATCCCACCGCAACTCATGGAATCTTCGGAGGAACAACGCACTTGAGCTCTCTGCAAGTCGGGTACCCGGCACGCCGCGGTTCAACAGATCCGCGTGTTTCAGTATCCCCAGACAAACACCTTCCGCCAACCGGACTCGGTTCTCCGGATCGATGCCGTGGCACGGGCCGGCGTGTGACGGCCGGTCTCCGCGCGAGGCCGCCTCCGACTGCAGGAAGCGCGTTCTTCCTTCGTGGCAGATCGTAAGGAAGTGATGATCCTTGGGGAAACACCGATGCGCGAAGGGGAACAGCTCCTTGAGCTCCGTGAGGATCTGTGAGTATTGCGGCCAGTCGTCCGCCGCGTCATGAGGCAGATCCTTGTGGACGCAGAAATCGGTGAGCCTACCCAATCGGCCGGAAGACTCGAGCGGCGAACGTTTCCGCAGGTTGAAGATGTTCAGATTCGTCGAGTGTATGAATCTCTTGTTCGTCCGGATGAAATCCCTCGTCTGCATGGCATCCGCAAGCTCCTCGCCTGGAAAGCGGAAGAGGAAGTAGCAGTGCGTCCACAATCCACAGTCACTGCTGTCTCGGAGGAGTCGCACGCACTCCTCCAGGCTGATGCCCTTGTTCATGAGAGTGAGCACTCTCGGCGAGCCGGATTCGATTCCCACGTTGATCATTCGACAACCGGCCTCGTAGGCTTCTTGGAGGATTTCTCTGGTCAGGCCGGCCTCAATCCTCGTCTTGACATACCACCGGAGATCAAGTCCCTTCTCCTTCAGGCGCACGGACAGCTCGTCGATTTGCCGGGCCGTCGTGAAGGTGTTGGCGAACCGAAAGAACGGAGAGCCATAGGTCCGGTGAAGGCGTTCCATCTCGCCGGCCAGCCGATCCGAATTCCGTTCCCGGGTGTGCACCGAGACGCCGTAGTACTCGTCACAATAGGCACATTGGTGCCAGTAGCAGCCGCGCCCCGAGGCCACCGGAATCACAAAGAACGGGCTCAGGTAGGAGGCGCGCGGATGGTCGCTGAAATCCGGGAGAGGGAACTCGTCGATGGCGATCGGTTGCATCACCGGATTCCGCCGAATGCGATCCCCTTCGCGATAGATCAAGTTCGGCACGTGACCGAGATGGACAGTCCTGTTCTCCAATTCCCGGAGCAGGACCACCAGAGGTCCCTCGGGCTCGTAGGTGATGACCGTGTCCACAAAGTCAAAGAGTCCACTC
>JALORE010000298.1 GCA_025459125.1 Planctomycetota bacterium | reverse complement strand
GGAGTTCTGGGACACGCACAACGTCACCGACTACGAAGAATTCCTGGAACCCGCCGAAATCGACGTGGAAATCCAGCGACGCCATTTTGAGATTGAAGTGGATGAAGAGACCTGCCTGGCCTTGCGGGAAGTCGCCAGGAGGGAGCAGAAGCCGAGGAAGGAACTCGCCAACGGAATCCTCAAGCGGCGACTGAATGCCGGCTGAACGCATGAGAATTGGGCCTGACACGGTCTCGCTCTCTCGAATGACAACCGCCAGGTGAGTATGATGATCCAGTGGACCGTGACGGAGGGTAATCGGCCTCGGCAAGCTCCGAAGAGGGACCCCAAACGCGATGAATCGCGTTTGGGGTCCCGGCTCCGCTTGCCGCTGCCACCCGTCGAGTAGGATGGGCTTCAGCCCATGCAGTTCTATGGCCCAGCGAGCGAAGTCTCCGCATGGGCTGAAGCCCATCCTACGTGCTGCCACCCGTCCGGAAAGTCAATCGTCATGAAGCACTAGGGCCCAGGAGGACTTGGCAGGGTCATCCTGAACGGTGAGACATGCAAGGGTATCGGCGGAAGTCACTACGGATCGGGTGGTTGCCGAGGCGCCGGGCTGGGAGTACGATGGGACGTGGCGTATTGCCTGTATCGCAGGACGCGGAAAGTCGAGGGGAGATCGCGAGGAGACAACATGATGAAGCCAGTATTCGGCTGGATTTGCCTGGGGATCAAGGTCGCGGCGATCGTGGCGTGCGTGGCGGGTTGCCAGGGGACTTACTACAAGGCCATGGAGAAACTGGGCAAGCACAAGCGGGAGATCCTGGTCGATCGGGTGGAGAATGCCCGCGATGCCCGGCAGAGCGCCAAGGAGCAGTTCCAGACGGCGCTCGAGCGGTTCAGCGCGGTGGTCAAAGTCCCCGCAGGCGAGTTACAGAGCACGTACAACCAACTGAGCAACGAGCTCCAGCGGAGCGCAAGATCACCCCGGTCCTGGCGGCGTTCCGGGACCAGGTCCTGTTTTTCAAGCACAATCTGAACGCCCAGGCCGTCGCCTCGCTCCAGGATGAGCTGGTCACCATCGAGTCGAACGTGGCCTCCCTGATCAAGGAGATGGATGCCTCCATTGCCGAGGCGAATACGTTCATCAAGGCGATGGTCAAGTCGAACGGTGCGTGATACGGGCCCTGCTGCGACCATCGCCAAGCTTCGCTGGACGATGCCACCCGGGACCCACTGCTTCAGGCCGGGGGGAAGCCCGAATCGGCGTCACCGCTCACGGCGTGGGGCTGTGAAGAAGGCGGATCCCAGGACCGCCAGCAGGACGACGCCGGAGATGTGCCCCAGCAGGCTCGGGCCCATGTCATGACAGTGCGCGGCGACTCCGATATCCACCCGGGAAATGAGAGCATCCAGCGCGATCCCGCTCGCCAGGGCACAGCCGGCCACGGTCAGGAGATAGAGAAGCGCGGTGCGCCGGCCGAGGGTGTTCCAGATGGTGGCCAATCCGGCGGCGTTGGTGGCGGGACCCGTGATGAGGAAGACCAGGGCCGCCCCCGGACTGAGACCCTTGAGGATAAGCGCGGCCGCCACCGGCACCGAAGCCGAAGCGCAAACGTACAGAGGGATACCGATCAGCATCATCACCAACATGGCAGGCAGACCCCGGCCCAGCCGGGCGGCGAAGAAGTCTTCCGGCACCAACACCGCGATCAAGGCAGCAATCGCCAGTCCGATCAGCAACGGCTTGCCGATATCGCGGGGCAGAGAGACGAAGCCGTATTTCATGGCATTGAGCAACTTGCGCCCCGGCGAGACGGCGTGGTGGCAGCAACAGGGCTTCTGCGGCTGGGAGGCCGGGCCGGCTTCTGTCCTCTGTCCTCCGTCTTCCGTCCTCTGTTCTCCGGTCTCCGGACCTTGTCCGAAGAGGTTCACCAGGATGCCGCCAACGAGACCGGTCACCAGGGCGACCAGGGGCCGAAAGAGCGCGAAGACCGGACCCAGGAGGCTGTAGGTCACGAGAATGCTGTCGACGCCGGTCTGCGGAGTGGAGAGCAGGAAGGACACGGTGGCCCCTTTACTGGCGCCGTGTTTGTGCAGCGACATGGAGACCGGAATCACGCCGCAGGAACACAGCGGCAGCGGGATACCGAACAGGGTCCCTTTGAGCACCGGCAGCAGACCCGGTCCACCCAGATGCCGCTCGACCATCTTCTGGGACACGAGAACCGACAAGAGACCGGCGACAAAGAACCCAAATAGCAGGTACGGCGACATCTCCGCTACAGTCGCCCAGAAATCGACGAGCAAGCGCACAAGAAAATCAAGCATGGCGCATTTGGCCTCACAGTCCTACTTTGACCATCTCACTGCGGATCATGCTGCCGCGCAGCGAGACGGTGATGTCCTGAAAACTCATCGCCTTGCCGCTCCGGACAATCGCCTCGCGGGCGACGCGGGTCAAACCGGAGCAGCACGGCACCTCCATATGTACGACCATGAAGCTGCGCAGGTTGTTCGCACACAGGATCTGGGTGAGTTTTTCGATGTAGCGTTGCGTATCGTCCAGCTTGGGGCAACCGACGGCCACGCTGTGGCCCTGGAGAAAACGCCGGTGAAAATCGCCTACCGCAAAGGGAACACAGTCGGCCACCAGCAGCAGGTCGGCATCCGCGAAATAGGGTGCCGCCGGGGAGACCAGATGCAGTTGCACGGGCCACTGGGTCAGTTGTGAAGGGATGTCCCCCCCGCCGTCATCAGCGGGCGGCGCAGCGCTGCGGGGCAGTTGCTGCGTCATCAAGCCGGGGCAGACGAACAAGGGCTCCGCCTTCGGGGGCGGCGCCAGGTGCTGCTGGACCGCGTGCTCGTCGAAATCCGCGGCCTCGCGCGGCTCGATGGTGATGGCCCCCTGGGGGCAGTGGCCCAGGCAGGCGCCCAGGCCGTCACAGTAGGAGTCGCTCACGAGCTTCGCCTTGCCGTTGACGATCCGGATCGCTCCTTCGGCGCAGGCGGTCGCGCACAGGCCGCACCCGTTGCATTTGGCTTCATCGATCTTCACGATGTTCCGCACGGCCATTCTCGATCTCCTCGACTCAGGGAGTTGGGTGGCACCGCCAGGCTCGCCCCCGGCGATGCCATCCCTCTGGCACGAAACACGAATACTATTTGGCGCCCAGCGTCGCCGCCAGGTCGGCGGGCACGGTGCCGATCGGCTGGATCGCGAACTTGTCCACCAGGACCTGCAGCACGTCGGGTGTGACGAACGCCGGCAGGCTCGGTCCCAGGCGGATATCCCGGAGGCCCAGGTACAGCAGCGTCAGGAGAATCGCCACCGCCTTCTGCTCGAACCAAGAGAGGATCAGCGACAGCGGCAGGTCGTTGACACCCACGCCGAAGGCCTTCGCCAGGGCCACCGCGATCTGGACCGCGGAGTAGGCATCGTTGCACTGGCCGACATCCAGCAGGCGCGGAATGCCGTCGATCGCGCCGAATTCGAGCTTGTTGAAGCGATACTTGCCGCAGGCCAGCGTCAGGATCACGCAGTCGTCGGGCACCTGCTCGGCGAATTCCGTGTAGTAGTTGCGGCCGGGTTTGGCGCCGTCGCAGCCGCCGATCAGGTAGAAGTGCCGGATCTTGCCCTGCTTGACGAGGTCGATCACTTTGCCCGCCACGCTCATGACGGTATTGCGGCCGAAGCCGACCGTGATGTATTGGGCCGGGGCATCCTCCGGGAAACCCGGCGCGGCCAGGGCCGCTTCGATCACCGGCGTGAAGTCCCCGTCGGTGATATGCGTCACGTCGGGCCAGCCGACCAGGCCGGAGGTGAAGATGCGGCCCTGATAACTGCCCTTGGGTTTTTGCAGGCAGTTGGTCGTCATCAGGATGGCACCGGGGAAGTTGTCAAACTCGCTCCGCTGGTCCTGCCAGGCCCCGCCATAGTTGCCGACGAGGTGCTTGTACTTCTTCAGGCCGGGGTACGCATTGCAGGGCAGCATCTCGCCGTGCGTGTAGACGTTGATGCCTTGGCCCTGCGTCTGCCGGAGGAGTTGCTCCAGGTCCTTCAGGTCATGGCCGGAGACGACGATGCATTTACCCTTGACCGGCGTGACGCGGACCTGCGTCGGCTCGGGATGACCGTAGGTGGACGTATTGGCGGCATCCAGCAATTCCATCGCCTTGAGATTGATCTCGCCGACCTTCAGGGCCCGGCCCAGCAACTCGCCGGTATCGGTGGGCTGACGAGTCAGCCAATCGAGCATCTCATGGTAGGCGGCGTAGTGCTGCGCATCCTCCCGGCCAAGGATCTGGGCATGGTCGGCGTAGGCCGCAGCGCCTTTGAGGCCATAGACGATCAACTCCTGCAGGCCGGCGGTCGTCGTGCCGAGCTTGGCGGTGCGTTTGTCGATGCCGACCTCGCGGCCCTTGCGCGTCAACGTATCCAGGTTGTCCCGCCCTTCCCACCAGCGGACGGGGCACTCCAGCTTCTCAACCGTCTGCTTGGCTTGGACCGCCGCCTTCTCGTAGAGCTTCTGGGCCCGGTCCTTCATCACGGCGGCCTCATCCATGAAACCCTGGAAGCGAGCCGGGTCGAAATTGACGTTGGTCAGCGTGCTGAACAACGCCTTGACCATGAACACATCCACGTCCCGATCCCGCGCTCCCAATTGCCCCGCCCGATGGGCGTAGCGGGAAATATCCTTGACCGCGTAAACCAGCAGATCCTGCAGGGCGGCGACCTGCGGATCCTTGCCGCACACACCCACGAGCGTGCAACCCGTCCCCTTCGCTGTGGCCTCACACTGGTAGCAGAACATGTCCATCCAATCAATCTCCTCAAGCAGCAACTTCTTAAACGTTATGAGCCGGCGAAGAGACGTTACGCCGTTTCCCGGCTCGCATTGGTTCGGAAGACCCCCACCCTCCGGCCTCAGGCCCGGATCATCGTTAGCAGCATTTTGAACCGTTCCTCGGCGGCCACGGCATGGGGCACACTGGCCGGCATGATGACCATCTCGCCGGTCGAGACGGTGACCCGCTGTCCGCCGATCGTCAGCGTCCCGCGACCATCAATCCCCTGGACGACCGCGTCGTAGGGAGCGGTATGCTCGCTGAGCTTCTGCCCCTCGTCGAAGGCAAAGAGCGTGATCGTCCCCACGGGCTTGTCGATGATGGTCTTGCTCACAATGGAGTCCGCCGCATAGTTGATCAGGCCGTCCAGGCTCTGCGATTGCGCCACACACGCCTCCAAAACACTGGCTTTGCTGCGCTTTTCCGTCATGTCTTTCCTCCTGCGGTTTCCTTCATCCGCGCGGGCCGTCCCGCGGCCAGATCCGCCAGCGTGACCCCGCCGAGATACTCGCCCATCCGTTGCTGCAATTCGCCCATCTTGACGCGGACCGGGCAGGTCTCCTGCCGCGGGCAACACGTCTCATTGAGCAAACACCGGTTGACGCTGACGGGTCCCTGCACGGCCTCGATGATTTCCAAGAGGCTGATTTGCGCCGCCGCGCGTCCCAGCCGGAACCCGCCTTTGGGCCCCATGGAGCTCTGGACCAGCCCGGCATCGTGCAATTGCTGCATCAGCTTGCACGCGAGTTGGTACGAGACCTCCTGCTCCTGGGCCAGGACGCGGGTCGAGACGGACGCGTCGGCGCCGCGGCGTGCCAGGCCGACCATCAGCCGCAAGGCGTAGTCTGTATTGCGTCTTAAGATGTCCATTGCTGCTGCACCTGACTTCTCACTCTGACCCGATACCCGGCGTGCCACAACCTGCCTTATATAGGATTATCGTAGTCCTACTTGTTCGAAGATTCCACGAAAAAGTGCGAAAAAAATATCGCCCGGGACGCTTGAAGCCCACACGACGCCAACAACGCCCCCGGAACTCCTCACAATTGCAGAATACCGGGCGGCATCGTAAGTCTTGACCCTCAAACAGCTTATGCGCCATCTGGACGGGACCAGTGGGGCCTGGTTCAAGTCCAGGTAACAGTCTGCTCGGGTGGCGATCTGCGGTCTGACGGCACCCTCGTTTTTGGGCCAAAAACGAAAGATCGTCAACTTCTCTACTTGGCGCTCTGGCGGCCTGCCGGCACCTTCGTTTTTGAGCTAAAAACGCGAAGATCGTCAAGATCGTCAACTTTTTTACTTGGCGATCTTTGACGATCTTCAAGGGGTCGGGACCCGGGAAGGCCGGTTCTTGAACCAAGCCAAACGGCGGTCTGGTTCAAACCCGGGTAACACGCCTGGGTGGCATCGTCGAGCGCAGCTTGGCGATGGCGACCTTCCTGATGCGTACGACCATCGCCAAGGCCTTCGGCCTTGACGTCGGGTGGCAGCGGCAAGGCCGAAGGCTTTGCGCAGGCCTTGCCGATGGCGGACGGGCCAACCATCGGCAAGCTGACGCTTGCCGCTGCCACCCGCCACCTCAGTGGGAAACTACCGCACGAGCTTGATGCCTTGCCCCGCCATGAACGCTTGGGCGACCTCCGATGCCTTCTGACGGGTGGATAAGCATGTTTCGCCGCCCTATGTGAGCGGCCTGTCCGTTCCCAGTCTCGTATTGTTCCTCTCCGTACGAACGTCCCAACCTTGGCGGGTACCCTGGCTTGAATAGAGCAGCTACCGCGATTTGCTGGCTTCGACAGAGCCGCCGTAGGCACCCAGGTTGATCCTGTCGCCGTTGGGCTCCGGCTCGCTGCCGACATCGTAGGCAGGATCCCCAGCGTCAATGCACAGGCTGGTGACATTGTCGGCGGTCCAGCGTTTGCCGACCGGATCCCACCGTCCCGCCTGCGATTTGAGATGGAAATCGCCCTGGGACGCGTCGGCAAAGAGTGGGTCCCGATCCATATTACCCTCGCCCTTCCAACCACCCTGAATGGCACTGTAGGTAACGTTCACGCCGGTGCCGTACACGTGATCGGGCTTGTTCACCGAGAAGATGCAATTGGTCACCGTAGAGGCGCCGCCTTCGCAGAACACCGCGCCACCCTTCGTCTTGGCGGAGTTCCCGTAGAAGGTACAGTTGACAATTTGGGGACTGCTGGCCTGACAATAGACCGCACCGCCGTAAGCGTCGGGGGCTCGGCTCTTGGAGCCCAGGGCGGAGTTTTCTCGGAAAATGCAATTCGTGATTGTGGGGTTGCTGCCGTCCACACAGGATACTCCCGCCCCGCGTTCGGCGGCACAATTGGCTATGGTGAGGCCTCGCAACACGGTATCCTGGTGTTCGCCGCTATGGAAGACAAACCCGCGGTAGCGGTCCTGGCCGTCAATGATGCAGCCGGAAGGCCCATTCTGGCTGCGCAGGGTGATGGCCTTGCCTTTGAAATCCAGGTCGTGGTTGCCGGCCCCGGTATGGGCTCCGTCCAAGACAATCACAGTGTCCCCTGCCCACGCATAGTCGAGGGCTTCTTGTATGGTGTCGAAGGGATGTTCGGGCGAGCCATCTTCCAGGGGATCGCTGCTGCGAGGGTCATTGCCTATGGGGTCGTTCCCCGCATCGTTGTCGACGAAGATCGGTGGCGGAGGAGTCAGGGCAACAGCTTTTACCTGCAGGGGCGTGGTGCTGCGGAGGTGGTGCAGGATCGCGGCATCTATCGTCTGGCTCGGCGCTCCATAGCAGTCGATTCGAGAGAAGGCCAGGCTGCTGTAAGAGGTCGGGTAGAGCACGGGATCTGTGAATGACACCGGATCAAAGTCCAACCCGCTGGTCCCGTACTGGTATGGGTCGCCGGTGCATTGGACCCGTTCGGGGGTCGCATCGTCGCCGTAGAAGGAATGAGTGCGGTAGTTGGGGATGTCCGTCTCACGGGAATGGCACATGATGATGGTCCCCTGTACCCCTGTGACCATTTCCCAGTGGATCTGTCCGTGATTCACGTCATCCGGTACGCCGTCAATCAGGACACCCGGCAAATTCAGGTCGTTGAAGTAGCGCATGCCGCTGGCGGCGGGGCTGTAGTCGTATAGGTCTCGAAAATCCGACACCGTGTCGTGAGCACGAATGTAGGTACTAATCGTCTGTTGCTGCTCGTAGAAGAAGTGTTGCCGTTGTAAGTACGGCGCGCTGTTGAAGCCCATATAGGAACGGATGGCCCGGACGCAGCCATCTTTGTTGGCAACAAACACCCCACCACCTTCGCTGGCCGTGTTCTCATTCCGACTGCAGTTTCCTGGGTCCCGGCCAATCTTGTGCCGATCCAGGATGTCTACCCCGGTCGCGCCTCCGGCGAAGATCTGCAGCTCATCCCGGATCCAACGATCGGAGAAGTGGGTGCGATAGGCGTTGGTGCGGACTTCCGAGTCCTCC
>JALORE010000053.1 GCA_025459125.1 Planctomycetota bacterium | reverse complement strand
GGCAGCGGCAAGCGCAGCTTGCCGCTGGCTCGTGGGACAGGCAAGGACGCCATCGGCAAGCTCCGAAGACTCCGCTTGCCGCTGCCACCCGGACGGAGCAGTGGCTCTGTTCCAGTGCTGCTGACTGGCGGGGTCTCAGGTCGGGACCGTTGCCGATCGACTTCGACAGCGTGCCGATACGTTGACCATCGGCAAGCTCCGAAGACTCCGCTTGCCGCTGCCACCCGGACGTTGCCACCCGGATTTGCCGATCGATTCCTCGGCGGCTACGCCGTCGCCGCGATGGCTTTGCGGACGCGCTCGGGGGTCATGGGCAACTGGAGGAGCCGGGCGCCGGTGGCGTCGTGGATGGCGTTGGCGACCACGGCGCCGACAATGATAATGGCCGGCTCGCCGCCGCCGTGGGCGGGCTCGTCCTTCAGGTCGAGCAGGACCGTCTCGATCTTCGGCAGCGATGAGAAGCGGGGCAGCTCGTACGTGTCGAAGTTGCGGTCGAGGATCATGCCGTCTTTGAAGTGGATGTCCTCGGTCAGGGTGTAGCCGAGTCCCATCTGGATGCAGCCTTCGACCTGGATGGTCGCGCCCTGGGGGTTGATCACCAGGCCCATGTCCTGGACGCAGAGGACGCGCTGGACCTGGACCCGTCCCGTTCTCTTATCCACCTCGACCTCGGCGATCTCCGCCACGAAGGTGTCGGAGTCGGTGCCGACGGCGACGCCCAGACCCCGACCGCTCGGGGCGGGGGCCGGCTTCCAGCCGAACTTCTCGGCGGCCGCCTTGAGGACGCGGATCGCGCGGGGGTCTTTGAGGTTCTTCAGGCGAAACTCGATCGGGTCCATTTTGGCCTGGGCCGCCATGATGTCGATCTGGGACTCGCGGGCGAAGCAGTTGGTATTATTGCCGGGGGCCCGCCAGGCGCCGGTGGCGAACGGATGCGCGCTCTCGCCGCCGAAACCGCCGCCGATGGCCAGCGTGCGATGGTGCGGGATGTCGTAGAACTGCGGCGCGCCGCGTGAGCCGGCGTAGTAGACCGCGTAGTCCCACAGCACCGCTTTGCCGGCCTTGGTCATGCCGGACTTGATCTTGACGACCGCCGCCGGGCGGAAGGTGTCATAGAAGAACTCCTCCTCCCGGCTCCAGGCGACCTGGACCGGCTTGCCGGCGGCCTTGGCCAGCCGGGCGGCCTCGATGGCCTGCTGGCCGGAGCTCTTGCCGCCGAAACCGCCGCCGACAAAGGGCGTGATGACCCGCACATCGTCGGGGCCGAAGCCGAGCACCTTCACAATCTGGTCCTTCGTTGGGAAGGGCGTCTGGGTGGAGATCCAGACGGTGGCCTTGTTGCCTTCGACGTGGGCCAGGGCCGTATGGGTCTCCATCGCGGCGTGGGCCTTATAGCCGTCCAGGTAGGTCTGCTCGACGACGACTTCCGCCAGCTTCTCGCCTTCCTGGAGGTTGCCACCCTGGGCCGTCGGGTTGCCACCCTTGCCGGCCTGCTGGAGCAGGTGATCGAAAATGGTCTGGTCATCGACCTTGAGGGGCGAGGACTCGAACTCTGCGGAGACTTTCGCGAGGGCTTCCGTCGCCTGGTCGGGATTCTTGTGCAGGACCGCGATCAGATCGCCGTCGCGGACGACGGTGACACCCTCGATCTTCTCTGCGGCGGAGGTGTCCACTTTCTTGAGTTTGGCGCCGTGGGCCGGGGGGCGGAGAATCTTGGCGTACAGCATGCCCGGCAGCCGGATGTCGCCGGCGTAGAGGGCCTTACCGGTCACTTTCTCGACCGAGTCCCGCCGCAGGAAGGACTTGTTCATCACCTTGAACTGAGACGGGTTCTTCAGGACAGGTTTCTCCCCGGCCCGCCGGGCCATCGTCTTTCCCTGGGCTAGAGCGCCGTAGGTGACGCGTTTGTCCTGCCGCTGTTTGTCATAGATCACGCCGTTCTCGGCAACCAGCTGGTCCTGAGGCACTTTGAGTTGCTCGGCGGCTAGTTCCAGCAGGACCCGCCGGGCCTCCGCGCCGGCCGCGCGCAGGGGTGGACCGAAGAACCGCGTGCTCATCGAGCCGAAGGTCCCCATGTCCCAGGGACATACGGAGGTATCGCCCATTACCATATCGACCGACTCGAGGCTGACATCGATCTCATCGGCCAGCATCTGGGCCAGCGAGGTGATGACGCCCTGGCCCTGCTCGATCTTGCCGCTGTAGCAGGTGACCCGGCCATCGGGGCCGATCCGCAGATAGGCGTTGAAGTCCTCGGGGTAGCTGCGTCCGCGGCCCTGGGCCTCCAGGGTGGACGGCTCGCCCACACAGAAGAAGATGAAGATTCCGCCGCCGAGGGCTTTCAGCAGATCGCGGCGGGACAACATGGGGTCGAATCTGATGTCGGTGAAATCGAGGTTGAGAAGTTCGTTGTCGTTCATCAGGACTTCCCTCCTTTCATCGCCTTGGCGGCGGACTGGATGGCGTCGATGATCCGGGTGTGCGCCCCGCACCGGCACAGGTTGCGGTCCATGCCCTGGATGATCTCCTCCCGCGTGGGCTCGGGATTCTGCTGGAGCAGGCTGTACGCGGTCAGGATCATGCCGGGCGTGCAGAACCCGCATTGCAGGGCATCGTGCTCGACGAAGGCTTTCTGCAGCGGGTGCAATTCGCCGTTCTTCGCCAGTCCTTCGATGGTGCGGACCTCGCGGCCGTTGGCGTTGCGCACCGGGTAGACGCAGGAGCGGACGGCCTTGTTGTCCACCAGGACGGTGCACGCGCCGCAGTGGGCCTGGCCGCAGCCGGCTTTGGTGCCCGTCAGACCGAGGTCGGTCCGCAGGACCCACAAGAGGGGCCTCTGACCCTCCGTGGTCACGCTGACCGGTTTGTCATTGAGTGTGAACGCGATTGTCTCTGCCATAGCGTACCCCCGTACTTTTCAGTCCCCGTTGACTGCCGTACACAATCCCGTCAAGAGACTCACCTTCAGCCGGTGCTATGGTACCATCATCAGGCATGGTAGTACAGAGGGAAGCCGCGCGGTAAACGCAACGTAGCAGGATGCGATCGGGTGGCAGCGGCAAGCGGAGCCGGGACCCCAAACGCGATTCATCGCGTTTGGGAACCCTCTTCGGAGCTTGCCGCTGGCTCGTGGGACAGGCACAAACGCCAGCGGCAAGCTGCGCTTGCCGCTGCCACCCGGAATCTGGCTCAAGCGTACGAAGAACTCAGTCGTAATCCGTATTAGAGCCTCCAACAGGATGAAGATGGCTGCTGCTTTCTGTCATTCCCGCGCACGCGGGAAGGGTTCCCAAACGCGCTACGTCGCGTTTGGGGGTCCCCAATCCAATCGCGCCCCAGCGTTCACTGGCCCCCGCCCCCGATCAGGTCGGGGGCAGGCTCTGCGCGGGGGTGACAAGAGAGGGCTGCATGCTCGTTCTGTCAGAGGCTCTTATGCTCTTACGAGCATACTACCAACGGATCTCGTCACCCAAGGGCGGCGATGGCCTGGCGGACGCGCTCCGGGGTCATGGGCAGTTGGAACAGCCGGGTACCGGTGGCGTCGTAGATGGCGTTGGCGACCACGGCCCCGACGAGGATGATGGCCGGCTCGCCACCGCCGTTCATGGGCTGATCCCTGCGGTCGAGCAGGACCGTCTCAATCTGGGGCACGGCCGCGAAGCCGGGCAGCTCGTAGGCATCCAAGCTGCGGTCGAGGATCATTCCGTTCTGGAAATGGATGTCCTCGCTCAGGGTGTAGCCCAGGCCCATGGTGATGCAGCCTTCCATCTGGAGCGTGGCGCCCTGGGGGTTGACCACCAGGCCCATGTCCTGGGCGCAGACCACCCGCTTGACCTGGACGTGTCCCGTCCGCGGATCGACCTCGACCTCGGCGATCTCGGCCACCCAGGCGCCCACATCCGTGCCGACTGCCACGCCCAGTCCCCGGCCGCTCGGCGCGGGGGCCGGCTGCCAGCCGAACTTCTCGGCGGCGGCCTTCAGGACACCGATGGCACGCTGGTCTTTGAGGTGCCTCAGCCGGAATTCAATCGGGTCCATCTTGGCGTGGGCCGCCAGCAGGTCGATGTGGGATTCGCGGGCGAAGCAGTTGGTGCTGTTGCCGGGGGCCCGCCACGGACCGGTGGCGAAGGGGTGCACCGCGGCGTCGAAGCTGGTGGTGCGATGATTCGGGATATCGTAGAAGTGGGCCGCGCCCCGGTCGCCGGCGGCGTAGACGCTGTAGTCCCAGGATGCCACCCTGCCATCCTTGCCGAGGGCCGCTTTGATCTTGACGACGGCCGCCGGACGGAAGGCGTCGAAGAAGAACTCCTCCTCCCGGCTCCAGCACACCTGGACGGGCTTGCCCGTCGCCCGGGACAGGCGGGCCGCCTCCACGGCCTGGGTGTTGACGGAGCCCTTGCCGCCGAAGCCGCCGCCGACGAAAGGCGTAATGACGCGCACATTGTTGGCAGCGAAGCCGAGGGTTTGGGCGATCTCATCTCGCGCCGGGAAAGGCGTTTGGGTGCCCACCCAGACGGTCACCTTGTTCCCTTCGACCTGCGCCAGGGCGGTGTGGGTCTCCAGGGGCGCGTGGGCCTTGTACCCGTCGAAGTACGTGTGCTCCACGACGGTCAGCGGGGTGCGGCTAGGTCCGAAGGCCCCACCCTGCGCGACGATGCGGCCGCTGCCGCCGTGGGCGACCAGATAGTCGAAGATCGTCTGATCGTCGAGCGTCGAGGGCGAGGGGTCGAACTCGGCCACGACCTTCGCCAACGCTGCATCCGCCTGGTCCCAATTGGGGTGCAGGACGGCCACGAAATCGCCGTCGCGGACCACGGTGACGCCCTCCACCTTTTCGGCGGCGGAGGTGTCCACGTTCTTGAGTTTGGCGCCGTGGGCCGGCGGTCGGAGGATGCGGGCGTACAACATGCCCGGCAGCCGGACGTCGCCGGCGTACACGGCCTTGCCGGTGACCTTCTCCAGGCCGTCCCGGCGCAGGTGCGGTGTGTTGATCACCTTGAACTCGGACGGACTCTTCAGGGCGGGCTTCTGCTTCGCATGCCGGGCGATCGGCTGGCCCTGGGCCAGCTCACCATACGTGACGCGCTGGTCCGGCTGCTGGCTGTCGAAGATCACGCCGTCCTGGGCGATGAGTCGGCCCTGGGGGACGCGGAGCCGCTCGGCGGCCAATTCCAGCAGGACCATCCGGGCCTCCGCGCCGGCCGCACGCAACGGCGGTCCGAAGCCGCGGGTGCTGGTCGAGCCCCAGGTCCCGCCGTCCCAGGGACACAGCAGCGTGTCCCCCGCGACCACATCGACCGATTCCAGCCGGACATCGACCTCCTCGGCCAGCAACTGCGCCAGCCCCATGAGGTTGCCCTGGCCCATCTCGATCTTGCCGGTGTAACAGGTGACCCGGCCGTCGGCGCCGATCCGGAGAAACGCGTTGAAATCGCTGGGGAGACTGTTCTGCTGGGCCTCCAGGGGGGCGCGGTCACCGAGGCAGAAGAAGATGAAGATCCCGCCGCCCAGGGTCTTGAGAAGGTCGCGCCGGGAGAGGTCGAGGTCGAGCGCAAAATCGGTGAAATCGATATTCGGATACTCGTGGCGGTTCATCAGACCTTCCCTCCCATCATGGCCGCCGCGGCGGACTGGATGGCGTCGATGATGCGGGTGTGGGCCCCGCAGCGACACAGGTTACGGCTCATGCCCTGGATGATTTCCTCGCGGGTGGGCTGCGGATTCTTCAGGAGCAGGCTGTACGCCGCGAGGATCATGCCGGGCGTGCAGAAGCCGCATTGCAGGGCATCGTGCTCGACGAAGGCTTTCTGCAACGGATGCAGCTCGCCGTTGGCGGCCAGTCCCTCGATGGTGCGGACCTGCCGGCCGCGGGCGTTGCGCACGGGATAGACGCACGAGCGCACGGCCTTGTTGTCCACCAGGACGGTGCAGGTGCCGCAATCCGCCTGGCCGCAGCCGAACTTGGTGCCCGTCAGGCCGAAGTCGGTCCGCAGGACCCACAGGAGGGGCCTCTGCCCGTCCGTGGTCACGCTGACCGGTTTGTCATTGAGCGTGAAAGCGATTGTCTCTGCCATGGCGTACCCCCGTACCCTTCGTCCCTTGACTCCCGTACACAAACCCGTAGAGAGATTCGGCGTCAGCGGGTAATATGGTACCTTGGTCCGGCATGGTAGTACAGGAAAACTTGAATATGGACAACCTGGAGATATTTCGCCGGGCGGCCTGCGTCCTGGAAGAGGGGCACCCGGTCGCCCTGGTGACCGTCGTCGCGACCACCGGCTCGACGCCCGGCAAGGTGGGGTACAAGATGCTGGTCTTCGGGGCCGGCGCGACGGCCGGCACCGTGGGTGGGGGACTGCTCGAAGCGCGAATGATCGAGCAGGCCCGGCAGATGCTCGGTCGGCCGGCAGTCCGCCTGTTGCGGTTTGAGGTGGGGGAAACCCCGGATGATGAGAAGGGCATCTGTGGGGGATCGGTCGAGTTTCTGCTGGAGTCGTTCGATCCGGCGGCTGTGCCGCTGTTCCGGGAGCTGGGCGCCGGCAGCCGTGATGACGAGAACGCGGTGCTGGTTTCCATCTTCGTGCCGGCTGGACCGCCGCAGAAGCTGCGGCTGCCGGACGTGAACCACGCGGGGACCCGGTTGCCGCCGGCGGTCGCCGCGGCTATCCGGGAGGCCGGCCTGCCCGGTGGTGCGGGGATCCGGGTTTCCGCCGGCGACGTGGAGGCGTTCGTTGAAAGCCTGGCGGTCCCGCCGACCGTCATCCTGTTTGGGGCCGGGCACGTGTCAGGTCACATCGCGTGCCTGGCACGATCGGTGCACTTTCGTATCGTCGTTTGCGATGACCGGGCGGAATATGCCAATCGCCAGCGGTTCCCCGATGCGGAGGAGATCGTGGTCGAGGACTTTGGCCGTGTGTTCAACCGGCTGCGGATCGACGGCCACTCGTATCTCGTGATTGTGACGCGGGGACACCAGTGCGACCAGGTCGTCCTGGAACAGGCGGTGCGGACGGAAGCCCGGTATATCGGCATGATCGGCAGCCGGCGTAAGACCGCGATCCTCCTGCAGAAGCTGCGGGAGAAGGGCATCCCGCCGGAGCGGCTCGACCGGGTCTATTCACCTATTGGTGTCTCGATCGGCGCGGTGACTGCGGAAGAGATCGCCTTGAGTATTGTCTGTGAGTTGGTCAAGGTCCGGCGTTTGGGAGATGCCGCGGGGATCGGTCATATGAGCCGGTCGCGCGGGGAGGGTGGCCTGTGATCCATGCGCTGGTCCTGGCGGCGGGGGAGTCCCGGCGGATGGGCATGCCCAAACCGCTCTTGCGCTTTCCTCGCAGGGCGAGCGTCCCCGCTCGCCCCAAGACGTCGTGCGGGGGCGCACGACCTACGAAGAGGGATAGCACCTTCCTGGAACAGGTCGTTTCGGTTCTGCCGCGGTCCAAGGTGGACGGAATCACGGTCGTCCTCGGGGCGCAGGCCTTGGGGATCCGAGCGGCCATCGACCTATCCGCCGCCAGTGTTGTCGTCAATGAGGCCTATCGAGAAGGGCAGTTGTCGTCATTGATCGCGGGACTCAGGAGTCTGCCGCCGGAGGTCGAAGCGGTGCTGCTGTGTCTCGTGGATAACCCTTTCATCTGCGTGGAGGTCATCAACCGGCTCGTACAGGCATTTCACGAGACGGGCAAGCCCATCGTTGTTCCAACCTTCGAGGGCCATCGTGGGCATCCAACGTTGTTCGCACGAGCAGTATTCGATGATCTGCTCCACGCGCCGGCCCAGGAAGGGGCACGCCATGTTCTGCGCTCGAATGCGGACAGGGTCTTCGAAGTGGACGTTCCGGAACCTGGCATCCTGGCGAGAATCGATACGCCGGAGGATTATCTCTCGCATTTCGGGGTCGCTCCGGAGGTGGTAAGAGGATGATCGGATTGCACGAAGCCTTGCAGATCGTTCTGGACTCGGCCAGGCTGTTGGGGACCGAGCCGGTGGAGTTGCGTGAGGCCCTGGGCCGCATCCTGGCCCAGGATATCACCGCGGACATGGATATGCCGCCCTTCGACAAGGCGACCGTCGATGGCTATGCGTGCCGTCGCGCGGATCTCGGCCGCCGGCTCACCGTGATCGAGACAATCCCGGCGGGCACGACACCCGTCGGTACGGTCGGACCCGGCCAGTGTGCCAAGGTCATGACCGGCGCCGCTGTCCCCCCGGGGGCCGATTGTGTCGTCATGATCGAGCAGACGGAGGCGGCCGGCGAGCACGCGATCCGTTTCACCGGGGAAGACACCCTGGACCACGTTTCCTGCCGGGCCACGGACGTCAAAGCGGGGCAGATCATACTCCGGAAGGGCAGCCGGATGGGTTCCGCACACGTGGCGGTCCTTGCTTCGTTTGGACATGTGCGGCCGCTGGTGGCCAGACGACCGAAGGTGGCCGTCATTGCGAGCGGGGATGAGCTGGTCCCACCGGCGGCGCACCCGGGTCCTTCCCAGATCCGCAACTCGAACGGCCCGCAGCTTGTGGCTCAACTGGCGGCCCTGGGCGTGCCGGCGCACGACTGCGGCATTGTCAAAGACACTGCGGCCGCAATCGATGACGTGCTGAAGACCGCGTTGGCGGAGCACGACGTCGTCATCGTCTCGGGAGGCGTGTCGGTCGGCGATTTCGACCTGGTGCCGGAGGTTCTGCGGCGGAACCATGTGAACTTGCGGTTCGAGAAGATCGCGGTCAAACCCGGAAAGCCGACGGTGTTCGGCCTGACCGAACGGGCGTATTGCTTCGGGCTGCCGGGCAATCCAGTCTCGACGTTCGTGGTCTTCGAACTGCTGGTGAAGCCGTTCCTGTATCGACTGATGGGGCATGATTACGCGCCCACGCACGTGCGGATGCGGCTGGAGGAGCCCCTCACACGGCCGGACACGGACCGCCAGAGTTGGATTCCTGTCAAATTGACCGGCGCGGAAACCGTCCAGCAGGTAGAATATCACGGCTCCGCTCACATTCCGGCGCTCTGTGAGGCGGAGGGGTTGATCGCCATGAATGTCGGCGTGGCCGAGCTCGCGCGGGGAGCACCCGTGCAGGTCCGGCTGCTTTGAGATGTCGCATGAACGTGGATTATCTGAGAGTCTCGGTTACGGATCGCTGCAACCTGCGGTGCCTCTACTGCAATCCGTTTGGGGATCATGGACGCGGTGACGGCTCGGAAATCCTGCGCCTGGACGAGATTCACCGCGTCGTGCGGCTCGGCGCCGAGTGCGGCATCCGGAGGGTCCGCCTGACCGGCGGCGAGCCGTTGCTGCGCCGGGATATCGTGGATTTGGTGCAGCGACTCGTGACGATCCCGGGAATCGAGGACTTGTCCTTGACGACGAACGGTGTGCGGCTGGCCCCGATGGCGGAGGAACTCAAGGCTGCGGGCCTGATGCGGGTCAACATCAGTCTGGACGCGGTCCAGGAACCGTGTTTCCGGCACATGACCGGGTCCGACCTCCTCGCGCACGTCCTCGCCGGGATGCACAAGGCCCTGGCCGTCGGCTTGACTCCCGTGCGGCTCAACTGCGTCGTCATGCGCGAGCATAACCTGTCTCAGGTCGTCGGTCTGGCCCGTCTGACCCTGCACCTGCCGGTGTCGGTCCGATTCATTGAGTATTGCCCGACGACCCGGGCCACCGGTCCGGCCGACGCCTACGTGCCCAACGACGAGGTCCGCCGGGCGATCGAAGCACAACTGGGCGGGCTGGCGCCGGCGCAGGAGCCCAACGCCGGCGGGCCGGCCGTGTACTTCCGGGCCCCGGGGGCGGCCGGGACGATCGGTTTCATCAGCGGCCGGTCCAGCGTGTTCTGCCGGTACTGCAGCCGTCTGCGGTTGACCAGCGACGGTAAGATCAAGCCCTGTCTCCACGCGGACCAGTGTTACGACGTGAAGGGATTGCTCCGCGCCGGCGCCGGTGACGGCGTCATCCGCGACTTGATGGGACGCGTCTTGCGGGAGAAGTGCCACTATACGCGCGTGAGTTCCGCGGCAGAGGACTTTCTCATGCAGAGTATCGGGGGCTGAGAGGATCTATGATCTATGATTTACGATTTATGATCTCATGATCGATATCACGGCAAAAGCGGTTACAGTGCGGACGGCCAAAGCGGCGGGGCTGGTGCTTCTGGGAACGGAGGCATTCGGTGCTCTCCAACGAGGTGAATGTCCCAAGGGCGACGTGCTGGCGACGGCCCGGGTGGCCGCCATCCAGGCGGTGAAGGCGACGCCGGCGACGATCCCGATGTGCCACCCGATCGCGCTCGAGGCCGTGGAGGTGGATTTCGTGCTCGACGAACCGGGCCGAGCCGTGGAGGTGACGGTGGCCGTGAAGTCGTCGGGCAAGACGGGGGTCGAGATGGAGGCCCTGTGCGGCGTGGCCGGGGCCTGCCTGACCATCTACGATATGCTCAAGTACACCGGCAAGGGCATGACCATCGACCGGATTCGGCTCCTGGAAAAGACAGGGGGACGCAGTGGCGACTATCAGCGGGCGGATTAGGGCCATTTCGGTCTCCACCGAGAAGGGCGTGCCCAAGCACAATGTGCCCGAGGCCGAGTTGCAGGTGGATTTCGGCATTGTGGGCGATGCCCACGCCGGGGGCGGTCCCAGGCAGGCAAGCCTGCTGGACATGGAATCGATCGACGCGCTGCGAGCCCAGGGTGCGGACATCGCGCCCGGCGATTTCGCCGAGAACCTCACGGTGGAAGGCCTTGACCTGTCGGCCGTGAGTGTCGGGCACCGGCTCCGGCTCGGGCCTGCGGTCGAGCTCGAAGTGACGCAATTAGGCAAACGCTGCCACGGACGCTGCCGGATTTTCGAGAAGCTGGGCGACTGCATCATGCCCCGGCAGGGCGTTTTCGCCCGCGTCCGGGCTGCGGGGCGGATCAAGGTGGGCGATGCGGTGGTCGTGGATTCGAGCGGCCCTCACCATCCGCCATCTGAAATCCGCAATCCTGTCACCCCCGGCTCTGACCGGGGGCCGGAATCCGTCCGGGCGGGCATCCTGACGGTCAGCGATCGTTGCTCCCAGGGCCGGCGGGCGGATGCCAGCGGGCCGGCCCTTCGGGAGATCCTGGCAGCCCGCGGCTATGAGATCGGCAGGATGGGTATCGTACCCGACGACCGGGACGCCATCGCGCGCGAGCTCACCCGTTTTGCGGATCAGGAGGGCTATGACCTGGTGTTCACGACGGGCGGCACGGGCCTGGGCCCCCGCGATGTCACGCCGGAGGCGACGTTATCGGTCTGCGACCGGGTCGTCCCGGGCCTGGGTGAGCTGATACGGGCGGAGGGTCTCAAGAAGACGCGCAACGCCGTGCTGTCACGCGGGACGGCCGGCATCCGGGGGCAAACGCTGATTGTCAACCTGCCCGGCAGCCCGAAGGCCGTGTGCGAGTCCCTGGGAGTCATTCTGGACATCTTGCCCCATGCCGTCGAAATGCTGCGCGGCGGCGGGCACGGGGATTGAATTTGCTGTTTACTATTCGGGATGGGTGCTTTACAATTGCCGCAGATGGGGACAGGAGTGGCACAGCGCGCGTGGTGAATGGCAAAGAGTAAGTCGTAGCTATTTGAAGTCCTGCGATGGATAGTCAGCAGAGGGTAGACCTGGCGACGCAGATCTTCACCGAGTATGGACCGGTGATCCGGACGTTAATTCGCCAGTATGTGGCCGACCCGGAGGACGAAGACGAGGTCTATCAGAATCTCTATCTGTCGCTCGTGCACCGTCCGCCGTCCCAACCGGTGCTCAATATGCCGGCCTACCTCAATACGGTGATCCGCAACGACGTGATCGATGCCCTGCGGCGGCGGCGCAGCCAGCACGCCAGGGTGGCCCAGTACGCGATGAGCCGGGCCCGGGACGAGGTCGATGCCACCGAGCCGGAGGAGGGCGTGACGCGGGCCGAGGAAGTACAGCGCATCACCGACCTGGTCGGACGGATGCTGCCCGCCCATGAGGCCGAGGCGGTGATCGAGCGGTACATCCACGGCCACAGCACGATGACCGCGGCACAGCACATGCATGTCAAGGAAAGGACGGTCGCCCGCTACGCCTGCGTGGGTCTGCGGCGCATTCGGCAGGCCGTTCTGAAACATAGTCTGTAGGGGTGCCATGTCCACGCGCGCGTCGACATGCTCCTCGGAGTGGCCAAGACATGCTTACGCGAGCGTAAGCATGGCACCCCGCCGGACGCGGCGCGGGACGGTATGAACCAGAAAGGAGGATCGGAATGGTCACGCGGATGAGTTGGGTGTGTGGGCTGGCAGGTTTTGCCATGCTGGTGGTGGCTACCGGGGGGGCAGGGGAACGGGCGACCGGTGGCTGGGTTTCGCTCTTCGACGGCAAGACCCTCAACGGTTGGTCGGTCCACAGCGGAACCGCCCAATACACCGTCGAGGACAACATGATCGTGGGCACCGCGGTCGAGGGCAGCCCGAACTCTTTTCTCTGCACGGCCAGGGAATACGGGGACTTCGTCCTCGAATTCGAGGTCAAGTGCGACCCGGCGCTGAACTCGGGCGTCCAGTTCCGCAGCCATATCGCGAAGGAGGAGATGTACTGGACCTTCCAGAATGCCAAGGGCCAGGTGCAAACGCGGAAGATCCCGGCAGACCGCGTCTACGGCTACCAGGTCGAGATCGCCGCGTCCCAGGCTCATTCCAGCGGCGGTGTCTACGATGAGGCCCGGCGGGCGTACTTTCTCTCCGATATCCGCGACAACGCCGCCGCGGCGGGCGCGTTCAAAGACAACCAGTGGAACCAGTACCGCATCGAGTGCAAAGGCAGCGCCATGAAGACCTGGGTCAACGATGTCCCGTGTGCCGATTACCGGGATTCGATGGACGCCAAGGGCATCATCGGCCTGCAGGTCCACGGCCTGGGCAAGGACTTCAAGCCCTACCAGGTCCGGTGGCGCCATATCCGCATCCGGGAACTGTAAAGTCCGAGGGTTCAAGCGCCGGGATTTGTCCCGACGTCGGGTGGCATCGTCAAGGCCGAAGGCCTTGGCGATGGCCCTGGTGGACGGGCGCAGGACCATCGCCAAGCTTCGCTTGACGATGCCACCCGGCGAGGATGCGAGCCAGGGAGGTGGAGCATGAGCAGTAGCATGAAGATACGCGCAGTGGTGGTGGCGGGATTGGCGGTGATCGCGATGAGTGCACGGGGAGGCGAAGCGGCCCAACCGCCGCAGAATGCCGGCCCGTTCGAGCAGGACATCATCAAGACCGAGGCCGGCGATCTGAAGATCACCTTCATCGGGCATGGAACGCTCCTGTTCGAATATCAGGGCAAGACCATTCACGTCGATCCCGTGGGCAGCAAGGAGGCGGACTACGCCCGGATGCCCAAAGCGGACCTGGTCCTCATCACGCACGAACATGGGGATCACCTCGATATGAAGGCCCTGAGCCTGATCCGCAAGGAGCAGACCCAGATCGTGCTGACCAAGGCGTGTGCCGAGAAGGTCTCGGGCGGCACGATCATGAAGAATGGCGACGTGCTCACCCTGCAGGGGCTCAAAATCGAAGCCGTGCCGGCCTACAACATCGTTCAGAAACGGCCGGATGGGGGGCCGTTCCACCCCCAAGGCGTGGGCAACGGCTACCTCGTCAACTTCGACAAGACCCGCGTGTACGTCGCCGGCGATACCGAGAATACGCCGGAGATGAAGCAGTTGCAGAAGATCGACATCGCGTTCGTGCCGATGAACCTCCCCTACACGATGACGCCCGAGATGGTGGCCGATGCAGCGCGGGCCTTCAGTCCGAAGATTCTGTATCCCTACCACTACGGCCAGACCGATCCCAACCGGCTGGTCGACCTGCTCAAAGGCTCGCAGACGCAGGTGCGTATCCGGAAGATGAAGTAGAGACAGCATGGGCGAAGAGATCACAGCCCGGCGGAAACAGCCGTTTATCCGCAAGGGTGTTCTGGTTGCGATGGGGGTCGCCCTGGGGGTGACCGTGACGTGCTTTGTCGTGGTGGCGCTGCTGCCGCCGCCGAAGGGACCGCTGTTCAAGGACCCGCTGCGGAGTTTCATCACGGGAGTAGGCGTGGCCGGTGTGGCGTTCCCGCTGTGCGTGACGGGGGCCGCGCTGCGGCGGAAATTCGCCGGATCTCCGTATTTCGAGGGGGCCTTCATCGCCGGCGTGCTGAGCCTGGCCGGCTACCTCTGTGCCGCTGTGGCCCTGGTGTGCATCGGCTTCGGCGTCTACGACCTGATCCTGTGGCTGCTGAAATGATCGGCTCGCTCGTAGTGTGCTCGTAAGAGCATGGAAGATAACGCCTTATACGGATTACGCCTGAGAGTCTCGTGGCGTGGGTGGCAGCGGCAAGCTGCGCTTGCCGCTGCCACCCGGAATCTGGCTCAGGCGTAATCCGTATGGCGGCGGAACGACGAACCAATCCCACAAAGGAGGGCGTGTGCAACGAAGAGAGTTCCTGCAAATGTCCGCTACCGCGGGGGCGTATGCGGTTCTCGGGACGCCGACATGGGCGGCCGCGAGCCCGGAAGAGCCCTGGTTCGACCGCCCGATGCGCTGGGCGCAGTTGGTCCTGGTCGAGAACGACCCGGGGCGGTTCGACCCCGATTTCTGGCTGGACTACTTCCAGCGGGTCCACGCGGACGCGGCCTGCCTGAGCGCGGGCGGCATCGTTGCCTACTACCCGACCAAGGTGCCGCTGCACCATCGCAGCGCCTGGCTGGGCGACTCCGACCCCTTCGGCTACCTGGTCCGGGGCTGCCGCAAGATGGGGATGGCCGTCATCGCCCGCACCGACCCGCATGCCACGTGGAACAACGTTCAGGAGGCCCATCCCGATTGGATCGCCGTCGATGCCAACGGCAAGGCGCGACGCCACTGGTCGAATCCCGCATTGTGGGTCACCTGCGCGCTGGGCCCGTACAACTTCGAGTTCATGACCCAGGTCCACCAGGAGATCATGGAGCTGTACCAGTTGGATGGGATCTTCTCCAACCGCTGGGCGGGCAGCGGGATGTGTTGGTGCGAGCATTGTCGGAGCGGCTTCCAAGCGTTCTCCGGGAGAACCCCGCCCATGATGATCTCGAGCGGCGACGCCGTCTATCAGAAGTATCGGCAATGGGAGACGCAGCGCCTGCGGGAGTTGTGGTCCCTGTGGGACCGGACGATCCGCGCGGTCCGGCCCGCGGCCCGGTTCATCCCCAACGGCTTTCCCGACAACGTCGTCACCGGCAGGCTGGCCGACATCTTCTTCACCGATCACCAGGGGCGCGCCGGCCTGATCCCGCCCTGGTCGAACGGTCGCAGGGCGAAAGAGCTGCGCGCCACGATGGGCATGAAGCCGCTCGGCGGCATTTTCAGTGTCGGCTTGGAAGAGTGGCCGCGCTGGAAGGATTCCGTGCAGAGCGAAGCCGAGACGCGGATCTGGGTGGCCGAAGGGATTGCCAGCAACATGCGCCCGTGGTTCGTCAAGTTCGCCGGGACGATCTCCGACCGGCGCTGGCTGAGCGTCGTGGAGAAGATCTACGACTGGCACTATCGCAACGAGCGCTACCTGCGCAACACCGCCCCTCTGGCGCGCGTGGGGGTCGTCTATTCGGAACAGACGAGGCTCTATTATGGCGGCCAGCGCTGGCAGGAGCGCCAGATCGATCACGAGTGGGGCATGTACCACGCTCTCGTCGAGGCTCGCGTGCCGTTCGAGATGGTCAATGATCGCTTGCTGGAAGCCGAGCGTTTGCAGCCTTTCAAGCTGCTGATCCTGCCGAACGTTGCGGCCCTGTCCGAGGCCCAATGCGAGCAGCTCCGGCACTTCGTCCGGGGTGGCGGCAGCCTCGTCGCCACGTTCGAGACGTCGCTCTACGACGAATCCGGGAAGCGCCGGCCGGATTTGGGGCTGGCGGACCTGTTCGGGGTGTCCTTCCAGGGCAGGGTCGAAGGGCCGATGAAGAATTCCTACCTGAGGCTGCGGAGCGATCCCGGCACGGGCCGGTTCCACCCCATCCTGGGCGGCCTGGAAGATGCCGGCCGGATCATCAATGGCCTCTACCGGCTGGAAGTCAAGCCGCAGGTTGATTTCCCCTCGCCCGTGACACTCATCCCGAGCTACCCGGATCTGCCCATGGAGCACGTCTATCCGCGCGTGCCGGACCCGGACACCCGCGAGCTCTACCTGCGGGAGATGGGAGCCGGCCGGATCGCGTACGTTCCGTGGGACATCGACCGGACCTTCTGGCAGATCATGAACGCCGACCACGGGCGGCTGCTCGGCAACGTCGTCCGGTGGGCGTTGAACGAGGAACCGGTCGTCCAGGTGACTGGTCGCGGCGTGCTCGACATTATGGTCTGGCGGCAGAAGCAGTCCATGACCGTCCACCTCGTCAACCTGACGAACCCGATGATGATGAAAGGACCGTTCCGGGAGCTGATTCCCATCGATGCCCAGGAGGTTCGGGTGCGCGTGCCGCCGGAGGCCCGCGTGGAAAAGGTCCGTCTGCTGGTCGCCGACAAGACCCCGGAGTATCGCCTCGCGGATGGAGTGGTCACGCTCACTGTCCCCTCGATTCTGGATCATGAAGTCATCGCGCTGGATTGGGGCTGAAGCCGGCCGTAGAATGTCGGCGTCCAAGGACCGGTGTTGTCTCGATGGAATGGACTGAGATTGCTTCGTCGCTGCGCTCCTCGCAATGACATCCTGGGGCTCGTTTTGCCAGGGGCCTTTTGATAACTCTGGGAAGGAAAAACATCATGTACGAGCAACGAATGATGAGTCGGTTCGTGGTGGTTCTGATGGCGTCGGTGTGCGCGGGGGTGGCGCTCGGTGGAAATGCCGAGTGGCAGTCGCTCTTTGACGGCAAGACCCTCAACGGATGGACTCAGAAGAACGGCAAAGCGAAGTATACGGTCGAGGACGGCGCGATCGTGGGGACGACCGTCCTCAACACGCCGAACAGCTTCCTGTGCACCGAGAAGATGTACGCGGACTTCATCCTGGAGGTCGAGCTGCTCGTCGAAGCCGGCATGAACTCCGGCATCCAGATTCGCAGCCACAGCTACAAGGACTACAACAACTACCGGGTCCACGGCTATCAGGTCGAGATCGATACTTCCACGCGTGCCTGGAGCGGCGGTATCTATGATGAAGCACGCCGGGGCTGGCTGTTCGACCTCAAGGACAAGCCCGAAGCCCAGAAGGCGTTCAAGCTGGACCAGTGGAACCACTACCGGATCGAAGCCATTGGCGACCGGATTCGCACGTGGGTCAACGGTGTGCCGGTGGCCGATCTGACCGACGACATGACCGCCACGGGCTTCATCGCCCTGCAGGTCCATGGCTCCAAGCAGGCCGACAAGAAGATCAAATGGCGCAACATCCGCATCCAGGACCTCACGCGCCGCAGCGAGCGCAAACCCATCAAGGCCCTGATCGTCGACGGCCAGAACAACCACGACTGGAAGGCCACGACGCCGGTGCTCAAACGCCTGCTGGAGGAGACGCGCTTGTTCACGGTGGACGTGGCCACCTCGCCCGGTCCGAAAGAGCCGATGGACTCGTTCAAACCGGATTTCGCGAAGTACGACGTGGTCGTTGCGAATTACACCGGCGCCGACTGGCCGAAGGATACGCAGGCGGCCCTGGTCAGCTACATGAACAACGGCGGCGGCCTCGTGATCTTTCACGCGGCCAACAACGCCTTCCCGAGCTGGCCGGAATGGAACGAGATGATCGCCGTGGGCGGCTGGGGCGGCCGCAACGAGAAAGCCGGGCCGATGGTCCGTTACCGGGACGGCAAGGTTGTTCTGGACAACTCGCCCGGCCGGGGCGGGAGCCATGGTCCGCAGCACGAGTTCCAGGTCACCGTGCGGGACCGGTTCCACCCGATCGTGGCCGGTCTGCCGCAGAAGTGGATGCACGCCAAGGATGAGCTGTACAGTACCCTGCGCGGCCCGGCGAAGAATATGACGATCCTCGCCACCGCGTATGCCGATCCGGCCCAGAAGGGCACCGGCGAGCATGAGCCGGCCCTTTTCACGGTCCGCTATGGCAAAGGACGCGTCTTCCACACGGTGCTGGGCCATGCCCCGGAGCAGATGCGGTCCGTCGGTTTCATCGTGACGTACCAGCGGGGCGCCGAATGGGCGGCCACCGGGCGCGTCACCCAAGTCGAAGTCCCGGAAGACATTTCCACGGCGGACAAGGTCGGCCTGCGCTGAACGGGTTGTGGAATGCCACCCCGATTTCTCACTTCGACGGGGCTGCATACGGAAGCCTATTCGGTGATGGCTCTGAGGAGAACAAGATGAGAGTGTGTCCTGCACTGGGAGTGATCAGTGCTCTGTTGGTCTTCTGCGGGATAGCTGCCGAGGCGGGGGCACAGAACCGGACGGAGTTCAACAACGAGCTGTTCGCGCGGATCTACGGTTGCGAGGCCGCGGGCAATATCGCCAACTCGATGGGCGATGTCTCCGAAGGGCTGAGCTGGCAGGAGATCGAGAAGCGGTACGGCTTCCTGGACCAGCTTCTGCCCCAGGACAAGAAGGACCGGCGCAGCCCCCAGCGATTTGGTCCCGATTGGGTTTACCATGCCCATCACCGGCCCTCGGGCATGACGGAAGATGGATTCGAGCGGCACCGCCTGTGCACGAGCGCCATCCTGAAGAAGGGCGGACGGATCACGATCGAGGACCTGGCGAGAATTTGGATCGAGGACATCGACCCGAGCAAGTTCGGCTACCTCCTGGGCCCGCAGGATCAGGTGATCTACAACCTGCTCAAGAACGGCCTGCCGCCCTGGGAAGTGGGGCGCTACGCCGCGTGGCCGGGCTTCATCGGCACGACCAAGATGATCATGCCGGTCGGTATTGTGAATGCCGGCCGGCCGGAGGAGGCCGCCCGGGATGCCCTGGAGCTGGGGCAGATCAAAGATGTCCGCGGCCGGCCCGGCAACTTCGCCCTGGAGGTCTGTGCCGCGGTCGCCGCCGCGACGGCCGAGGCCCTGAGGCCCGAGGCCACCGTGGACTCGGTCATCCGGATTGCCTTGGAGCAACTGACCGCTGAGCCGCGCCACGAGGTGCAGCAGGGCCTGGATTGGGCGAAGAAGGCCAAGGACTGGAAGGACTTGCGTCCCCTCTACGCGGAACGCTATGAAGGCAAGCCGATCTCGAACGCCGTGGAGGTGCTGTCGGGCGGCCTGGCCTGTTTCTACCTGGCCCGGGGACAACCGCGGGAGGCGATCCTGTACTGCGTCAACCTGGGTCGTGACACCGACTGCAAAGCCTACCTTGCCGGCGGCCTGGCCGGGGCGCTCCGCGGGATCGAGGCGCTGCCTCCGGAATGGGTCCGGATCGTCGAGGAGGAGGTCGTGAACGACCCCTACACCGTCTCGCGTCGCACGGCCCGGCAAGCCGCCGAAGGTCTGTACCAGGCCTGTCTGGCGGAGATGGCCAAGACGAAGCAGGCCGTGACGGAGATCGAGCGTCTGCGACAGTCGAGCCGGTAGAGATCGTTCTGGCTCATCCGGTCTTCGCGTACTTGGAGTTTGGCGCCCGCCCTGACGAGGGCGGAGCCCTAAAGAGAACCGAAGTACGCTGAAACCGGATGAGCCATCTCTCTGAATCGATGGATGTCACCGCGCGCTATTCTGGTTGGCCCCTTCGCCATCGGCAAAGCCTCCGCCGAGCCTCCGGCCTTGCCGCTGCCACCCGACGTCAAGGGGTCCCCAGGCGCAGCTTGGCGATGGCGGGATTGAGCCTGCGTAAGACCATCGCCAAGGCCTTCGGCGTTGACGATGCCACCCACGCCTACCGGTTCTTGTGGGCTTCTCACACAACCTCAGAGGATTTCGTAATGTGGGTGGCAGCGGCAAGCGCCAGCTTGCCGCTGGTCAGCCCCTTCGCCATCGGCAAAGCCTCCGCAGAGCCTCCGGCCTTGCCGTTGCCACCCGATCGCTCTCTTCTGTCACCTCGGTGAAAATCCCACCCCGGCGCTGGGGTTTCGCTGTCTGATCTTGTGCCATACCCTATTCGGGGCCGGACTCCCTGTCGGCACAATCAGCCCTGGACCGGTTCGCAAGCTCGAAAACCCTCAGAACGCGTGTGAACACCGGGCCTGGTTCAGAACCCCCTGAAGATCGTCAAATAAAAGAGTTGACGATCTTGACGATCTTCGCGTTTTTCGCGTGATTTCGGCGTTTTTCAGGTTTGAAGATCGTCAACGGTGCAAGTTGACGATCTTCACCGGCGGCCGCCGAAAACGCACCGATCGCCCGCCTTTCGACCGGGCGGCCGGGGGCGTCGAGGCGGCGTCAGGACGACACCGGGAGATTTCCCATTATTTCAGTTGGAAGTTGCCCTTGGTCATGATCGGCGCGCCGTCGACGTAGATCGTGGGGTTCTTGAGCACGCCGTCGACGTGGGCCTTGCTGTCCCACTTGGCGCCGGTGTGGCCGGGCAGAGGGCTGCCGAACGCGATGTGCACGCCGGGGAATTTCTCGTCCTGGAGGAGGTTGTAGATCAGGTGGGTCAGGCCGGTGTTCGTGCCGATGGCGAATTCGCCCACCCGGGAGCTGTTCTCGTCGGTTTCGAAGACGTACGCCTCGAATTCCTTCCGCAATGCCTCGTTGCGGCACTCCAGGCTGTCGCGCTGGGCCCGGCCGTCCTTGACCCGGATGCGGATGGGCGTCCCTTCGAGCGAGGCGTAGCGTTCGGCGAAGAAATCGCCGAGGCAGCCGTCGATGATGACCTGGCCGTTGAGATTGGCCGGCGAGGTGAAGACTTCGCCGTCGGGGAGGTTCTTCCAGTGGCCGGGGGTGATATCGCCGTCACTGACGGTCCAGCGCAACTCCGGGGTGAATTCGGCGACGAAATTGTTGCCCTTGTCCGTCACCACGCGGATTGCGCGGGCGTCTTTGACCTTCTCGTAGACCAGCTTGCTGATGCGCTGAATCTCCCGGTAGTTGCTGCACATGCCGTCCTGCATGATCTCGGGCGTGATCCCGATCATGTGGCCATGACGGAGCTTGGGATTGGCGTCGATCGTCCGGATCATCGGCTGGCGGAAGGTCGCCAGTTCGCCCTTGGCCCCCTGGGCCGCGTAGATGCTCACGTCCGCGACCGCCAGGGCCTCCTCGATCGGCCGGGGGAAGGGGATGGGCCGGGCGCCGAAATCCTCCATCAGAAAGAGCCGGGCTGCCTTGCCGGTGATCTTCTCGGCCGCCGCGCGCAGGGCCGAGCCGATCTCCAGCGTTTCCTGGTCCGTGATAATGACGACGTCTTCTCCCGCTGTCACCTTCAAGCAATTCTGAATCGCCTGTTTGACGCCTTCCTGAATCGTTCCCATATCCGATCCTCCTTGAGGCCATCGCCGATGGCGAAATCTCCATTGACGCGCGCCGATTGTATCTACACGCACGGACCGCGGCAAACGTTTCCGCGGTCTTCTTATGGCAGGGGTGTACGCGAGAATTGTGACAGGTCCGGAGTCCCTGGGTGGCAGGCTCAAGCGCAGCCTGAGCGTGGTTGGGCCTCAACAGTCGACCATCGCCTTCTTGTCGTGCGCCCGTAGCAGGAACTTGTGGGGCTGCGGGCCGTGTGGACATCGGTGCGTTTGGGCGTACTGCAGGAGGGGACCGTCGGCACCACCAGGAAGGAATCTCCCGGAGGCAGGCGATCTCCTCTCCTCGGTGCGATCAGATCCTCTCACCTTTTTCCCGGGCTTCGTTGATCTGCCGGCGGCTGCGGTGCTGGTACGCGCGGAGCGTTTCGATCTGGTGCTCCTGGAGAAGGTCGCGGGCGCGGACGCCGGGCTTGGTCGCCTGGAACAGCCACCACGGAGCCAGGTCCTCTTCGCTCAGCATGCGCTCGACCTTGATCTCGCCTTCGTGCTCCTTGAGCATCTTCTCGACCTTCGGGCGGTTGAAATCATAGTGGGCGAAGCAGCGGTCCAGATCCAACGTGGCGATGAACTGCTTGCCCGCAAGGAGCGGGGCCTGGGGGGCGGGGGGCGCGGGAGGTCCATTCTTGTCCCTGGCATCAGCATCGCTCGCCCCTCGTCCCTGTGGCCTCAGCCCTGTCTCCAAAGGCTTCTCGACCGGCGTGAAGGGCTTGCCGGTGATGTCCATGATATTGCCGGCGCCGACCGGGACGATGTAATAATGGTAGAGGATCGCGAAGGCGTTCAGAGGCGAGCCGCCGCCGTAGGCGCTGGGCCAGAAGACGATCTCTGCGTCCAGGTCGTCGCACCGCTGCCACAACTCGGGGTAATTCAGGTCGAAACACGTGAGTATGCTGATGCGCCCGAAATCCGTCTCGAAGACCCTGACCCCCTCCGTGCTGCAATGCACCTTCTCCCCCCAGAAGACGAAGACCTTGCGGTAATAACCGGCCACCTGACCCTGGCGGTCGAGCAGGACCGCCGTGTTGTACTCCCGGTCGCCGGCCTGCTCCCGGATGGGGCAGATCACGTACATGTGGTACTGCTTCGCCAGTTCGGCCACTGCGTTGGTCGTCGGTCCCGGCACCGGTTCCGCTTTCGTGCCGGCGAACTCCTCCGGCAGACATGCGATGTCCACGCCATTCTTGCCGGCCACGTGCAGATGCTCAAGCGCGAGTTTGAGCTTGGCGTCATGCTCGCCGCCGAAGCCGATACAGATGGCGGCCACCTTGACCTGCCGGCCCGGCAACTGCGCGCGCACGAGCTGCGGCACGGATTGCGCCGCTGCGGAAATGCTGACGAGACTGCCGATGAGGACCACAATGAGTTGCTGCGCTGATGCCTTCATTTTGTCTACCCTCACAGAACGGGTCGCGCCCGCGGTTGGCGGTCACAGACGATGCACACCCTGGGCCATGGTACCACGTGACGTTGCCGGATGCCATCGTTCTTCCTGCTACCTGGGTCGCTCGGTGCGTGATACGCGCCCCCCATAAAGGTGAGAGGCCGGGTGGCAGCGGCAAGCGGAGTCTTCGGAGCTTGCCGATGGGGTTTGCGTCTGTCCCACGGGCCAGCGGCAAGCGGCGCTTGCCGCTGCCACCCATCGTGAGTCTTGAATGCAAGCAAGTCCACGGATCACCTCTACCGGGCTGGTGATACGCACCCTACGTGGATTGACGGGGCGGTCGCGGGTAGGTGCGGATCACGTACCGTCTTCATCCGGTGCGAGAAGGGGGTTGATTTGGTGCTTGTGGCGTTCTACACTGTCCTGGTGATTTGAGGGTATGACGTTTGGACCGATCCGGAGCCGGTAGTCGCATGTCCCGCCGCGACACGGGAGTGGGCAAGCCTGTGGTTGTATGCACTCTCCTGCTGAGTTGGTCTTGCCGAAGAGTGGTTGTTAGGATCTCATCATGGGGTTGCGAATGGTCTCACGAGGACGAAAACAGTCGGGTGGCATCGTCAAGGCCGCAGGCCTTGGCGATGGCCTGACGCACGGTAAAGCCACCATCGCCAAGCTGCGCTTGACGATGCCACCCACGACGTTGTCGGAGGAACGGATGTCATGCGCGACGCTCGGCATGGTGCTGATAAGCGTTCTCATGTTGTTTTCTTACGCCGAGGCGGCGGAGATCCGGGTGGCCGATTCCCCGTCCCTGCGCACGGCGCTGGGCCAACTTGTTCCGGGCACCACGTTATTGCTGGAGCCGGGGACGTATGAGGGGGGTCTGTATGTGCAGGCGGCCGGTACGGAACAGGCTCCCATTGTCATTCAGGGAGCGGACCCGAATCGTCCGCCCGTCTTCCAGAAGGGCGGGTCCGCGCTCCATTTTTCGGACTGCCGCTATGTGACTCTGCGAAGCATTCGCGTTGAGGGATTTCCGGGCAACGGAATCAACATCGATGACGGGGGCTCGTTCGAGACGCCGTCGGATCATATCGTTCTGGAAAACGTGACGATTCTCGAAATCGGTCCGAAAGGAAACCGTGATGCTCTGAAGATGTCCGGCGTGGACCACTTCGCTGTGCGCCGGTGCCATTTCGAGGCCTGGGGCGGCTCCGGCATCGACATGGTCGGCTGCCATCACGGCGTGGTGGAGGATTGCACCTTCAAGGGACGCGCGGGCTACTCGCAGGATAACGCGGTGCAGCTCAAGGGCGGTTCGGAGGATGTTTTGGTGCAGTGTTGCCTGTTCCTGGAGGCTGGGCAACGGTCCATCAACGTGGGCGGCAGCACCGGTCTGCAGTTCTTCCGTCCCAAGGTGGGCGACTACGAGGCGAAGAACATCACGGTCGCCGGCAATCGCTTCGAACGCTGCCTGTCCCCGATTGCCTGGGTCACCGCCGATGGCGGGCATGTTCACCACAATACCATCGTTCTGCCGGACCGGTGGATCCTGCGCATTCTCCAGGAGACGACCGACCCGCAATTCCAGCCGTCGCATGGCGGTCTGTTCGAGCACAATCTGGTGATTTATGACTCGCGGGCGCAGTTTTTTGTCAACATCGGGCCGGGCACGGCGCCCGAGACGTTCATGTTCCGAAACAATGCCTGGTGTGACGTGGAGGGCCGGCGCCGGCCCACGCTGCCGGTGGTAGAGGCGGACGGCGTGTACTTCTCCAACGCGGGAGCCGAGGCATACAAACGCAACTGAAAGATCATCATGAACCACTTGTCGAGGATTGCCTTATGAAACGACAGAATGAATCGCACGCGTCCCGTCCGTTGCCCCGGGAGGGGAGAACCTCGCGTCGGCAATTCCTGGCGGCCGGGTCCGTTCTGGCCGGCGCCGTGCTGTCCCGTGCCTATGCCGGCGAGGACAATACGATCCGGCTGGCCCTGGTCGGGTGCGGCGGACGGGGCGGCGGCGCGGCCGGCAATGCCCTTTCGTCCAAGACCGGGCCGACGAAGCTCGTGGCCATGGCGGACGTCTTCGAGAACCGCCTGACGCGGTCCTACAAGTCGCTCAGCGAGCAGTTCCAAGAGCAGGTCGATGTGCCGCCGGAGCGGCGTTTCATCGGGTTTGACGCCTATCGCAAGGCCATCGATTGCCTGCGGCCCGGCGACGTGATGATCCAGGCCACGCACTCGGCGTTTCGTCCGATCCACCTCAAGTACGCGGTCGAGAAGGGCGTCAACGCCTTCATCGAGAAGTCCTTCGCGCCCGATCCGGGCGGGACGAAGGAAATCCTGCGCCTCGGCGAAGAGGCGAAGAAGAAGAACCTCAAGATCGGCTGCGGCCTGATGTGCCGGCACTCGGCCTCCCGCCAGGCGTTGATCCAGAAGATCCGCGACGGCGCGCTGGGCGAGATCCTCCTGATCCGTGCCTATCGCATGGACCCGGGCGCCCGGATGGGCCCGTTCAAAGGCGGCACCAGCGAGTTGCTGTGGCAGATCCAGCGGCCGTACTTCTTCCTATGGGTCTCCTCGGCCTGGTTCATCGAGATGATGATCCACCAGGTGGACGAATGCTGCTGGATCAAGGATGCCTGGCCGGTCTCGGCCGAAGGGCTCGGCGGCTGCGAGCCCGGGAGTACGGACTGCAGCCAGAACCTGCACACGTACGCCATCGAGTACACGTTCCCGGACGGTACCAAGGCCCTCGTCAACAGCCGCAACCAGCAGAAGTGCCACAATGAGTTCGCGACCTGGGTACACGGCACCAAATGTGCCGCCCAGTTCTCGGGCAATGTCCACGCCCCGACGGTGCAGACCTACAAGGACCAGCGGATCGCGAAGGATGGTATCGTCTGGCGGCCGGAGAATGAGAAACTGAGCCCCTACCAGGCGGAGTGGGACGAGCTGTTGACCGCCATTCGCAGGAACCAGCCCTACAACGAGATCGAGCGGGCGGCGTATACGAACCTGACCTCCATCATGGGTCGGGCCGCGATCCATATGGGCCGGATCATCACCTGGGACGAGATGCTGGCGTCCAACTTCAAATTCTGCCCGAGCGTGGATTTCACGATGGACAGCCCCGCGCCGTTGCCGGCGAATGCCGAAGGCCGTTACCCGATCCCTGCCCCCGGCCCGTGGACGGAGATTTGAGCGGGGCGGAGAAAGATCCGAGATCCTCCGGGTGGCAGCGGCAAGCGCCAGCTTGCCGCTGGCTGGCCCCTTCGCCAGCGGCCAGCCCTACGCAAAGCCTCCGGCCTTGCCGCTGCCACCCATCACTTTGACCTGGATGGACTTCTGCACGCAGCGCGCCCGGACGGTCAGTGGCTACGGAGTCTTCTTGTGGGCGCGGGAGCGCACGGCCTCGATGAAGCCGGCTGGATTGACAACCGGGCCGGCCGCGGTCTTTGTGACGGTGGCCTTCCAGAGCTCCACGATCTGTGCCGGGGGAATCTCGGGATCCACCTGGAAGGCCAGGGCGGCCAGTCCCGCCAGGTAGGGCACGGTCCAGCTCATGCCGCCTTCCACCCAGTACGTGTACACGTCGCGTCCTTCCTGGCTGGCCGTCGTGCGGTTGCCGGCGGGAACACCCAGTGCGGCGCGCGCGACAGAATATCGGCTGGTCCTGTAACAGGTCGGATCGTCCGCGTCCCCGTGCGGATCGCGTCGAAGGGCGCTGATCCGCAGAGACGCCGGATCGCAGGTCACGACGAGAACCCCACGCGTGGTCCGTCCCTCAGAGTCTTGTTGCGCTCGATGATCTTCTCCAGCAGCTCGGCGTACGGCTTGTTTCTGCCCCAGTTCCACATGGGGACCGCATAGTGGTAGAGAGCAGCCTTGGGCGCCACGCCGCAGGTGCGGCCGACCGCGAGGCTGGCAACCGCCGGGCCGTGCATCTGCGGCGGGACCGACGCCACGTCGATCGGTTCATAGCGCATCAACTGACCGGCGTACTCCTGGTGATCCTGCACGAGCGGCTGGTCGATAATGGCGATCCCCACGCCGTGCCCATCGAGGCCCTGCGCGTGCAGACCGGCAACGCCCAAGCCGGGGCTCTTGCCTCTTTCGAGGCGTTGCACAGGGTCGAAACCTTCGGGAAGCTTGTCATGCCCGGGCCAGTGGGTCCGGCTGTCATAGGGCATCTTGTCCAGGATCGCTTGGTGTGCGCGCAGATCGACCCGGGCGAGGGAAATGCCGGCGAATCCCCAGAAGGCGTCGAACTTGGCCAGATCGTCCGCCGAACGCAACTCTACCGTTCGATTCTGGCCGATGTCGATTTCGTTCCCTTCCTCAGACCCTGGACTCGTGGTCATAAGCGCCCGCAGGGTGAAGGGAGTGCCATTCTCTCTGGTCCTGACGAACTGGGCCGCGACAACGCTGTACCGAAGGTTCAGCAGTTCCATGCCCCCGTCCTGTTCCTTCTTCTCGCTGACCGGAGGCCCGAGCATGGCCTTGAAGTCCTCCAGCGTCGTCAATCTGTACGCGAGTTGCCCCGCCCGCGCCGCTTGGCGTGCCTTCTCGGCGAGAGACTCCGTTTCTTGTGCGGTCGCCTGGGTCCCGACCCCGGAGATCGTGCTCAGGCACATCAGCACCATGAGGATGCCCCACTTGTTCGCCATATCGCCTGCCTTTCATATTCAGATTGTCTCGATATCAAGACGATCCGCGGCCATCTTTGTGACCGCATGGTGGCGGAAAAACCGTGGCGGATTGCCCCGTCACATGGTCTGACAGACGCGCCGGATGGGGATGCCCTTGGGAGTCCCGCCTTCACGCGGGTCAGATCCGCGTTCATGCGGAACTCCCAGGGCAATTGCAGGTGGGTGTTGGGCAGACTTATGGCACGGGCATCCTGCCCGTGGGACTCTGTGGCATCGGCATCCTGCCGATGCGGCATGGGCTGGAAGGGCCCCCCCCAACGCGGAATTCCGCGTTGGGGACCCCAAGCCCATGCCACGTTGACACGACGCCCACCTGCAATTGCCTGGGCGGAACTCCAAACGGGCTTCATCCGGACGCCGGAATCGGATATGATGATCGGGTCGTCGGGTGGTATGTCGAAGTGTCTTCCGATCCAGGAGAATCGTGCATGAGAGAATGGAGCCGGGTCGTGTTGTGGATGGGGGTGGTGGCAGGGTGGGCGTTGCCGGCTTTCGCGACCGATTGGCCGCAGTGGCGGGGGCCGTTCTTCAACGGCTCGACCGATGAGCGGAACCTGCCGGCTTCCTGGAGCAAGACGGAGAATGTGGCCTGGGTCCGTCCGCTGCCGGGCCCGAGCGGGGCCACGCCGGTGATCGCCAATGGCCGGGTGTTCGTGACTTCGACGGTCAAAGGGACAGCCGACTTTGTCGCGCTGTGTTTCGATGCCGCCACCGGCAAGCAGCTCTGGCAGAAACAGGCAGGCTCCAACCCGCGCAAGTTCCCGCGCAACAACATGGCGTCGCCCTCGCCGGTGACGGACGGCCAACGCGTGTTCTTCCTCTATGCGGATGGAACCTTGCTCGGCTTCGACCGCGACGGCAAGGAGCTTTGGGCACGCAACATCGAGAAGGAGTATGGCAACCTGGCGGTCCAGTTCGGCTACAGCAACAGCCCCGTATTGTACGACGGGAGGCTGTACCTCACTGTTATCCGGCGGGATAAGCCCTATCGGGAGCCGCCCGCCGAGGAGCCGCTGGACTCCTTTATCGCCGCCCTCGATCCCACCACCGGCAAGACGCTGTGGAAGCAGCAACGAACGACCAACGCCTTCGACGAGGGTATGGAGACCTACAGCACGCTGATGCCTTTCGCCCGCGAGGGCAAGGTCGAACTGCTCATGACCGGCGGTGATTTCGTTACCGCCCACGAGTCGGCCACCGGCACAGAGCTTTGGCGGGTCGAACACTGGCAGGAGAAAGTCCGCGATTCGCGTGTCATTCCCTCGCTGGTAACAGGTGCGGGTCTGATCTTCGGATCGCGGCACAAGAACAATCCCGTCTTCGCGCTGGAGCCGCCCGCCGCGGGCCGGCCGGGGCGCATCCTCTGGGAATTCGGGGAGACGGCTCCCGATTGCAGCACGCCGCTCTTCTATGATGGCCGCCTGTATGTCTTCGACGGGCTCAAGCGAAAGGCCATCACGTGCCTCGATCCGAAGACCGGGCGGACGTTCTGGCAGGGCAAGCTTGGCGGCCGCAGCCCGTGGTGGTCCTCCCCGACAGGGGCCGACGGCAGGCTCTTTCTCATCAGCGAAAGCGGCGAGATCGCGGTGCTCCAGGCGGGGGGCGACGCGTTCAAGGTCCTGTTCGAGACCAAGTTTGATGAGCCGCCGATTCACTCGTCGATCGCCGTCGCCGGCGGACGTCTGTTCATCCGGACCGCCGCGAATCTGTACTGTATTGGGAAGTAGTACTGCGCCCAGACTGAGTGGGTAGAGATTGGGTGGCATCGTCAAGCGCGGTCGTCAGAGCTTGGCAATGGCGGTTGGGTGGCAGCGGCAAGCGCCAGCTTGCCGATGGTTGACCCTCCGCCATCGGCAAGACCTCCGCCGAGCCTCCGGCCTTGCCGCTGCCACCCGACGGTACGGCGTGGCGCGCGTCGGTACGTCACGGCGGGCGGTGCGAAGCAATCTGCTTGCCATCGTTGTAGAATGTGCGAACGGAGACAGCTTCAGGGAAGGTGCTGGCATGATGCGAACGAGATGGGTCGTAGCCTGCTGGGTGTTTCTCGCCGTAGCGGTCCTCCCGGTGGCCCAAAGCCAGGAGGAGCTCAAGGTCAGAGTCTCCTGGGGTCACACGTCGCCGGAGGCTCAGCCTTTTCGCGTCCAACTCGTGGGCAAGGAAGTAGAGATCGTCGGGATGGCAGGGATGGGTCTGGAATCCGACGATCAGTTGCGCGAGACCATCTGTGAAGCTCGGGCGGGCCAAGGGGACGTCGATGGCGTCGAACTCACGCTCCAGTACGTACCGGTGCCGGTCAAGCCGGTGGAGAAGGTGCATCGAATCTGGGCCGACCTGCTCGCCCAGAGCGATGCGGACACGACCGCCCGACTGAAGCAGGACCCCGCCTACCGGCCGGACCCGCGCGTGCTGACCCTCTCTATGGATAGCAGTGGTGCGAAGGGTTTCAGCGTCACCATCGATCAACTGCTCCAGAGCAAGGTCTTCTGGGTGCCGTCCCTTGATGTCTATCTCACGGCGGGGGATGGAGCTCCCTCGTTTGCCGAGCACCGTAAGCAATTGGAGGCGCACCAGGGCCGGCGCATCCTCGATCAGGTTCGAGCCGAGCCGGAGGCGTCCTACGAGCAGTACACGCGTCGCTGGGAGGACATGGGTAGTCCCGCGTACAAACATCCCACCCAGCCGTCTCCCGGCCACATCGTCGGCCTGACCTGGGACAGCGCCCTCTACAAGTTCGGCATCGATCGCGGGGCGGGCGTCTGGAACGACTACGGCAATCTTGACCGCTTCCGCTTCTGGTACGATGTTGGCGATCCCTCCAAGGGGCTGCACTACTTCTGGAAAGGCCAGCGGCTCCTGGACGGCTTGCCGGTCATCACCACGACCATTGAGCAAAGCGGCATTCGCTACGAAGTGGAGCAGTTCGCCTATCCGCGGAACGGCCCGCCCGGGGAACGGCGGGGCGACATTCCCATGGTCCTGCTCCAGAAGGTCACGATCACGAATCCGGCCAAAGCCAATGATGCGATCTTCTTCACCATGCATCATCGGCGGGAATATGCGGCCGACGATATGTCCGAGGTCCAATGGCGCCCGGAGGGAGGAGCCATTCTGTTCGAGGAAAGCCTTTCCCGCCGGACGTTGTTTGCGGTCGAGGGCGCCGGCCTGACCGTCGCTTCCTGCCTCACGCGGGAGGTCGGCCCGCCCCGGCAGGGCAAGCATTGGAAGGACTGTGAGGTCGTGCTGACCTTCGGTGTCTTGCAGGGGCAGGGCAAGGAACTGGTGATCAAGCTGCCCTCGCCACCGGTGGAACAGCGGGAGCGCGAGTCGCTGATCAAGCTGGACTATGCCGGCTCCCGCGCAGCGACGCTGAAGTTCTGGACGAACTGGCTGCAGCGCGGCGCCCAATTCCGCGTGCCGGAGAAGGTCGTCAACGACCTGTTCCGCGCCAATCTCTGGCATGCCTTGCGTCTGCCCCGGCGTCACGGCGGGAGTCAGGACGGGGTCCGGATCGATCTGCCCTATTCGAACTTCGCCTACGACCAGCGGGGCACGCCCTGGCCGGTCAACCAGGCGGTCTACGTTGACTACATGCTCTACGGCTTGCGCGGCTACCACGACGTGGCCGCCGAGGAGCTGCTGACCATGTACCGCGGCAACCAGGAGTCCAACGGCCACGTCAAAGGCTTTGCGAACTGGGGCGTCTACACGCCGGCGATGATCTATACCGTCGCACGGAACTACCTGCTCTCCGGCGACCGGGAGACGTTCGACCGGCTGCTGCCATACACGCTCAAGGCCCTCGACTGGTGTGTCGACGAGGTACGTAAGGCGGGGGACAACGGCGGCCTGATCCGCGCACCGCTGAACGACCTGACGGGCGAAGGTGTCTGGGCCTTCACCCAGGCCTACATGTACGCGGCCTTCGACCTGCTGGGCCAGGCCCTGGAGCAAGCCGGACATCCGCGTGCCGAAGAGTGTCGGACGGCGGCGGAACGTCTCCGCAAGGCTGTCGGGCAGGAGTTTGGTGCCGCGGCTGTACGTTCTCCCCTGGTCCAGTTGCGGGACCGCACGTGGACGCCCTACGTGCCCTGTGAGGCCACGCGACCAGGCCGGCGGTTCGAGCAGTGGTATCCGACCGACGTGGACACCGGGGCCCTGCACCTGCTGCGGCTGAAGGCTCTGCCGGCCGACGGGATGCTGGCCGACGCACTCCTGAACGACCACGAGGACAACCTGTACCTGCACGGCTGGGGCATGGCCAACGAGCCGGTCTACAATCCCCAGGCAACCGCCTACCTCCTGCGGGACGATCCCCAGGCCGCGATCCGGGCCTTCTACAGCTACCTGGCCTGCGCGTTCAGCCATTCGGCCCTGGAGCCGGTCGAACACCGCTGGACCTGGGGCCAGTACTTCGGCCCGCCCAGCACTGACGGCGCCTGGTTCGAGCTGTACCGCAACATGCTGATTCGCGAGTGCGATGACGCCACGCTCCTGTTGCTCCAGGCCACGCCGCGCAAGTGGCTCGCCGACGGTCAGCAGATTGCCGTGGAACGAGCCCCGACGCATTACGGCGAACTGTCCATGACCGTTGACAGCCAGACTGATTCGGGCACCCTGACCGCCACGGTCGAGTTGCCCCAGCGCCGGCCCGTGCCGCGGCTGATCGTGCGCTTCCGTCATCCTGAGGCCAAACCGATCCACTCCGTCACAGTCAACGGCCAGAGCTGGACCGGCTTCGACGTGCGGAAAGAGTGGGTTATGATCGAGAGACCCAATCAAGAGCGTTACGTCATAAAGGTGCGCTACTGAGAATGCTTGTAGTGACGCCGTCAGGCGTTATCTTCCATGCCCTTACGGGCACACTACAACCGAGCATGTTCTTACGAGCACACTGCGAACGTGTGACGCATTGAGGAGAAGGCCCGTGAGACTTCGCCCATGGTTGAAGCGTGTCATCCTCCTGATCGTGGCCGCCGTATGTGGTGCCGGCCAGACAAACGAGTTGGCCGAGGAGGTGCGGGACAAAGGCTGGATCGTGTTCTGCTCGCGCTCCGAGGCCGGGGACTGGGATCTGTCCCTGTGTCGGCCCGATGGTTCGGACCTGCGCAACATCACGCGCACCCCTCAGTACCATGAAGCGGCGCCGCAGTTCTCCCGCGACGGTCGCCGGCTGCTCTATCGGCGCCTGCCCCGCGGCGAAACCATCAGCGGCAATCGTTACGGCGAGCAGGGGCAGCTTGTCTTCGCCAACCCCGATGGGACCGGAGCCCAGGTCTGCGGCGCCGCCGGACAATACCCCTGGGCGAGCTGGAGCCCGGATGGCACGCAGATCGCCTGTCTGTCGATCAAAGGGGTAACGATCGTTGACATGACGACCCGGCAGGTGGTCCGTACGCTCGATCGCAAGGGCTTCTTCCAGCAACTGACCTGGTCGCCCGACGGTCGATGGCTCTGCGGCGTGGCGAACTCCTTCGGCACCGGCTGGAGCGTCGCGCGGATGGCGCTGGCGACGGGTGTGGCCAATGCCGTCAGCCGCATCGATTGCTGCACGCCCGACTGGTTCCCCGACAGCCGGCAGATTGTGTTCTCGAACCGCCCGTCCGGCCAGAAGGCCAACCGCGGTCAAGGCTGGACGCAGTTGTGGCGTGCGGACCCCGAAGGTCAGGCACGCACGCTCGTCTATGGTGAAGACGGGCGCCACGTCTATGGCGGCCATGTTTCGCCGGATGGCAAATATGTCCTGTTCACCGGCAACTTCCGCGAGGACGGCGATCCGGAGAACGCCGGTGCTCCCATGGGATTGATACGCTTGGCGGATGCCCCGATCATCGGTGGCGCAAGCGAGGAGCTGCGCGCGCTGCATCCGGAGGCGCGCAGCGGTCCCATCCTGACGCTGCCGGTCGGCTGGGAACCGTGTTGGACGGCCGCCCGGATCGAGTTCGGCGGCTCCCCGAACGAGCAAGATAACCCCGCGAGGCTGGCGGCCGAGGTACGGGACAAGGGCTGGATCGTCTTCAGTGCCGCTACGGACCATGGGGACTGGGACCTCTTTCGCATGCGCCCGGACGGTTCCGACCGGCGGCACATCACGGATACCCGCCAGTACAACGAGGCCGGCGCGAAGTTCTCGCCCGACGGCAGGCGGCTTCTCTACTTTCGCATGGCCAGCACGGATAAGGTGGATAACAACACCTACGGCACCTATGACCTGGTGATCGCCGCAGCCGACGGCAGCAACACCGTGGTCTATGGCAAGGGTTTCTCCTGGGCCTCCTGGGGACCGGACGGCAGCCAGATTGCCTGCCTCGATACGAAAGGAATCCAGATCGTCGATCTGGCCGACCGCCGGGTGCTCCGGCAGATCCCGCGCCGCGGCATCGTGCAGCAGTTGGTCTGGTCGTCCGATGGCAGGTACTTTGCCGGCACCGCCAACGGCCTCGGAGTGGCGTGGACCATCGGCTGCCTCGACGCCGAAACACAGCGGATTTGCGCCATCAGCGAGACCGACCGATACAACTGCACGCCGGACTGGCTGCCCGATGCTGAGCACATCATCTACTCGCGCGGCATCGTCCCGGGCCAACCGGGCTGGGCCCAGTTGTGGG
>JALORE010000297.1 GCA_025459125.1 Planctomycetota bacterium | reverse complement strand
TCGGCGTGGATGCGAACCTGCGGCCGATGTGGAAGGAACTCCTGGATCATCTGGCGCCGCTGCCGACTGGCGGCGATCCGCTCGTCTGGATTCGGGCGTTGCCGCCCATCTTTCGCGGCCGGGGCGACGGCCGCCCGGACGGCAATACGATGCCGCAGTGGTTCTTCGATCTGTGCACGCTCGAGAACGGCGATCCCGAGACCATGAAGATCGCGAACGCGACGATGGACGGCTACCTGCGCGGCCCGGGCACGCGGCCGGGCGTGCTGTCCAAGGTGCCCGTCACCGCGGCGATGATGGGCCGGGCCGAGGCGATCCGCTATCTGCTGCCCAACCAATTGTTGTATCCGGACCGTGCGCCGGTCCTGGCCAACCGGCTGGACCAACGCGAAGGGGTCCAGACCACCAACGCCCAGCGGCTGGGCCGGGTCGCGGATACGCTGCACAACGCGTTGCTCCAGAGCGTCGCTGCCGGGCCGGCTCGGGAGCCGGTCATCCGCGTCTTTCCCGCCTGGCCCGGAGAATGGGACGCGGCGTTCACCCTCCGGGCCCGCGGAGCGTTCCTGGTCAGCTCTTCCATGAAAGCCGGCCGGATCGAATTCGTTCAGATCAAGTCCCAGCTCGGCGGCCCGTGCCGCCTCCGCAATCCCTGGCCGGATATGACGGTCACACTCTCGCGTGACGCGAAGAAGGCCGACGATCTCTCCGGCTCGCTATTGGTCTTTGCGACGAAGCCGGGCGAGACCATTGGCGTGACGCCCGCGCCGCCCCCGGCGGTCCCCGATGCCGCCACGGCCGCCGCGCCGCAGGCCCATCTGGATTATCCGCCGGGCCAGGCTCCCAGGTTCTGGTCGGTCGCCACCGCCGAGACGATCATGGCCCGCTGGCCGGATTATAACCGCGCGTATCACGCGTCCTGGACCTACGTGCACGGCTATACGCTCTGTGGCTTTGACATGCTCTATCGCGCTACGGGCGACCAACGCTACTACGATTTCATCCAGCGTTACATCGACCAGCACATCGACGAAAACGGCGCCTTCCGCGTCGTGGTGGACGGTCGGGGCCGCGAACGGGCCACCGCCTTTGGCAATCAGGACAACATGATGACGGGCCGTATCCTGGTCCTGCTCTACGAGTACACGAAAGACCCGCGCTACCGGAAGGCCGCCGATACGATTCGCCGCGCCCTGGACGACTACCCGCGCAATCGCAACGGCGGTCTGTGGCACGCCCGCAGCATGCACGGCCAGTGGTGGATCGACGGGATCTTCATGAGCCAGATGTTCCTGACCCGCTACGGCCAATCCGTCGGTGACACCACGTACTGCTGGGACGAGGCCACGCGTCAAATCACCGCCTATGCCAAAACCGCGGAAAAGGGCCATACCGGCCTGATGGTGCACGGCACGTATGAGTCGGGCCACGGAGACAGGGAATGCCGCTGGGCCGACCCGAACACGGGCTTGTCGCCCGAGGTCTGGAGCGAGGGGCTGGGTTGGTATGCGCTGGTCCTGGTCGAGACGCTGACCGGTTTGCCGAAGGACCATCCCCGGCGGGCGGAGATGGAGGACATCTTCCGTCGCCTGGCTGCAGCGCTAAAACGCACCCAGGATGTCGCCAGCGGCCGCTGGTTCCAGGTGGTCGACAAAGGCGACCGCCCCGACAATTGGACCGATACCTCCGGCAGCGCCATGTTCACCTGCACGATCCAGAAGGGCATCGAGATCGGCCTGCTCGACCCGGCGCAATACGGTCCGGTCGTCCGGAAAGGCTACCGGGGCATCCTCGAAAACGCCAGGATCAACGACCGGGGGCTGGTCGATATCTACAGTGCCTGTGACGGCGTCGGCGTCCAGACCAGCTATGACCGCTACATCAACTACCAGAAGAGCGTCAACGCCAAGGAAGCCGTGGCCGGATTTCTCTGGGCTGCCGCGATTGTCGAGCGCCCGGAGTTGGAGAAACTCAGAACGCGTTGAGTCGGGTGCCGGCAGGAGTTGAGCTGCCAGAAAGGAGACCCTCGGTGCGAAGTACGCTCAAGATGCTGGTCGTCTTGCTGGGGACGGTCCCGGGCCGGGCCGGTCTGCTGGACGTGGACTACCGGGCTCTCGTCGCGCGGGCGGACCTGGACTACCGCGAGCCGGCCCGCCGTAGCGACGAGGGCCTGCCCGTCGGCAACGGACGAATGGGCAGCCTGGTCTGGACGACGCCGACGCAACTCAAGTTCCAGATCAACCGGGTGGATGTGTTCGCCGCGGATGGCCGGACGGTGAGTTTTCCGGAGGCGGACTCCGATTTTGCCGGCGGCTGCGGGTACGTGGATATCAGCCTGGCCTCGGCCGGCGAAGACGTGTTTGTCAGTGCAGAGTTCAATCAACACCTGTCTCTGTACGATGCGCTCATGACGGTCCGGGGCCGCGGTGTTACTGCACGGGTGCTGGCTTGGCCCCGGCGGGATGTCCTGGCCGTAGAAATCGACGACGAGCGCGCCGTGCCCGAGCCGATCAACATCGACCTCCGCATGCTGCGGTACCAGGTCCGGCGCAGCACGGGACGCAACTACGAATTGGTCCAGCAACACGCGGTCGAGTTCCAGACGGCTCAGCATCGGGCGACCTCGATTCTGGGTATCCACGACGGCCGGATCACGCTGACCCAGAAATACGAGGAAGCGTTCCAGGATGCTCCCGCTTTCTATGACGCCTCGGCGGTGGCGCTTGGAGTGATCGGGCGTCCCGCCCGGGCACGCTATCTCAACGATGCCATCGTGCAGTTGTCGGCGGCGCCGGGCCGGGGCAGCTTCACGATCCTGATCGCCGGTGCCGCGAGCTTTGATCCCGCCGCCGACGTGGCGGCTTTGGCGCTCCAGGAACTGGAGGCGGCGGTGCCGAAGGGGTTTGCCGGTCTGCGCCGGGAGACGGCGGATTGGTGGCACGACTTCTGGGCCCAGGGCTTCGTGTACCTGCACAGCGATTCCGGCCAGGCGGATTTCGTGGAGGCCCACTACACCTACTTCCTCTACCTCATGGGCAGCACGTCCCGCGGGGACTACCCTCCGCATTTCAATGGGATGCTGTGGCGAACTACCGGTGACATGAGCCGCTGGGGCTCGCAATACTGGTCGGCCAACACCCTGGCTTATTACAGCAACCTTATGCCGGCCAACCGCCTGGACTTGATGGACCCCCTGTATGCGATGTACTTCCGGATGAAGGACGCCTGCGCGCTGGCCGCGCGGCAGCAGTGGGGCTCACAGGGAATCTGGATCCCGGAGATCTGCTGGTTCAACGGGCCGGAACCGCTGCCGGAAAAGCTGGTGGCCGAGGTCCAGGACTTGTTCCTGGTGCGCCGGCCCTATGAGGCCCGCTCCCAGGAGTTCCAGTGGTACGCCGAGACCAAGAACCGCCACTCCGCCCGCTGGAACTTCCAGGCGGACGGCTCCTGGGACCACGGGCACTTCGTCGTGCCGACCAAGGCGTCGGTGCAGCCGGATCGCTTCGGCTCGCCCGAGATCAACGGCATCTTCGGCCACTGCACGCACATCCTGAGCGTGGCTTCCCGGGTTGCCAACCTGTTCTACCAGCGCTACCAGTTCACGCAGGACCGCAACTGGCTGCGCGACCAGGCCTATCCGCTGATCAAGGGCGCCGCCGAGTTCTACCGCCATTTTCCGAATTTCCAGAAGGGCGAGGATGGCAAGTACCACATCCATCACGTCAACAGCGGCGAAAGCGCCTGGAACTCGTCGGACACCTCGAACGAGGTCGGCGCGATGCGCATGATCTTCCCCCTGGCGCTCCACGTCTCCCGACTGCTGGAGGTGGATGCCGAACTGCGTCCGATCTGGCAGGAGATCGGCGACAATCTCCCCGGTTCCGAGCGACGCGACAATCGCGAGGCCGGCGGCAGTCGCCGCCAGCGTCCTTACGGCTCGTTCGTGTACGGCGGGCCCGGCGCGATTGAGCCCCTCGGTCCCGAGCCCCAGCTCAAGGCCCGCTTCCTGGGCTTCAATGCCCTCAACAGTTTCATCGATGCCAAAGGCAGTGGCGGGGCCCAGATTCTCCGCAACCGGATGCGGCTGCGGGAAGGGCCCGGCGCCATCGACGCCGAACATATCGGCGGCCTGTGCCTGGGCATTCACGAGACGATGCTGGACAGCACTCCCGCGTCCATCACCAGCGCGGAGCCGATCCGGATCTTCCATGAGTGGCCGAAGGACTGGGACGCGGCCTTCCGCCTGCGGGCCCGGGGAGCATTCCTCGTCAGCTCGGCCTGCCGCAGCGGCCGGATCCCGCTGGTCGAGATCCAGTCGCAGGCGGGCGGCCCGTGCCGGCTGGCCAACCCGTGGGGCCAGGCGCCAGTGACGCTCTATCGGGATGGACAGCAGGGGGACGACCTCGCGGGGGAGGTGCTGACCTTCCCAACCCGCCAGGGCGAAGTCGTCGTTATTGTCCCCAAGGGATCGAACCCATCAACCGTAAAGATACTGTGAATTGAGGAGACCCATACCATGCGAGCAACGAGTTCGGTAGGGTGCGTATCACGCACCATTTCATCATCGTGCGCCATAACGAAGGATGGTGCGTGGTACACGCCCTGCGTGATTGCCGTGGTCCTGTGTCTGTCGAGCTTGGGCCTGGCCCAGGAGCAGGGACAACGGCGAGACCGGGAACAGAAGCAGACGCGGACGTACCGCCGGCAACGGGTCGTGCCGATGAAAGAGGTCCAGGTCGTCAGCCCCGACGGCAAGGTCAAGTTCACCCTGGGCGCCAACCCGGAGCGGCTGACCTGGACCGTGACGCGGGAGGATACACGCGTGATCGAGGCCTCGCCGCTGGACATGCGTGTGGACGGCCACGACCTCTCCTCCGGTGTCATCTTCAACGATCTGGACGCCTACCAGATCGACGAGACCTATCCCTGGCACGGTGCGCACAGCACCGCGGTCAATCGCTGCAATGGCGCAAAGGTGTCGCTGACGCATGACCTGAGCCAGTTCGCCTACGTCCTGGAGATCCGCGCCTTCAACGATGGCGTCGCGTACCGCCACGTCGTTGCCGGCGCCGCCGACGCGGTCCGCATGCCGAACGAGTACTCGACCTTCATCCTCCCGGCGGGGACCACGGTCTGGTACCACGACCTGAGCGGACACTACGAAGCCGAATACGACCGCCAGGATATCTCCGAGGTCAAGGCGGGGCAGTGGGCCGGCCCGCCGGTAACCTTCCAGTTGCCGGGCAACGCCGGCTACGGCTCGATCACCGAAGCGAACCTGGTCAACTACTCCGGCATGGGCCTCGAGAGCGACGGCCGGCGGGGCTGGGTCATCGGTCTCGGTCACCGCCAACCCGTCAACTACCCTTACGAGCTTCGCTACGGCCGGGAGGAGGCCCAGCGCCTGGGCGTACCGGCCTCGGTCACCGGCACGATCACCACGCCCTGGCGCGTGGTCCTGGTCGCCCGCGACCTGAATACGTTGGTCAACAGCGACATTCTGCCCAACCTCTGTCCCCCGGCCGACCGGAAGTATTTCCCGCAGGGAATGAAGACGCCCTGGGTCCAGTCGGGCCTGTGCGTCTGGGACTACGTGGACCGCAACTATGTGCCCCGCGGCGACACGAGCCAATTCGACCGCATGAAAGACTTCTCGCGCATGGCCGGTGTGCTCGGCGCCCGGTATCACATCCTGGAGGGCTTCGCCTATGGCTGGTCCGACGAGCAGGTCCGGGAGTTCGCCGACTACTCCCGCCAGCAGGGCGTCCGCGTCCTGTTCTGGCGGCACAGCAACCAGTTGCGGACGCCCGAGGCGCGGGAGGAGTTCTTCACCCGCCTGCACCGCCTGGGTGTGGCCGGGGCCAAGATCGACTTCTTCGATCACGAGGCCAAGGAGAACATCGATCTCTACGAAACGCTGCTGCAGAAGGCGGCCGAGTACCAGTGCGTCCTCGACTTCCACGGCGCCAACAAGCCGACCGGCCGGCTGCGGACCTGGCCCAACGCCATGCTCTACGAGGGCGTCCGCGGCATGGAATCGAGCAGCCTGAAACAGCGGGCCCGGCACGAGACCATCCTGCCTTTCGCCCGCTACCTGGCCGGGCCGACCGACTACACGACGATGATCTTCACCGCGCGCCGCGCCGACTCGACCTGGGCGCACCAGATCGCCTGTCTGGCGACGTTCCACAGCCCCATGCTGACCATCGCGGCTCACCCGCAGAGCGTGCTGGACAATCCGGCCGTGGATGTGATCAAGAGCATCCCGGCGGTGTGGGATGAGACGATCGTCCTGCCGGAGTCGAAGATCGGAGAGCTGTCGCTCTTCGCACGGCGCAGCGGCGAGATGTGGATGCTGGCCGTGATGCGGGCCGGAGAAGCCAGGACGATCCAAGTGCCTTTGTCCTTCCTGGGCGAAGGCTCCTACCAAGCCTCCCTGGTCCGCGACAGCCAGGAGAAACCCGACGCAGTCGTCCTTGAGAACAAGACCGTCCGGCCCGGCGACACTCTCGCGATCGAGCTTGCCGCCGGCGGTGGTTTCGTCGGCCGCTTCACCAGGTAGCTGTGGCATGGAAAGAACCAGTTCGGCCGAAGGAGGATACGTTGTGAAGCAAGCAATGACGGTCTGGGTCGTCGGATTTGGATGGCTCGCCTGTGCGACGTGGGCTCAGGGCGCCCCAAGCGAATGGGTCTATCCAAGTCCCGACGGCAAGCTCGTCTATAAGACAACCGCGGCGGGCGACCGGATCATGGACTTCTCCAGTGCCGGCTACATGGGTGGCGGTGTGGCGTTGCCCGTCATACCCGTTCGGCGGACGGTGGAGCCCTCGGGTGGACCGGACGATACCGCGACGATTCAAGCTGCCATCGATGCGGTCGCGGCCTTGACTCCGGAGAACGGTTTTCGCGGCGCGGTCCTGCTGAAGCCCGGAACCTACACCTGCGCGGGCACAATCTCCCTGGCCGCCGATGGCGTCGTGCTGCGCGGCAGTGGGCCGGCCGGCCCGAGCGCCAGCACGATCAAGATGGTGGGGGGGCGGCACTGCGCGATCGTTGTGGGCCGCGCGCGCGGGGGAAGGAACCAGCGCGCCGCCACACAGGCGGAGGATGCGGGTGCCACCACCATCGCCGATGCCTATGTGCCTTCCGGTGCGACAAGCTTCACCGTGACCGACGCGGGCGGATTCACGGTCGGCGACGCCATCGCCATCCGGCGTCCGGTGACGCAGGCCTGGGTCCATTTCCTGCGTATGGACGACCTGGTGCGCGACGGCCGGCCCCAGACCTGGATTCGCGTGGGCACCCAGCTCCTCACGGAGCGCCGGATCGCCGCGCTGGCGGGCAACCGGATCACGCTGGATGTCCCTCTGAGCGATTCCTTCGATGCGCGGTACCTGAACCCGCCGGGGACCACGGTGGCGAAGGCCCAGCCCGCACCGCTGGTGGCGCAGGTCGGCGTCGAAGATCTTCGCATTCAATCCCCGCCGATGGAGATCAACTATGCGCAGCACCCCTACACGGCGGTGCGCCTTCAGGGTCAGGATTGCTGGGCCCGGGACCTCCTGATCGAAGAAACGATGAACAGTGTCAGCCTCGGCGGCCGGCGCCTCACGCTGCAGCGCGTCGCGATCAACCGGACAGTCCCGCACGTGGGCTCTTCCAAGCCGGCCGAATTCGCCCCGAATGGGAGCCAGATCCTGCTGGACCGCTGCTCGGGTATCGGCGACAACCTCTGGCACGTGGCGACCGGCAGCGGCAACGCCGGACCGATCGTCCTGCTCAACTGCACCTTCCGCGGCACCGGGCACATCGAGGGGCATCAGCGCTGGACCACCGGGATGCTCCTCGACAACTGCCGGGTCCCCGAGGGCGGCATCGATTTCAAGAACCGCGGCTCCATGGGCTCCGGTCACGGCTGGGGGACAGGCTGGTCGGTGGCCTGGAACTGCGTGGCCAAAACCTACGTGGTCCAGCAGCCGCCCGGCGCCGTCAACTGGATGATCGGTTGCCTCGGTCCGAACGTGCCGACGCCGCGGCCGTTCGACTCGTCGCCGACCCTGCCGCCGGGCACGTCCGATTCACCCGGCACCCCGGTCACGCCTCGGAGCCTGTACCTGGCCCAACTGGCGGAGCGTCTCGGACCCCAGGCCGTCAAGAACCTCGGGTATTGACCCGAGCCTCGCGGCCGGACACGAGTGGTTACGCATCAAGGGATTCCCCGATAGGGAAATGAGCATCCGACCGGATGGAAGAACCATCCCTCGCCCGATTTTACCGGAATCGCCCCGCGGATACCCTGATACCAACTGGT
>JALORE010000296.1 GCA_025459125.1 Planctomycetota bacterium | reverse complement strand
GGAGAGCGGCAATCTCGTGACGCTCGTGTTTGAGCGCCAGTTGCACCGGCGTGTTCCAGTACCACTCCTGGGTGCTCAGCGGGTCGGCCCCGGCGGCGAGGAGCAGCTTGACGACGTCCAGGCGGTCCTCCCGGCAGGCCCGGTGCAGGGCGGATTCCGAGCCTTCCTTCTCGTTGGGGCCGATGCCCCGCGCGAGGAAAAGCCGGACGATTTCGCCGTGTCCGCTCTGGGCGGCGCACTGCAAGGCTGTATGTTGCGTGCCGCCGAAGTAGCCGGTATCGCTCGCCCGGGCGCCGCGGTCGAGCAGGAGCCGGCAGCAGTCGGCGCGCCCGTACGAAGCAGCCATGATCAGCGGGGTATTGCAGGAGGAGCCGCGACGCAGGTTGACATCGCCACCGTGATCGAGAAGCAGCGCCAGGGCCTCGCAATGGCCGTGCTGTGCCGCCAGTTGCAGCGGGCCGTAGCCGTACGGGTCCGTGCGGTTGATGGCCCCGGGACTCGCTCCCCGGGCCAAGATCCGGCGCAGTAGATCCAGATTGCCCGTCGCGGCCGCCTCACGCAGGCCGGCGCTCGTCCCGATCATCCACCAAAAGACAAGGAAGAAAGCGATCCCGCCGCCGCTAACCAGCACCAGCCCGATGATCCGCTTCACGATAGAACGCCCGGCCATGGCAGCCCTCCACATAGCCGATTCCGGCCACAAGACATCGATTCCAATCTACCGGATGCCGCGGCACCGGAGAAGAGGGGATCTGCGTGCACGACGAGAAAGCGGCAACCAGGACAACCGCGATCTCGATGCCACGGATTGAGATTGCCTTCGCTTGCAGTGACATGCGGAGCGTCTGCCACAATCCTGCCCTGCGTCCGGTATCTGTTACCGTCCACCGGTTCGCGCCGGCAAAAGGCGATCGGGGCCGTAACGTAACGGGCTTCTCGCTGGCGCGGGAAGGGCAAACCGGCTCCTGATGTCCCCGGCGATCAGAGCCTCATTGCACGCGGAGCCGGGCGAAGCGGCGCTTGCCGACCTGAAGGATCATACCGTCACGCGGGGTGATCTCGGCGTTGGCGTCGATGGCCTTCTGGCCGTCGAGGCTGACGCCTCCTTGCTGGACCATGCGCTTGGCTTCGGCGCCGGTCTCGACCAGCTTGCAGAGGGTCAGCAGGTTCTTGAGCAGGATCGGGGTCGCCCCCACCGGGCATTCCGGCATATCGTCCGGCAGTTGGCCCTTGGCGAAGATGCGGTCGAACTCCGCGGCGGCGGCGTCCGCGGCCGCGGAACCGTGGAACTGGGCCACGATCGTCTTACCCAGGAGGACCTTCGCCTGTTTCGGGTGCGTCCGGTTCGGGTTGGTCAGTTCCGCGATCTGCTCGACGGGCAGGCTCGTCAGGAGCGTGAAGTAGTTCTCCATCATGGCGTCGGAGATGGACATGATCTTGCCGAACATGTTGGCGGGATCGTCGGTGACGCCGACGTAGTTGCCCTTGGACTTGCTCATCTTGTCCTTGCCGTCCAGGCCGACAAGAATGGGCGTTGTGATGACGATCTGCGGCGGCTGGTTGTTGACCCGCTGGAGGTCCCGGCCGACCAGGTTGTTGAAGGTCTGGTCGGTACCGCCGAGCTCGACGTCGCTGCGCACCATGACGGAGTCGTAGCCCTGCATGAGCGGGTAGAGGAACTCGTGCACGCCGATGGGGTCGCCCTTCTTATAACGAATGTCGAAGGTGTCGCGTTCCAGCATGCGGGCGACGGTCATCGTGGCCGCCAGGCGGATCGTGTCCGCGAGCCGCAGGTCGGCCAGCCACTCGCTGTTGTGGCGGACCTCAAGCCGGGCGGGATCGGTGTCGAGGATCTTGCCGGCCTGCTCGAAGTAGGTCTGGGCGTTGCGCTCGATCTGCTCGGGCGTGAGCATGGGCCGGGTGGTGTTCTGGCCGGTCGGATCGCCGATGCGAGCGGTGTAGTCGCCGATGATGAGCACGGCCTTGTGGCCGAGATCCTGGAACTGCCGCATCTTGCGCAGGACGACCGTGTGGCCGAGATGGATATCCGGGCTGGTCGGGTCGAGGCCCAGCTTGATCCGCATCTGGCGGCCGGCTTGGGCCGCCTCGGTCAGCCGCTGGGCGAGCTCCGCCTGCGTGAAGATCTCCACCGTTCCCCGGCTCAACTGCTTCAACTGTTCCATCACGTGTGTGCTCATCGGTGCCCTGTGGCAAAAGCTACGCTCAGATGCTGATCGCGATACGGCCGGTCCAACGACCGAGCCGAGCGGAAGGCGGCATTATATGAAGACAGGGCGGAACGGGCAAGTGCCCAGCGCCGTTCGGACAGGGCCAACGCTGAGTCAACCGGCGCACCGGGTGGCATCGTCAAGGGGTCCCAAACGCGATGGACGGCGTTTGGGGTCCCCATGCGCAGCTTGGCGATGGCGGTCTTTCCGTGCGTAGGACCATAGCCTGGGCCTTCGGCCTTGACGATGCCCACCCGTGTAGAGTCGTTGTCGGGACTCTGCGATCGCCCAGGCCGTTCGGAGTGCAGCGTTTACGCGGGTCAGAACCGTCCTTCCTCTCCGCTTCTCCCAAAGCGGCGTGGCGGCGGATCGCGGCCGGAATCAATCGACGCAGGTCCCATATTCACAGGGCGATCAGGTACCCTTGTCCGGAAAGATGGCGGGATGTCGTATCTGGCGAGGTGAACGGCTCTCGGAGGATTTAGCACAGAGCCATGTAGCTGGCGATGGCCAGCACGAGGATGCGCTGCTTGGTGATGACGAACGGCAGCCACACGTCGTAGTAATAGTGCTTCATAACCATTTTTCAGCCCCCCCCAGGACCTCTACTTCTACGAATCTCTCTGATGGGCGTATTATAGCAGATGACGACCCTGCGATGCAAGAGAAAATGCCATGGCGATTTCATAAGTTGCTTACGAGAAAGCAGTTACATCAATTTTTGGTTCGTGGTCAAATCGGCCGGCACGGCCGGGGATCGAGCAGCCCCGGCACCCTTGGGCGATGGGTGCCATAATGTTTTTGGCTCATCCGGTTTTAGCGTACTTCGGTTCTGCTTGGGGCAGAGCCATCGCCAGGGTGGTTGCCAAGCTCCAAGTACGCTGAAACCGGATGAGCCGAAAACGTTGAGCACCTTGGGTCCTGAGTGCGGCGGCACCGTCCTACCACCAGACCGCCCAGGTTTCTGAAGATCGTCAAGATCGCCAAATAAAGAGTTGGCGATCTTGGCGATCTTCGCGTTTTTCGCGTGATTTCGGGGTTTTTGCGGGGGAAAGATCGCCAACTCGGGAACTTGGCGATCTTCCCCGGCGGCCGCCGCAACCGCACCGCGCGGATCGCCTTGCGACCGGGCGGCCGGGGGGCGTCGGAGTGGCGCTGGGACCGGACCGGGCATTTGAACCCTGCGTCCCGGCGCCTCGGCGTGTGGCATAATGCCGGCTCACCCGGTTTCAGGCATCGAAGTACGGAAAAACCGGATGAGCCATATTTTTGTTTGACGGGCCGCACCTGGCCCGCTATACTTGCTACCATCACAAACACGTTGCGAGGACGCCGTGGAGGCGTCAAGCACGGGGGCTCCAAAAATTCCCGATCGTACCCAAGGTTGAGTGTATTGGCGTTTCCAGACGCGAAAGCCTCAAGGAGAACACAATGGTCGATTCGATGCAGCATACGTTGGCGTTCCTGCCCATGCCCGGACATTGGGAGTGGCTGATCATCCTCTTCGTGGCGCTGTTGCTGTTCGGCAAGAGACTGCCCGATCTCGCCCGCAGCGTGGGCAAGAGCCTGACAGAATTCAAGAAGGGCATCAACGAGGCCAAGGAGTCGACCGACGACGTGGTCAACGACGTCAAGAAGCTCAAGACCGATGTCGTGGACGATGCCAAGCAGGCCACCGGTCTGGACGACAAAGACCCGACCCGCTGATCGCGCACCCGTTCCCTTTTTTCACCCGTTACTCGAATGGCCAAGATCAGAAGAAGCGTTGACCCGGCCAACTGCGTCATGTCTCGGGGCGACCACCTGGAGGAACTGCGTGCCCGGATCATTCTCGCCCTCCTGGGTCTGTTCCTGGGGATGGTCGTCAGTCTCATCTTCGGGCGGGCCATCTTGCGCGTCATCGAGTACCCCTACAACACGACCATCCTCAAACGCGTCCAGGACAAGCTTGAGAAAACGGAGATCCCCCGGCTGGAGCGCGAGGCTCTCTCCCTGGTGGACACGTTCTTCGGAACGCTCATGACACGGATCGCTGCTGACCCGCCCGGCGCCGGCGATCTCGACCCCAACCGCGTGACCTTTCTCCATGCGGTTTCCACCGAGGCCGTCCGCGCCTGGGTCCAGGAGCAGACCCGGAGGGACGACCAGTCCATCCCGCTTGCGGAGCGTCTGGTGGCCCTGTCGCCGGCCGAGGCCTTCATGGCCTACATGAAGATCGCCCTGATCGCAGGCCTGATCCTGACCGCGCCGTGGGTCTTCTACCAGATCTGGGCCTTCGTGGCCGCCGGCCTGTATCCGAAGGAGCGGCATTACGTCTATCGGGCGGTGCCTTTCTCCGCCGGTCTGTTCATCGTCGGCGCCCTGCTCTTTCTGTTCGTCATTGCGCAAAAGACGCTGGGGTTCTTTCTGATGTTCGGCGATGCCGTGGGTGTCGCCTCGCAATGGACGCTGCAAAAGTACATCTCCTTTGTCACCATTCTGATGCTCGTCTTCGGTATCGCGTTTCAAACGCCCATCGCCGTCTTCATCCTGGTCCGCACCGGCCTGGTCTCCGTGCCGACCCTCCGCAACTACCGCAAATATGTCCTGCTCGGCATGGCCTTCGTGTCCGCCATCGCGACGCCGTCGCCGGACCCGATCTCCATGGTGGCCCTGCTCCTGCCTCTCTACGCCTTGTACGAGATCGGCATCGTCCTGTCGATCCTGGCGGAGAAGAAGGCCAAGCGGCAGGAGGCCCAGGCCGCCTCGGCATAGCCCTGCGCGCACATGGACAAGGCGTTCCCTGGCGCGATACAATAACCCGCGGCTGGGACCGGTCTGGTGCCTCCCAGTTGGAGATGTGGATACTTGCCATCGAGTGGGAGACATGGTATGAGCCGAGTGGATGAGGCAGTGGACAGCTTTTGCCGCGGGGCGGCGTGCTCGCAGGCGATCGTGGCGGCGTACGGCCCGCAGGTCGGGCTGCCCCGGGAGCAGGGGATCAGGCTCGCGGCAGGTTTTGCCGGCGGTATGCGCCTGGGCCAAACCTGCGGCGCGGTCACCGGGGCTTTCATGGTCCTGGGGCTCAAGCACGCCGGACCCAACTGCGAGCAGCGAGACAGCCGCGAAAATGTCTACGCCGCCATTCGCGAATTCGCCGCACGGTTCCAGCAGCGTAACCACACGGTCATCTGCAAAGAGCTCCTCGGCTGCGACATCAGCACGCCGCAAGGGCTTCAGCAGGCCACCAAAGAAGGGCTCTTTCGGACCATCTGTCCCCGCATGGTGCGGGACGCCGCGGAGATCCTGGAAGAGATGCTCTGAGAACGTCACAGCGCGGCGGGCGGCCCGCTCGGTGTTCATGGACCGCGTGGACGTTATGGCCGTGATGGACCGGCCGGCCGGGCGCGCCGGCTCCACCTTCTGGACGCCGTCCATGCCGTCCATCACGTCCATGAAGTTCATCGCGGCTTTCTGCTTTCTGCCCCGCGGCCATCAGTCTGCGGCTTTTGTCTTCTCCCCGGCGGCCGGCTCCTGCAGGACGAAGGGCACCTCCTGCACGAGCACCGAATCCGTGCGGTGGGCCGGGCGGGCCTCGTCGTAGACGCGCGGGGCCGGCTCCCGCTCGCCTGCGGCCTCGGACTTGCCCGGGGCAATCGTGTAGATGTTGTCACGCTCCACACCGCAAGTGGCCCGCTTCTGCAAGCCGACGTGCGTGTCCAGGAACAGCACGGTCTGGCCCTCCCGCTGATGGGCATCGGAATTGCCGAAGCGCACGGCCGCCGGGTCGGTGGCGGCACGGGCTCGGAAGGCGGCCCAACCCTCCGTCGGATGCCGGGCGCGTTTGGGTTCCATCCAGGGATTCCGATCCGCCGCGACCGCCATGCCGGGCTCGTTGGCCACCGTCAGCGCGGCGCGGTCAAACGGCATGTGGTATGCGTAGCTGCAATGCCGGCTCGGATTGTGACGGTCATCGTATCGGCCGCCGAAGTCCCAGGCATCGATCAGCTCGTATCCTCCCGGGAGCTGCTCCCGGGCCTCGCCGAGGGTGAACTCGTGGGTTCCCGGCTCGCTGGGACAGACGAACTTCTGGGGGGGAACCTCCGTGTACTTGACCAGCAGGTACAGGCACGACGTCGTGGTAATCCGGGCCGCGAGGGGGGTGGCCTGGTCGCGGCGCACACGCGTAAGGGCATAAGCACTCGCGCGATCCGGGGCTCGCCAGTCGGGCAGCGTCGGAACCCACGTGTTGATCACGCCGCCGGCCTTGGGGAGCGCATCCTGGTAGTCACTGGAGTAGATGAGCATGGCCCGGCCAAGCGTCGACAGGTTCCGGCTGCACGTCTGACGGAAGGCCTCCTCCTGGCTCACCTGGCCGACCGCGCCCCCGGCCAGCACCACGAAAGCCGCCACCAGCAAGAGCACGACCACATCACACCGTGTACACATCGTTGACTTCATCGCTATACTCCCTGCCATAGAACACGTTCTTTCTTGTCGTCACTCACGCCTCAGAACGATCTCTCCCAACTCATACTTCTGATCGGGGGCGAGATCGTCGATTCCCACCCGCACGAAATGGCTCGTTGAGTCGGGATTTCCGACGGAGACCTCCAGCGGGACTCCGACGGGCACCAGTTCGAAGAGGAAAGTCCCCTGCGAATCGGTTCTCGTCCGATTGCCCAGGGGCCAGACCGGCCCGGCGCTCGTTCCCGGCTGCGCGGACAGACCGACCTCGATATCGCTCCAGGGCTTGCCCTGCGGGTCCACCACGCGTCCCTGCACGGTGTCGGCCCAGTCCAGGATGACGACCGGTTCGGCCGGGCGACTGGTCCGGCTCCAGAAGAACAGGCGGGCGCTCGCGCCCGTCGACTGGCGGGCATAACCCGGGAGGGACGCCTGCGGATCTTCCGTGGGCACCAGCAGGGCGAAATAACCGTGGAAATTGGTGAGTCCCGCCGTATTGCCGATCCGCACGAATCCCTGGGAAACGGATCGGCCGTTCGCGTACAGGAGCCGGCCTGCCGCGAGCGTTCGCGCGGGGTCCTGTTGCTCCAGCCGCCGGCGGATCTTCACCAGGGCCTGCGTGAAGGGATTGGCGGCCGGCGGACCTTGCCAGAGGTCCCGGCGCTCCAGCAACGCGGGCACGACGGAGGCATCGCCGACCTCGCCGAGAGGCTCGATGCTGGCACTGTCGTCCTTCTGCAGGAAGTCCAGGAGACAGGCACTGTCTCCGTTGGCCCGACAGCGCTGGATCAACTCGTCCTTGGCCAGGGTCTCCATGCGCAGGTCGCCCCAGAGGATCTCGTACTCGGTTCCTCGTCGTTTCCAGTACGCCAGGACCCGCCGGGCGTCGTTGGCCGTCACCTGGTGCCCGTAGTAGCCGAAATCCCGGCTGGCGCGCGCGACCATGAAGAAGAAATCGGCGGCCCGCATGATGCTGTTGTAGCCGTACTTACCGCTGGGCGGCGCATCGGCCCCGATGGCCTCCTGCACCTGCACGCGATCCCCGATTTGGCGTGTTATGCTGTCCCGGTCCGGGCTGCGGGGATACCTGCCGCTGGCGAGTTCGGAGAACAGGCGCAGACCGTTGACCACGGTGGGCGTATAGTCACTGGGGATATTGTGCTCGAATAGTTCCGCCGAGACCTCGACGCTGTACCGAAACTGGTCCTGCCGGTTCACGTAGGTCATGCCGGACTGCTTGGACCGGAAGGAAAGCTGGGCGTTGTCCGGCAGCTTCGTCTCCATGTCAAACCAGATCTCCTGCCGCCAATCTTCGACCTCCCGTGGTTGCCACTCGGGTACGCGCCGCGTGGCCAAACCGGCCAGCACCCGGCCGTCGACGGCCTTTTCCCCCAGACTCTCATACTGCCCGGTCAGCAGCCACTGCGCCATGTCCCGGGGGGTCCCGCGGTGCGCGGGCACGCCGGGCCGGCGCTCATACTCCTTCGTCGCGGGATAGACCAGAATCGTCTCGTTGCTGTCCGGGAGGAAGTAGGACTGGTGGTCGAGCCGGTCACTGACGAAGCTCTCGATGAGCCGGACGTTTCCGGCGCAGACATAGTACTTCTCGCTTTCCATCACCATGTCCGTCTGGCGCAGGCCGGAAGCTTTCTCGAT
>JALORE010000295.1 GCA_025459125.1 Planctomycetota bacterium | reverse complement strand
TTACTCTTCCTCTTCCTCCTTCTTCTTGCCGTAGACGGCGACGATCTGCTGCTGCACGTTCGGCGGGACCGGCTCGTAGTGGCTGAAGGTCATCGTGTAGCTGCCGCGGCCACCGGTGACGCTCTTGAGCTGGCTGGTGTACTGCGAGACTTCCGCCAGCGGCACCTGGGCCTTGATGACGATGAAATTGCCCGGCAGCATTTCCTGGCCGACGACGCGGCCGCGCTTGGAGGACAGGTCGCCCGCGATATCGCCGACGTTCTCGGCGGGGATCGTGATCTCGATATTGACGATCGGCTCCAGCAGGGCGGGCTTGGCCTTCTTCACCGCGTCGATGAAGGCGCCCTTGCCGGCGGTCCGAAAGGCGACTTCCTTGGAGTCCACCGGGTGGTACTTGCCATCGGTGACCGAGACCTTGACGTCCTGCATCGGGAAGCCGGCCACCGGGCCGCTTTGCATGACGTCATTGACGCCCTTGTGGACGGCGGGCTCGAACTGGCCGGGAATCGTGCCGCCGTAGATGTCCCAACTGAACTGCAGCGGCGGGTCGCTGCCGCGCTCCGCGGGCTCGACGTTGAGGTAGACCTCGCCGAACTGGCCGGCGCCGCCGGTCTGCTTTTTGTGGCGATAGTGGCCTTCGGCCTTGGCGGTGATCGTCTCCTTGTAGGGAATCTTCGGCTCCTTCGTGTTCACCGACAGCTTGTTGCGGTTCTGCATCTTCTCGATCATGACCCGCAGGTGCAGATCGCCCAGGCCCTGGGCGACCAGTTCCTTGGTCTGGGCGTCGCGGGTGGTCCGGAAACAGGGGTCCTCTTCGCGGAGCCGGTCGAGGGCGCCGCTGATCTTCTGCTCGTCGCCGCGGGAGGCGGGCTCCAGGGCCAGGGCGAACATCGGCTCCGGGAGGGGAGGCAGCGGGATCTTGCCGGCGACCCGGCCGTCGTGCACAAGGTCGCCGATCTTGAGCTCTTCGACCTTGGCCAGGGTGACGATATCGCCGGCGATGCCGGCGTCGACTTCCTGGATTTCGCCGCCCTGGGATTTGAGGATGTGCCCCGGCCGGACACCCTTCTTCTCATCATTGCGGATCAGGTTCGTATCGGACTTGAGCGTGCCGCTGAAGAGGCGGATGCTGGCATATTTCATGTTGGAACGCGGATCGAACGCGACGCGGAAGACCAGGCCGGCCAACGGGCCACTGGGATCGGCCTTCAGCTCGGTGGTCTTCTCGCCCTCGACGAGCCGGACCGGCTCGGCGTCCGCCGGCGACGGGGCGTACCGGACCAGCAGGTCCAGCAGCTCCTTGATGCCGATCTCCCGCCGGGCGTCGGTAAAGACGATCGGGATGAGCGTGCCGGCTTTGAGCGCCTTGACGAAGACGGCGGCGATCTGGTCCCGCGGGATCTCCTCGCCGCCCAGGTAGCGCTCCATCAGGGCGTCGTCCGCCTCGATTACGCTCTCGATGAGTTGCGTATGGGCGTCCGCCACGTCCATGACCGGGGAGCTGCCGGTGCCGTTTTCAATACAGTCAAGGACGGAGTTGCGGTCCGCCGCCGGCAGGTTGGCGCAGCGGCATTGCGAGCCGAAGGTCTCCTGAATGGCCGCGATCAGCTCTGGGAATTCGACATTCTCGGCATCCATCTTGTTGATCACGATGATCCGCGGCGTTTTGGCGTCCGTGGTCAGATGGAAGAACTTGCGGGTGTTGGTCTCGATGCCGGAGGCGGCGCCGATGACGAGCAGCGCCGTTTCGGCGGCGGGGAGCGCGGCGATCGCCGGGCCGATGAAGTCGGGGTAGCCCGGCGTGTCGATCACGTTGATCCGCTTGCCGCCGTGCTGCGTGTGCACGACCGCGGCGAGGATCGAATGCTGATGCTCCTTCTCCTCGTCGTAGTAGTCGCTCACGGTCGTCCGGTCGTCCACGCTCCCCAACCGGTTGATGGCGCCGGTCGTATGCAGAATGGCCTCGGCAATCGAGGTCTTGCCGCTGCCGCCGTGTCCTACCAAAACCACATTTCGAATGTCGCCCGTTGCGGTCACTGGTTCACCTCCAACAACGTTTTCCACTATTCATCATGCAAAACTTCCTATGCTACTACGGACTCCCGAGCCGACTCAAGAGGTTTTTTCGGGGAATTTGCCGCGGGGGGCGGCCGGCGTACCGTGGCGGATTCACGCCTCCGCGCAGGGCGAACGTCCCCGTTCGCCCCCTCCGTCGTGCGTCTTCGCACGACAGCTCCAACGATCTCACCATCCCGAAAGGGCGCGCGGGGGCGCTCGCCCTACGAAGACCACTTTGACCGCTACGATATTGCGGCCGCGGCCTTGCGGGGTGCGGGGGGTACAGCCGGCCTGGATGGCGCACGGACGCCCTGCGCAGGGCCCGATCGGCCGCCCCGGCCGGGTGGGGGACCCTGCCATGCCTGGGCAAGGCCGTGGACATGGCACCCGAACGGTCCGATTCTCAGAACCCGTATTGGGCGGTTTTTTTTCTCCCGGTGCGCCAGAATTCTTCCCTCTCCTTTTATTGGACAATGCTGCCGCCGGTCCCAGGCTCGGACCGGGCGTGACTATATATGGGGGCCCTCCGGCCGTGGATTATTGTATATGGTGGGTCCGGTTATGGGGCGTCGGGGCGGTCCTCCCGGGGTCGCTAAAGGAACCCCCCGCGCGGTGCCGATATGCGTCACGACGATTCCTGAACAACACCGTGTGGCCGTCTGGAGCGCAGTGAGCATGGACAAGAAAGAACTGATCGAGAGCATCCGCGAGATCAACCGCAGCGCCAAACCGGAGTTCCTCGCCGCGTTTTCCGACGAGGAGTTGCGGGCCTACCTGGATAACCTGATGGACGCGGACGTGGAAGAGCTCTCCGTCGCCGACTGACCGCCAGCGAGGCGTACCTCACATCAATTATCCTCGACCTGGCCGCCGATCACGCTGCTGCCGATGTCACTCAACCCCTTCTTGGATTTGCGACCCTTGGGTCGCGATGACCCGGAGCCCCCGCGCGGCGCCGACGGCGGGGCGTTGGGGTCCCCACCGGCCGCGGCCTGGGCCTGTGATCCCGGCTCGCCCCCCGACCCGTTCGACCGCGGCGGCGCCGCGCCGAAGGCGACGGGCGCCGGCGCATCCTCGGGGGACGCGGGCGCAGGGACCTGCACGACGGTGTTGCGTTTGAACTGCAGGAGGATCGGTGTCAGCGCGGTCGGGACCTGGAAGCCGAGGTCCATCGAGAGCGCGTCGCCCGAGACCTTGGTGAGATCCACGATCTCATCCAGGGCCTTGAGCTCGAAGCGGCCGCCGGCGCCGACATAGCCGACCGGATAGACCGCCTGTCCCTTGCCGGCCAGCGGCTGACCGGAGCCGCCCTTGGGGCCGCAGACCAGGCGCACCTGGGAGAGCGTGAACTTGGGGGCGTCCTTGAAGGCGTTTCTCTTGATATCCATGCGGACCAGCAGGAAGCCCGTGCCCGCCGGCGCCGAGAGCGGCTTGCCCTCGTTGTCCCGCAGACTGTCGGGGGCGAACCAGACCCCTCCCTGGCGGGGGACATCGACGGCCGGCGTGGCGGTCATGAGCGGCACCTCCTTGCCCTTGTAGCGATTCAGATGAAGCTGGTCCACGTACCCGGCATGCAGCAGGGCGAAGCTCTTGGGCTCCCGGATCGGGCTCAGGCTGCCCTTGCTGATGGTCCCGAACAGACCGGTGACAAAACCGTCGGGGCTGAGCAAGGCCCTGTTGGGACTGGCCGGATTCGGGTTGCGGTCGCCGAACCGCGGGTAGGGGTATTCCTTCGGCAGGGGAGCCATCGCGGTGGCGACGAGCAGGTACCCTGTAACGACGTACCCGAGCACGACGCCCGCGAGGGGCCGGCCGATCCGCTCCGGCAGAACGCCCAGGTCGATCTTCTCCTTGCTGATCTGCATCTCGACGGCCTGCAGCAGCGCGAACACCAGGACCAGCACCAGGAGGAAGCAGGCCATCGGGGCCCACACGGCCATGCCGGGCGAGTACTTGATCAGCTGCGTCGCCGCCAGCTCGAAGAAACCGAACGCGACGAAGCCGGCGACCAGCGCGTTGAAGATCATGACGATCCCCATCGTCAGCGTGCCTTTGAAGTAGAGGAAGGCGGCACAGCCGGCCATGAGGGCGAGCATCACTAGGCTAATCATGCGACGTTCTCCATGTCTCACTGGGCCGCGGGGCTGGCCTGCTTCTTGCCGGTGGCCAGCACGCGGAGCATCTCGTTGATGGCCGTGGTCCCGGCCATGGTCTTGCGGAGCGCCTGCTCCTGCAGGTAGAGCATCTTGGCGCGGCGCCGGAATTCCATGCCGAGCTCCGGCAACTGCTTGACCGTCCGAACGGCTTTCTTGAGCTCGGGGTCGTCGAGCATGATCGTCTCGAAGACGCCGGTCCGGCCGACGAAGCCGGTCCCCTGGCAGGTCTGGCAGACGGAGGGCTTGCCGCGTTTGTCAAAGACCTCCTTGCCCGGCCGGTACAGCACCTTGGCCTTGTCCGCCGGCAGATTGAATTTCTTGAGCAGCTCCTTGTTGGGCGCGTAGCCCTGTTTGCAGGTCGCACAGAGCTTGCGGAACAGCCGCTGGTTGCTGATCCCCAGGAGCGTCTCCGCCACGAGCTTGCGGTCCTCCACCATCTTGAGCCACTTGCCCAGGGCCTGCAGTACGCTGTCGGCCTCCATGACGACGTAGATGAGCTTGCCGTCCCGGGCGGCGGCACCGATCACTTTGGCGGTTTCCGGATCCTCGCACTCTCCCACCCCGACAATGCTGCAGCCCATGCGTACGATCGTCTGCAGCCGCTTGGCGTAGGTCGTGGTCCCGGTATCGGTCAGGGTGTAGACGGTCTGCGTGACATTCACGATGGGCGACAGCACCTGCCTCTCGATCGTGTTGATGCTGTTGAGGAACGCGTCGTGGTTGCGCACGAGGGCGTACATGGTCGTGGTCGCGCCGCTCTTTCTCGGCCCGGTAACGAGCAGCACCCCCTGCTCGATCGTCCGGAACCGCTCCATCTGCTCCAGTTGGTCCGGTGCCAGGCCGAGGTCGGGCAGCCGCAGGGCGCTCTCCTTGGTGATCCGGGTGAGCCGGACCTGCTCGCCCGCCGTCGAGCCGGCGGTCATGACTTCCCAATCCGTGTTCTCCTTGTTCTGCCGGCTGCGGAATTTGCCTTTCTGGGGTTTGCGCTTCTCCTTGGAATCGAGGCCGGCGACCTCCTTGAGGAAGTACAACAGGTACTCCATCTGCTCCCGCGGCATGGCGGGCTGGCGGGTCGGAGTGCCGTCGATGCTGTACACCACTTCGTAGGTTTCCCCCTTCGGGGTGAAGGTGACCGTGCTGGCCCGGCGCCACGCGGCATCCGTCACGATGTCGTAGGCGGTGCGGTAGCCGAAGAAGACGGGCGTCCGGGGCTCGGGCTTCGGGACTTCGTTGTTGCGGGCCGTGATGAACATGAAGTCTTCCATGGCCGCGAGCTTCTCCGACTTCGAGACGAGGCTCTTGAGATGGTCCACCGTCAGGAGGCGGTCGAAGTCCAGCACGCGGGTGTTCCGGTACCGCACGTAGGCCAGGGCCACGCCGCCGAGCACCACGGCATACGCCAGCAAGCCCGCGAGGTAGATGGGAACCAGGCACCAGAGCAGGAAGCCCAGGGCGCCGGCGCCCAGGATGGCACCGACCCAGACGGCGACATGGGCCCCGACGGCGCGGGCATCCTTATGAGCCCAGCCGAGAAACCACGGCCACAGGAGAAACAGGCCGAGAAAGACCACCAGCTTCACGATCGAAACATAGCCGCCGTATTCGACAGCCATGAGCAGCGACGGTGCCATTCCATGCTCCAGTTATGAATCATGAGTTACGCTTTGCGAATTATGATTCCACAACTGCGACGTGCAGATTGTGATCTTGCCGTCGCCGGGGCGAGGGACTCTCCGCCCCGCCGGCGGCCCAAATCATCGATCATAATTCCCAAATCATAAATTTCTTCTACAGAATTCCTTCGGCGGTCGTCCGAATGCCCTTGAGAGCCATCTTCAACTCCTCCGTGTTGGGTGCGTACTTGTAAGCGTCCTTGGGGTCGATCCAGCCGTCCTGCACCAGCTTGCACAGGTGATCCGTCAGGTACTGCATGCCTTCCCGCTGGGCGCCGCGGATCACGCTGGGCAAATCGCCTTCCCGTCCCTCGGAGATGAGCTTCCGCACGGCGGGATTGGCCAGCAGGATCTCGACCGCCGGCAGGCGATCCACTTCCTCCCGGATGGACGGCAGCAGCACCTGGCTGATGACGGCACGCAACGAGATCGCCAGCGCCTGGCGGACCAGCTCCCGCTCGTTGACGGGAAACAGGTCCAGCAGCCGGTGCACCGCCTGCGAGGCGTTGGCCGAGTGCAACGTTCCCAGGACGAGATGCCCCGTCTCCGCGGCCCGCATGCCGGCCGTCACGGTGGCGGGATCCCGCATCTCCCCGACGAACACGACATCGGGGTCCTGCCGCATCAGGTAGATCAGGGCGTCCTCGAAATTGGCCACGTCGATCCCGATCTCACGCTGCGAGACGATGGCCTTGTTGTCGGTGTAGAGGTACTCGATGGGATCTTCGATGGTCACGATGTGGCACGACCGGGTCCGCGCGATATAGTCGATCATGGAGGCGATCGTTGTCGTCTTGCCGCAGCCGGTCGGGCCGACGACCATGACCAGGCCCTGCCGCGACTGGGCAATGGTCTCCAGGATCGGCGGCAGGTGCAGGCTCTCGAACGACGGCACGTGGGCACTCACCCGCCGGGCCGCCAGGCTGATCACACCCCGCTGGCGGAAGATGTTGATGCGAAAGCGGTGCTCCCGGCCCACTTCATGGGCAAAGTCCAGTGTCCCATGCTTGAGGAAGGCGTCCTTCTGGGACGGGCTGAGGATCTCGAAGACCATCTCTTCCATGCGCGCGGCGGTCAGGCCCTCGCCGGTGGTGTTCTTCAACTCGCCCTGCAACCGCAGCTTGGGCGGTTGTCCCACCTTCAGGTGCAGGTCATTGGCGTGCGTCTTGATGGCGGCTTTGAAGTACTTGTGCAACTGGGGCTCTTTCTCAAGCGTTTGATGCGCATCCTGCGGTTGTTCGGGGCTCATACGCTTGTGAACTCCAATCTTCGATCTCAAAAGCCGTATCCGCGCGTGGGATACGCACGATATCTAACACTTGCACCAACAAACTGTTATGATAACATATTATCAGACGGTGAGCCCCGTGTCAAGGACATCGTGCGCGGGTCCTGGGCCGGGGAAAACACCGGCCGGCAGGGGGTTCTTGGCCTTCTGGTGCACCGTGGTTTCAGTGTCCTGGGAGTGAAGATGTTGGACGGCTTGTTCTATAGCCTGGGCCGCAAGCTCGGGCCGAAGATCCGCAAAGCCCAGTGGATGTGGACCTCGTTCGCAGGCACGGAGGAGGAGGCCCTGCGCCTGGAATACGGCGTCGGCCTGGATCTGGCCCAGGAAGCCCGGGAGCAGCTCGCGCTGGACCCGGACCCGCGGACGAGGCAGGCCGTAGAGGAAGTCGGCCGCGGGTTGGCGGCCTGCGTGGCGAACCAGCGGCGGTCCTTTCACTTCGAGGCCTTCACGTCCCGGGAGCCGAACGCCTTTGCCCTGCCCGGCGGATTCATCTTCGTCAGCCGTTCGATTCTCGATCTGTGCGGGTGGGAGAAGAGTGAAATGGCCTTCATCCTGGGCCACGAGATGGGGCACGTCATCCGGGGCCACGCCATCGACCGCATCGTGACCAATACCGCGGTCTCCGTCGCCTCCCGGGCCACCCCGGTCCGGGGGCCTCTGGGCGGCTGGCTCAAGACCGTGGGCATCCAGTTCCTGCAGACTGCCTATTCGCGGGACCACGAGTTGGAGGCGGACCGGCTGGGTGTCCGCCTGTTGCAGGCGGCCGGCTTCGAGGCGGAGGGCTCTCTACGGCTGCTTGCCCGGCTGGCGGAACTGGGCCGGTCCACCGAGCCGTCCAGTCTCGGCGAGTACTTCTCCACGCACCCCACGTCCCAGATCCGGATCCAGAGCATCCGCCGGTACCTGCTTGCCCAACCCTGAACATGTCGCTACACTACCTGCGCATACACGACGCCGGGGTCTGCTACGGCCGGCCGAAAGAAGAAGTGGAATCATGGAACGGTGGAATGATGGAATAGTGGGGAGACTCACTCCCCTATCCTTCCATTGTTCCACGATTCCAGTATTCCAGCATTCCAATGCGACAGGAGACCACGCATGGGCAAGATGACTTTTGGGGTGATCGTCGGCAATCGGGGGTTCTTCCCGGATGTGCTGGCCAAA
>JALORE010000294.1 GCA_025459125.1 Planctomycetota bacterium | reverse complement strand
CAAGAGCAAGGTGGTCAAGCACGCCGATCCGGCGGCTACGACCCTGGCCAGTTGGCAGGAGTGGAAGATCCCGCTGAGCGAACTGAGCGGGGTGAACCTGGCGGCGGTGAAGAAGCTGACCCTCGGCGTGGGCGACCGGGCCAGTCCGACTCCGGGCGGCGCCGGCCGACTCTACATCGACGATATCGGCTTCGGCCGTCCGGCCTCCGCGAAGTGATGTGTCGCTTTCTGTTGGACTCCTGAGCGTGCTTGGCGGGCGGTATTAGCGTGGTACCGCCCGCCCTGCGCGAATAAGCTCCTACAAGGAAAGGCATGATGCGCATCAAGGCCATGTGTTGTGCCCTCGGCGTGGCAGTGTCGCTCTTCGTCTGCAGGACGCAAGCGGATGTAGTCGGACACTGGACGCTGGATGAGAAATCCGGAACCGTGGCGACCGATTCCAGTGGCAAAGGCCACCATGGGACCTATGTCAACAATCCGGGACTTGGGGTTCCCGGAGCGCTCCCGGCGGGCACCGCCATGAATACGGCGACCGGCTACCTGGTGGCGGATCTGGGGGCTGATCTGCCGACGGGGGCCGACGAACGGACGATCGCCCTGTGGCTCAAGCCCGTCACCAACAATATCGACCGCAAGTTCCTCGCCTACGGAAACACGACCGCGGGCGGAGCCTTCTCGTTCACCATCGAGCCGGTCAACGGCGTCATGGGCGTGCGCCTGCGGCACTGGGGCGGCAATTTCACCTATCCCGGTGTCACCCTCAACGAATGGCAGCATGTGGCGATCGTGGTGCCGCCCGGCAGCTCGATGACGAGCCACGTGCGCGTGTATCTCAACGGCATCAACTCTTCCGGCACGATGACCACGTCACCGGACCGCAACCTGGTCACCGGGACTTCACGTTTCTTTGTCGGGACCGTTCATGACAATCCCGGGGCGGTGTTCGACGGGACCATCGATGATGTGTGGTTCTTCGACCACGCCCTGACGGTGGAGGGAATTGCCGCGGTCATGGCCGGGGAATCAGGCGACGTCGCTTCGTCTCCGATCCCGCAGGACGGGGCTACCGACGTGCCGCGGGACGTGGTCCTGGGCTGGACGGCGGGCCAGTTCGCGGCGACGCACGACGTGTATTTCGGCGCCGCGGCGGATGTCGTCGCGGCCGCCACTCGGGCAAATCCGACCGGCGTCCTGGTGAGCCGGGATCGGACGGCCCCGACGTTCGCGCCGGCCGGCCTCGCGTACGGCAGGACTTACTACTGGCGCGTCGATGAAGTCAATGCCGCGCCCGACAGCACCGTCTTCAAAGGCGACGTATGGTCGTTCACGGTCGAGCCCTACGCCTATCCGATCCGCAGCGTGACCGCGACCGCCTCCAGCGCCCAGGCCGGCATGGGACCGGAGAATACGGTCAATGGCTCCGGTCTCGACAAGAACGATGGACACTCGACCGAGCTGAAAGAGATGTGGATGAGCGCCGGCGTGCAGCCGAACTGGATCCAGTACCGGTTCGACCAGGCCTACAAGCTGCACGAGCTATGGATCTGGAACTCCAACCAGCTTGTCGAGCCCTTCGTCGGTTTTGGGGCCAGGAACGCCAGCATCGAGTACTCGACCGACGGTGTCACGTGGACTCAACTGCAGGGTGTCCCCGAGTTCGCCCGCGGGACCGGGTCGGCCGCGTATGTTCACAACACCACCGTCAACTTCGGCGGTGTGTCCGCGCAATACGTGAAACTGACGATCGCCGGCTCCTGGGGCAACTTGCCGCAGACCAGCCTGGCGGAGGTCCGGTTCTTCCAGGTGCCGGTCCAGGCACGGGAGCCGCAGCCGGCGAACGGCGCTGCCGGAGTGGGGTTGGATGCCACCCTCAACTGGCGGCCGGGCCGGCAGGCGGCGTCGCACCAGGTGTTCTTCGGCACCGACCCGAATGCCCTTCCTGCCGCCGCCACGGTGACGGACCACAGCCATACGCCCAACGCACTCAGCTTCGGCACGACCTACTATTGGCGGGTCAACGAAGCCAATGCGGTCGATGGAGTCACCCATCCGGGTCCCGTCTGGAGCTTCACCACCCAGCCCTACGCGGTCGTGGAGGACTTCGAGAGCTACACCGACGACGAGGGCAGCCGGATCTACCAGACCTGGATCGATGGCTGGACCAACGCCACCGGCGCCGTGGTCGGCTACCTGCAGGCTCCCTTCGCCGAGCGGACGATTGTCCATGGTGGCAAACAGGCGATGCCGCTGGAGTACAACAACACCAAGACGCCGTATTACAGCGAAACCGAGCGGGTTTTCACGCCGGTGCAGAACTGGACGGGCCACGGCGCCGACACGCTGGTCGTGTACTTCCAGGGCCGGCCGGCCGGGTTCCTGGAGAAGTCGGCCACCGACTTCCTCGTCGGCGGGGGTGGTACGGACATCTGGAACACGGCCGATCAGTTCCGTTTGGCGGCCAAGCGTCTGACCGGCAACGGCGCGATCGCTGCGAAGGTCGTGAGCTTGGTCAATACGGATCCGTGGGCCAAGATCGGGGTGATGATTCGTGAAAGCCTGGCGCCCGGCTCGCGTTTCGCGGCAGTCTATGCCACGCCGGGCAACGGGGTCCGTTACCAGGGCCGCCTCACGACAGACGTAGCCGCGGTCAGCGATAGCGCGGTCGCAACGGCGGCGCAGATCGCCCTCCGCGCGCCGGTCTGGGTCAAGATCGAGCGCGCGGGCAGTAACTTCAACGGCTTCTACTCCACCGACGGCGCCACGTGGACGGCCATGTCGTGGAACCCGCAGACGATCAACATGACGGCGAGCCCCGTCTACATCGGTCTGTGTGTGACCAGTCACAATGTCAATGCCCTGACGACCGCCGAGTTCTCCAACGTCGCGACAACCGGCAACGTCACGGGCGCGTGGGAAGTGGCCGAGATCGGGGTGGCGCAGCCCGGCAACGTGCCCAGCCAGTTATACGTGGTCGTACAGGATAGCGCCGGCCAGAGCAAGGTGGTCAAACACCCCGATCCGGGTGCCACGACCCTGGTGAACTGGCAGGAGTGGACGATCCCGCTGAGCGATCTGAGCGGGGTGAACCTGGCGGCCGTGAAGAAGCTGTCCATCGGCGTGGGCGACCGGACCAACCCGACGCCGGGTGGGGCCGGCCGGCTCTACCTCGACGACATCGGCTTCGGGCATCCAGCCCGATAGCACGAGCCGCCTGTCGCCCGGTCGTGTCCGGCCGGGAGATCGCGGGGCTCCGGGAAACAGGGAGCCCGCGTGCGGCGTCACAAGGCAATGTTTCGACTGTGGCTCCGGCGTTTGTCCGCGGGAGCCACGGCTGGTTTTCTTGCAGGAGGCCGGCCCGGCACGCAGCGGGGTCGGCGGTGTCGGACGTGCTGTCCAGGCACCTGAACCACAGTCTGGGGCTTCTGGGAAAAGGAGGAACATCATGTGGCAGCGACTGATTGGCGGCATGGCTTTCGTATTCGCGCTGGGGTTGGCGGTGGGCTCGACCCACGCGGGCGTGGAGTTCGGCGACCCGGCGGGCGGCTGGACCTACATCTACACCGGCGACAAGTGTCTGACACCCTTCGCCGCCTGCCTGGACGGGACCTGGAACCATAACGACGCCGCGGCCGGTGGCTCCGACGCCTGGGATGGCTCGGCGCCCGGTCAGATGGGGGCCGCCGGTGCAGCTCCGGCCCCGGGCGGCGCCGGGATCTTCACGGACGGGAGCACGAGTTTTCTCCGCATTCAGGATTGCGGGGACCCCCGCAGCGCCCCGGGCGGCGGCTGGGCCGATCCCGGCAACCGCAAGCTCACGTTTACCCACAATATCAGCAGTGAAGTGCCCAACGCGGCCACGATCGTCGATGACGGGGTCACGCTGAGCCTCCGCGCCCGGATTCCCACCACGCCGCCGCTGGATCCCCTCTATCCGGCCAATGGCGGTCCCTCGACCTGGGTCACGACCGGTTACAACGTCCATGACGACGGTTATAGCACATTCTGCATCAAGCAGGGCAGGACCGGCCTGGGCATCGTCAGCTTCTCGCTGGCCATGAACGGGGATGAAGGCGATATCGCCGGCGACGGTCTGACCATGAACAAACGTGTCGGCACCGCGATCAGCGCCAACGTGGACTCCTACGACGCCGGCGGGACCGAAAACACCCTCACCGGCTTCGACCCGACCCAATGGCACGAGTTCTGGATCCAGATCGTGAAAGACACCTCCGGTGGCGGCACGCACCGGGTCACCATCTGGAGGGATGGGGATGCCGCGAACCCGAAGACCTTCCATGTCACCGCCGGCACCAAGCATGAAGGCGCCTACGATTCCTGGAGCGGCTACCTGGCCATGAGTCTCGGGCGGACGGCGATCGCCGGCTCCCAGGACGTGGATTTCTTCGCCTACAAGGCCGGCCTGCACGACCCCCAACCGGCTCGGGACAAGGCCCTCGCCTGGGACCCCAGTCCGGCGGACAAGAAGACGGACGTACCGGTCGATACGACGCTGAGCTGGAAGCCCGGCGATAATGCGGTCAAGCACGACGTGTACTTCGGGACGAATGCCGACGCCGTCGCCAATGCCACCGCGACCCAATCGATGGGTGTGCTGGTCGGCGCGGGCCAGAGCGCAATGACGTATGAGCCGCCGGCCCGCCTGCAGTACGGCCAGACCTACTACTGGCGCGTTGATGAGATCGCGGCGGCGCCCGCGGCCACCGTCGCGAAGGGCGACGTCTGGAGCTTCACCACCGAGCCGTACGGCCTGCCTCTGACCAAGGTGACCGCGACCGCCTCCAGCGCCCAGCCCGGCATGGGACCGGAGAATACGGTCAGTGGCGCCGGTCTCAATGCCGCCGGCCAGCACGGGACCGAGCCGTCGACCATGTGGATGAGCGCCGGCACGCTGCCGAACTGGATTCAGTTCACCTTCGACAAGGCCTACAAACTGTATGAGATGAAGGTGTGGAACTCGAACCAGGTGATCGAGAGCTTCATCGGCTTCGGCGTCAAGAGCGTCAAGATCGAGTGCTCCACCGACGGCAGCACCTGGACCGAGTTGGCGGGCGTGCCCGAATTTGCCCGGGCGACCGGTCAGCCGGACTACACCGCCAATACCACGGTGCGCCTGGGCGGCGTGTTCGCCCAGTACCTCAAGCTGACGGTGAACAGCAACTGGGGCGGCATCCCGCAGTGCGGCCTGAGTGAGGTGCAGTTCTCGTATGTCCCGGTGGAAGCCGGACAGCCGGCGCCGGCGGCCGGGGCCACCGGGGTGGATCTCGATCCGGTCCTGACTTGGCGGCCGGGACATGAGGCGGTCTCCCACAAGGTGTACTTCGGTACGGATCAACAGGCTGTGACGGCCGGGACCGCCCCGGTCAGCACGGTCACCCAGCCGCGTTACGAGCCCGGCATCCTCCAGTACGGGACGACCTACTACTGGAAGGTGAGCGAGGTCAACGAGGCGACGACGCCCAGCTCCTGGGACAGCAGCGTCTGGAGTTTCACGACGAAAGAGTACACGGCGATCGAGGACTTCGAAAGCTACACCAACGACGAAGGCCGCCGGATCTATGAGACCTGGCTCGACGGCTGGACCAACAACACGGGCGCCGTCGTCGGCTATCTGCAGGAACCGTTCGCCGAGCAGCGGATCGTCCACGGCGGCAAGCAGTCGATGCCGCTGGAGTACAACAACATCAAGACGCCGTATTACAGCGAAACGGAACGGACTTGGACTACGGCCCAGAATTGGGCCCTCAACGGCGCGGATACCCTGGTGGTGTACTTCCAGGGCCGCGCGGTCTCGTTCTTCGAGAAGGCAGCCGGCAACTACCTCCTGGGCGGCGGCGGCACCGACATCTGGAATACGGCCGACCAGTTCCGGTTCGCCGGCAAGCGCCTCACCGGCAACGGGGCGATCGTGGCCAAGGTCGAGAGCCTGGTCAACACCGATCCCTGGGCGAAAGTCGGGGTGATGATTCGCGAGAGCCTGACTCCCGGCTCGCGCTTTGCGGCGGTCTATGCGACCCCGGGCAACGGCGTGCGCTACCAGGCCCGCGCCATGACGGATGTCGCGGCCATCAGCGATACGGCGGTCGCGACGCCGGCGCAGATTGCCTTGCAGGCGCCGATCTGGGTCAAGATGGAGCGTACCGGGAACAATTTCAGTGGTTTCTACTCGACCGATGGCGCCAAGTGGACCGCCATGTCCTGGAACCCGCAGACCATCAATATGGTCGCGAGCCCCGTCTACATCGGTCTGTGTGCGACCAGCCACAACACCAATGCCCTGACGAGTGCCGAGTTCTCCAACGTCGCCACGACCGGCAGCGTCACGGGGACGTGGGAAGTGGCCGCGATCGGCGTGGCACAGCCCAGCAACGCGGCCGGCCAACTCTACGTGGTCGTGCAGGACAGCGCCGGCAAGAGCAAGGTGGTCAACCACCCCGACCCGGCGGCGACCACCCTGGTGGGCTGGCAGGCCTGGAAGATCCCGCTGAGTGAGTTCACCGCCGCGGGCGTCAAGACGACGGCCGTCAAGAAGCTGTTCATCGGGGTCGGCGACCGGGCCAGCCCGAAACCGGGTGGGGCCGGCCGGCTCTACATTGATGATATCGGCTCTGGCCATCCGGCCTCGGCCAAGTGAGTTCGTTTGACAGCGTGTTGGGTCCGATCGATCGCTGCGGCGCGAAGGAGGTTATGGTATGCGCAGAGCATCAGCTTGTTTCCTTTCCGTGGTCCTGGCCGCTCTGGTTCCGGGTGTGGTCCACGCGGACATCCAGACGGGACTGGTCGGTTACTGGCCTCTGAATGAAGGCAAAGGTACCACGACGGCGGACCTGTCCGGCAACGGTCACAACGGAACCCTGTACAATGGCGCCGCCTGGGTCTCGCCCGGGTTCCTCGGCGGTGCCGCGCTCCGCAATAACGGCAATCCCGGCAGCCGGGTGTCGGTGGGAACCTGGGACCCGGGGGACCGGTTCACCGTCGCCATCTGGGCGAAGTGGACGGGGGAGCAGAACAAGGCGCCCCGGGCCGGCATCTTCGGCAAGAGGAACAACTGGACCGCGGAAGACATGCGGTGGTTCGTCGAAGTCATGACCAGCGGGGAGGTCCGGATGCGGAACTTCACACAGACGGTCAGCAGTCCCGCCGGTGCCCTGACAGCCCACATCAACGAATGGACGCATGTCGCGGTTACCTGTGACGGCGCCCGGGCCCTCATCTACCTCAACGCTCAGCAGGTCGGCTCCGGCAACTTTGTGCCGGGTGTGCTGAAGACCGCCACGATGGGGATAGGCTGCAAAGAGGGCGGCAGCAACACCAGCACGGAGACCTTCTCGGGCGATCTGGATGAAGCCCGCGTCTATGGCCGGGCCCTGAGCGTCACGGATCTGAAACAGCTCTTCGCGTGGACCGGCGTCGAGGGGAAGGCCTACGGTCCGGTGCCTGGGGACAACCAGAGCGACGTCGCCCGGGATGTGCTCCTGGGCTGGACGCCGGGAGAACGGGCGCCCGCGACCGGCGGACACACAGTCTACTTCGGGGAAAGCTTCGAGGTGGTCGACGCCGCGGTGGGAGCCGTAGCCCAGGATGCGAATACGTATACCCCGCCGCAGCCTCTGGCGTTCGGCAAGACGTATTACTGGCGGGTCGATGAAGTCAACGGGACGCCCGACAAACCGCTCTTCAAAGGCGATGTGTGGTCCTTTACCGTTGAGCCGTATGCTTATCCGGTCAAGCCGGCAGCGGCCACGGCTTCCACCGCGCAACCGGGCATGGGTCCCGAAAAGACCATCGACGGTTCCGGTCTGACCGGCGACCGCCACGGCGTGGAGCCGACCACCATGTGGCTGAGCACCGGGGTGGCGCCGAACTGGATCCAGTACGAGTTTGACCAGGTCTACAAGCTGCACGAGCTCTGGGTCTGGAACTCCAACCAGTTGCTGGAGGGCTTCCTCGGCTTTGGTGCCAAGAGCGTGACGGTCGAGACCTCGGCCGACGGTGCGACCTGGACCGCAGTGCCGAACGTCCCCGAGTTTGCCCGGGGATCCAGTGCCGCCGGCTATGCCGCGAACACCACCGTCAGCCTGGGCGGCGTCTCCGCCAAGTACGTCAAATTGACGATCCAGAGCACCTGGGGCGGCATCTCCGCGACCGGCTTGAGCGAAGTGCGGTTCTTCTACGTCCCGGTCTACGCGCGGTCGCCGCAGCCGGCCAGCGGGGCGACGGGTGTGAGCGTCAATGCCGACCTGCACTGGCGGTCGGGCCGCGAGGCCGCTTCGCATACGGTGTATCTGGGGACCGACCGCGATGCCGTGGCCAACGGTACGGCACCG
>JALORE010000518.1 GCA_025459125.1 Planctomycetota bacterium | reverse complement strand
GTGGTGACCGGGCCGGATCGGTTCGTCTACGCCTATACCAAGTGGGACGTACCCGACCCCTGGGGCCAGCCCCGGCAAGCGGTAATCGCCCAAGAGTTCGTTGTGTCGAAGAAGTGAGGAGCAACCCATGAAGAAAGCGGCAACGATGTACCTGCTGGCGATGCTGGTGGTGCTGTGCCTGGTTCGTCCCTTGCCGGCCGACGTATTCCACATGCCGGCGGGGCTGACGAGTCTGGAGACGGTGGTGGTGGGCGATGCGGGCAACAAGGCGGACGACACGGGCTTCGGGGCGGTGGCCTATCCTTACCACATCGGCAAGTACGAGGTGACGGCGGCGCAGTATGTCGAATTTCTCAATGCGAAAGCCAGGTCGGATCTGGACGGAAACCTCTGGAGCAACGACATGGACCGGGTGATCTCGGGCGCCTCGGGGTGCGACATCCGCCGTGACGGGGAAGAAGGCAACTATACCTACCGCGTCGCCCCGGAGTTCGCCAATCGGCCGGTGAGCCACGTGAGCTTCTGGGACGCTTGCCGCTTCTGCAACTGGCTCCACAATGGCCAGGGGGACGGCGACACGGAAGATGGTGCCTACACTCTCAAGGGATATCGGGGCACGGATGGGCGCAAGGTCCGCCGAAATCCCGGCGCCAAATGGTTCGTTCCCAACGAGGACGAGTGGTACAAGGCGGCGTACTACGATCCGCACAAGCTGGGCGGGCCCGGCTATTGGGACTATCCCACGCGGAGCGATGCCAAACCCGACCGAGACTTCGCGGGCGCGAACGCGGCCAATTACTACGACGGCGGTTTGTTGGACGCCGCACATAATCGAACCGAGGTTGGGGCGTTTTTGCGCGCCCCCAGCGCTTATGGTACCTTTGACCAGGCCGGTAATGTGTATGAGTGGACCGAGGGTCTGCTGCCACCCTTTCTGCGCTGCCTGTGGGGCGGTGCGGCTGATTCCCCGGACGGCGGCTTGAACGTCCGCGCTCCCAACGAACAGATCCATTCCAACACTGACACTACCTTTGTCGGGTTTCGTGTGGCCGGGGCATTGCCGGAGACCCCGACCATCACAGGGCCGCCCGCGGACTCCGCGACGGCAGCCAACGCGGCCGCGATTCGGTTTCCCCGCCGACCTTGGCGCGACCCGGAGACCGGCCGGCCGTTCTTTCCGTTGGGCTGGTTCACTTGGGGCAGTGATCAGCAGGACCTGGATGCGATCGCCCAGGAAGGAGGCAACACGGTCCTGTTCGTCTCCGCACCGAGCAATGTGGACGACGAAGCCCAACTTCATACGAGCATTCAGGCCATGCGGGGCTATCTGGATCACGCTCATCGGCGAGGCATCAAGGTGCTGCCGCAGGTGAACGGCTGGGAGGCGTTTGAGCATCGTGACGCCGGAGAGATTGCCCGCCAGCGGCAATGGGTCGAGGCGGTCTGCACGCATCCGGCGCTGCTGGGCTATCAGTTGTATGATGAGCCGGAGTATGCGGCAGGCGGCGGACTCGGCGCGGAACCGCAGCAGAAGTTGGCCCAGTTCGTTAGTGTCTTGACGGAATATCGCGACGCGCTTCGCCAGTGGGATGCCAATCGCGACCACATGGTGCAGGTCGTGTTCAACCTGGTACCGTTGTCGAGTTGGACGGCGTATCTTCCCGTAGTCGATGCATTCCAAATCGATCGTTACCCCTGCGATGTGAGCCAAGCCTTCTTTGGGCACCGGGGCGACTGGGGACCCCTGATCATGGCCTGGTCCATGGCCCATGGCGCCGCCGCCCTGCACGATCATCCGCATCTCCATAATCCCGCACCGTGCATGCAGGGAGTAGGAGCCAGTTGGACCGAACCGGCGTACCCCAAGGGCGTGTGGCGCAATCCGCTCTACGAGGAAACCCGGTACATGGCCTATTCCTCGCTCACAGTCGGTGGCTGGGGCGTGTTCCATTGGATCCGCAACATCAGCTCGCCGACTGTCCGGCAGAACGTGGCTCGTCTGCATGCGGAACTGCGGCAACTGTTCCCAGCGTTCGAACAGAGCTATGAGAATCCACCGTTCACGGTATCGCACAATCACCAAGAGATCACGCGCGACTTCCTCTCCGACTGCATTTCTGATATCAGCACCTTGGAACTGGAGGACGAGCAGAACTATTATCTGATCGTCGCCAACAACAGTGGAATCTTCGAGGATGTCTCGCTGCGCATGAAGCTGCCCAGGATCAAGGACACCCAGACGCGCGACGCGCAGGTCCTGAACGAGGATTGGATCCGGGAGATCCAATACGATGAGGCAACGGGCGAGTGGGTGATCGCCACCCACACGATGGTCTTCGGGGATGTGAACATCTGGGTGATTCCCAAAAGGGTGCTGGGCGGGGAAACAGATGATCCCTGATCATCGCGCTGGTTCGGATCATGAGAGATCGAGCAGATGAGATGCTGGGAATGGCCGTCGCGACCGGTTGCGATGCACTGCTCGGCGACGAATTGGCTGGCAGTGACGGTCTCGTGTCACAGAACCCGGTCGTGACCGGGTTCATCGAGACGTGGGAGGGGGCGGCGACCTCGCGCCTCGCGGAAGGGCCTTGGCAACTGGCCGACGGTGTCTGGGGGGCGGTCGCTCAGCAAGACGTCAGCGGCGCCGGTCGCAAGTACGCAGTGGCTCCTGGGCAGCTGTCGCTGTTGCGACGCGCGGTGAGCTTTTTACGCCAGGATCATGTGGTCGTGCAAGGTTGGCTCCTCGACCGGGGGCCTCGCACGCGCAGCATGTTGGGACTGGCTTCCTCCGACATGGTCGAGAATGCGGCCACGATACGCATCGGGGCAGCCGGGCAAGGCACTTATCGAATTCAAT
>JALORE010000052.1 GCA_025459125.1 Planctomycetota bacterium | reverse complement strand
ATACGTCGCCCTCTCCGGCAAGACCATCGTCTCGGATTTCTGTGCCATGGCCGGGGGAGCGGGAAGGCGTTTGCTGACCGCCGCCGCCGACGAAGACGAAGTACAGGGGCTCACGCAGATCTGTGCGGCGGCCCGGATCACGGTCGAGGCCGTCGAGCCCTCGACGCTGGCGTACCTGCGCGCCCTGCTGGAACGTCGCGCGGAAATCCGGCTCGGTGCCGCAGCGCTGGTCGCTCTGCTCGGTCCGCGCCGGCTCACGATCTGCCTGTTCCGCAACGGGAATCTGGATTTCTTCCGGTCCCGCGAACGGCCCGCCGACATGCCTGCCGGCCGGCCGTTCTGTGTCTGGCTCTCGGAGGAGCTCCAGGCCGTCGAACGCTACGACGACACGCACGTCTCTCCCCCCAGTCGCGAGCGCACGATCCTGGTCGTGATCGATGATGACCTCCATACGGCCGCAGAAATCGCGCCGGTGCTCACGGCGGAGGGCGGGATGCCCGCGCCAACCGTGGTGGATGGCTGGGAGCCCCTGTGCGGGCCGCAGGACGAAGGCCTGCCCCGGCCGAAGGCGTCACTGGCGGCCGTGGGCGCGGCGTTGCGGCTGTTGGAGGCAGGAGAAGACCGTCCGAAAATCAGCCTGCTGCCCCCGGCGGTGACGGAGGCAAGGTCCTTGACGCGCCATCTGCTGCTGACCGCCAATGTCGGCGTGATTCTCTTCCTGACCGTTTTTGTCACGGCCCAACTTCTGACGCGGACCACGAGCGCGCGCGATCAGAACCTGCAGCAAACCCGGCTTGCCGAGGAGTTCTTGACTCTGCCGGCCCTGCTGGCGGAAGAGCGCTTCCTGGATCAGGAGACCACGCGTCTCCGGCAGCGTCTGGACCCGCTGCGTCGTGTTCTGGGGACGAAACGCCAGGCCGATTGGCCCGACATTCTGGACACCGTCCGTCGCGCGGCGCCGGCGGGATTGTCCGTCGTCCAGGTCCAGAGTAGCGACGCCCGCATGCTGTCGCTCACGGGGCTCGCCCCGTCCGGTCCGGCGGTCCAGGCCTTTGTGCAGAATCTGGAGGATGAGGGGTTGCTGGCCGCCGTGGTGCGGGTCCGCGTGCAGCGGCCGCAGGACACGAGCGGCCGTCTGGAGTACCAGATTGAGGGCCAGTTGCAGGAGCCTTCCCCCGACCACTGCCGTGCCCAGGAGTCGCCCGCGCGAGGAGGGCCATCGCGGTGATTGCCGACCGTCTGCGCCGTTGTCCCCGGGTGGCACGCGACACGTCGTCGGTCGCGCTGCTGCTGATTGGTCTGCTGGCCCTGTGCAACTGGGTGCTGGTTCCCCACGTGGGTTATCTGCGCGCGCTCCAGCGCCTGGAATCGGCCGTGGCACGCGGGAGTGAAGAGCGGGACCGGATCGGTGGCTCCCTCGAAGACCAAGTGGCGCAATGGCGCAGCCTGCAACGGGAGACGGCCGGCCTCGCAGAGAGGTTGTTCCAGGCCCGGGAGGCCCAGACGTTTGTCCGCGATCTGCTCCCGTTCGTGGAGGAGACCGGCTGCGTCGTGGTTCTGGCAGACTATGCCGGCGGCGGCCCGGCGGAGCCGGTCCCGGAGGGGTTCCCCGACGCGGTATCTTGTGTTGGGGGCCCCGAGCCCAATGCTCCGGTGGCGCTGGTGGTGTCCCATCTGGACCTCACGGCCGCGGGAACGCTCGACCAGATCACGGCCCTGCTGGAGCGTATTGAAAATCATCACCCCCGCGTGTGGGTTGATGCCTGCCGGTTCGATTTCCCGCACGGGTATTCCGGACGCATGGAATGCCACCTTGTTCTCACAATGTACGTGGCCCAGCAGCGTTAGGAGGAAAAAGCCATGTTGGGATTGTTCAAGAGCAAGAAGAAGACGGCCCCGGTGAAGATCCTGGTGGTCGATGATGAACCCGATCTCGTCAGCACCGTCGAGTACCGGCTGAAGTTCGCCAACTGCAATGTCGTGACGGCGGCGAACGGTCAGGAGGGCCTGGAGCGGGCGGCCGCCGAGAAGCCGGACCTGATTCTGCTCGATACGAACATGCCGGGGATGAGCGGCCACGAGATGCTCGAACGCCTGCGGGCGGACCCGGCTCTGAAGCACATCCCGGTCATCATGCTGACCGCACGCTGCGAGCCGCAGGATATCGCGGCCGCCTCCGCGCGGGGCATCTCGGATTACCTGACCAAGCCCTTCGATTTCGCGCAGCTTCTGGAACGAATTCACACCATCCTGCAGAACCACCGCCGCGACGGATAGGGACTATGGACACACCCGGACCATTTCGACTGTTGATCGTGGAAGACGACCTGATCGATCGTCGGCTGCTCGAGCGGCTGCTGGCCCAGTCTCCGCTTGGGCGGTGCACGATCGAGAATACCGATCGGCTGGCGGACGCTCTCGAGCGGGTGCGCGACCGGGCCTTTGATGTGATCCTGCTGGACCCGGGTCTGCCGGACAGCCAGGGGATGGAGTCCGTGGCCCGCATGCAGGCGCAAGCGCCGCAGACGCCCATCATCGTGCTCAGCGGCCTGGATGATGCCGAAGTGGCGACGCAGGCGGTCCATCTCGGCGTGCAGGACTATCTGATCAAAGGCCAGGTGGACGGCAGCCTGCTGCTCCGCGCCGTGCGCTATGCCGTCGAGCGCAAGAAAGCGGAACGCCAGCTGCAGGCGGCCGAGCAGCGGTACCGCACGATTTTCGAGAACTCCGCGGTCGCCATCATGATGGTCGATGACCAGGAGCGGTTGGTCTCCTGGAACCAGCAGACCGAGCGCCTGCTGGGCATGACGGCGGACCAGCTCCGGGGCCGGTCGATCCAGTCCTGCTATCCCGACGACCAGTGGCAGCGAATCCGGGAGCTGAGCGTCCGGCACCGGGGCAGGGAGCACCACCTGGAGACGAAGATGATCCGCGGCGACGCCCGGGTGATCGACGTGGACATGTCCCTGAGCGTCGTCCATGACTCCGAGGGCAGGGCCACCGGCTCGATCGCGGTGGTGCAGGACGTCACGGAGCGCAGGCAGGCGGAGGAGGCGCTGCGCGCGAGCGAAACGCAGCTCCAGACGATCGTCGAGAATCTGACCGAAGGCCTGGTGGTGTCCGATCTGGAGGGGCGGTTGCAGCAGTGGAATCACGCCGCTCTGGAGATCCACGGCTTCGCGAACCCGGAGGACGGCCGCTGCCAGCTGCACGAGCTGGCGAATACCTTCGAGTTGTCCACGTTGGAGGGCGTGGTCCTGCCCGTCGAACAATGGCCGCTGCCGCGCATCCTGAAGGGGGAGGAGCTGCGCGATTGGGAGGTGCGCGTCCGGCGTGTCGATCGTGATTGGAGGCGGGTCTTCAGCTACGGCGGGACGCTGGTCCGCGATCCGCAGGGGCAGCCCCTGCTGGCGCTGGTCACCGTCAACGACATCACCGGGCGCAAACGGGCGGAAGAAACCCTGCTCGTCAAGGACCGGGCGGTCAACAGTGCGACCAGTGGCATTGCCTTCACCGACCTGGACGGTCGCGTGACCTTTGCCAACCCCTCCTGCCTGAAGATGTGGGGGTTCGAGCAGGAATCCGAAGTCCTGCACCGGTTCGTCACCTCCCTGGTGGTCTCGCCCCAGGACGCCGTGGCGGCCCTCCAGGCGGCGGTGGCGACGGGTGCCTGGTCCGGAGAAATGGCGGCGCGCCGGAAAGACGGCTCCGAATTCGTGGTGCAGGTGTCCGCCAGCCTGGTCAAGGACAAACAGGGCCGGCCGCTGTGCCTGATGGCGTCGCTCGTCGACGTCACGGAGACGCGGCGCCTGCACGCCATTCTGGACGGCAAACAGAAGAACCTGGCGGCGATTTTTGACGCGGCGCCGCTGGGAATGCTGCTCGCCAATGAGGACCTGCAGGTGGTTCGCGCCAATGAGACCGTTCGGCAGATGTCCGGGAGAGGATACGCGCAGATCATCAACGGTGATGTCTGCCAGGCGCTCGCCTGCCTGCGGGGCGCGGACGTCGCCGATTCGGTCCGGGCCCGGGAGGCGTGTGCCGGCTGTCAGTTCCGCACGATCATTGGCAAGGCTCTGGAGAGCGGGCAAGCCACGCGCGGCGTGGAGATTCAGCCAGTGTGGGGCGAGGGCGAGGAAGCGCCCCGGGTCTGGCTGTCCGTCAGTGCCGAGCCGGTCTTCGTCGACGGCGCCCAGCACGTCGTGGTCGTACTGCACGACGTCACGGACCGCAAACGCGCGGAGGAGGAATTGAAAGAGACCCTGGAGATGAAAGCACAGTTCATTTCCACGGTCTCGCACGAGCTGCGCACCCCGATGACCGCGATTCGGGAAGCGGTGATCATCGTGCAGGATGAGATCGCCGGCAAGCTCAACAAGGATCAGAAACACTTCCTCGACATTGCCAAACGGAACATCGACCGGCTGGCCCGCTTGATCGACGACGTGCTCGATTTCCAGCGGCTCAACGCCGGCAAGATGAAGTTCCACCTGCAGGCGGTCAACCTGGCGGTCATGATCGAAGAGGCCTGCACGACCATGCAGCCGCACGCGGCCAAGAGCAAGGTGGATCTCGCGGTCGAGCTGGAAGCCCATCTGCCGGCGGTCGTCTGCGACAGCGATCGCATGATGCAGGTCCTGACGAATCTCATCAGCAACGCCCTCAAGTTCACGCCGGAAGGGGGACGGGTCCTGGTCTCGGCCGGGGGCCGTGAGGAGCAGGTGGCGATCAAGATCCGCGATACCGGCTACGGAATCCCCAAGGAGGATCTGCCCAAGCTCTTCACCCGGTTCTTCCGCGTACATCGGCCGGGTAAGGAGATCAAAGGCACCGGTCTGGGCCTGGCGATCGTCAGCAAGATCGTGACCGGTCACGGCGGCCGCATCGAGGTCGAAAGCGAGTTGGACAAGGGCACGACCTTCACGGTGATTCTGCCGGTGACGCAGCCCTGTTCGCTGGCGGAAGCCGCCGAGTCGTCGGACCGCGGTCTCGAACACTTGCTCACCGGCGCGTGAGCCGCCGTGTCTGCCGGCCGGCACCTTCCCCAGATCCGCACCGGGAGGACGGGCCTGGTTCCGCTGTTCCTCTGGGGACCCCCAAGGGGATCGCAAAGTCCCGAGACCGACTCTGCACGGGTGGCATCGTCAAGGCGGGCGGCCTGGCCGGGGCCCCCAACGCGAAGGATTGCGCTGGGGACCCCAAACGCGATTCACCGCGTTTGGGACCTCGTGACGATGCCAGCCGGGGCGCCGCCTGACTTCGCGTTGGCCCTGCTGGGTCCCCAGGTTTCCCTTGACCGCCGCCTTCCTGCTCGCTACCATCGAAACTCACGGCTGGGCCGAGCGCCGCGGCGGTGTGTGGGCCGAGGGCGTCTCAGTGGGTGGATTTCTGCGACGGCGGCGCCGATATGGTAGAGGTGGATCCGGGGAGCGGAATGGACGATGCGGGCCAAAATTGCCCTCCAGGTGCGAAGGAGGTGGCGGCGTTGCGCCACCGTGTGGCGGAGTTGGAACGCGCGAACCAGCGTCTGAATCGGCAGATGCTGCGGGCCGACGGACCGCCGCACGAAGACCTCCTCGACAACATGAACGACATCATCTACACCACGGATGTCGCCGGGAACATCCTATCCGTCAATCAGGCGGTCGCCAGGGTTCTGGGGTTCGAGCCCCGGGACGTGATCGGCACCCACTACGGTCAGTGGATGCCGACCGAGGAACGGGACAAGGTGGAGGCGGTCCGGATCGAGATGCTGCAGGGAAAGAGCCGGACCAACTATACGGTGCTGACGGACAAGGAAGGGAACCCGCATCACGTGGAGATCAGCGTCAGCCCGCTGCGCGCAGCCGGTCGCATTGTGGGCACGCAGGGCATCATTCGGGACATCACCCACCAGCGCCAAGCCGAACAGGCCGTCCACGAAAGCGAAGAGCGACTCCGCTCACTGTTCAACGCCGTGACGGAGTCCATCCTGCTGCTGGATCGCCAGGGGACCGTGCTGGCCATGAATGAGACCGCGGCGCGCCGCTTCGGGAAAAGCCCCGACGAACTGATCGGTGCGTGCATCTATGCGGTGGGCGAGGCTCTCTTCCCGGCCGCCCTGGTCGCGCAGCGGAGGCGGCGGATCGAGGAGGTCGTGCGAACCAGACGGCCGGTCCGGTTCGAGGACGAGCGGGCCGGCCGCTGCCTTGACACCTACGCCTACCCCGTTTGTGACCGGCAGGGGAACGTGCAGCAAGTTGCCCTTTTCAGCAAGGATGTGACGGACCAGAAGAAAGCCGAAGAGAGAGTCCGGACCCTCCAGCGGCAGGTCGAGTTCATTCTCGGCGCCGCACGCACCGGCTTGGACATCATCGACGGCCAGTTCAACCTGCGGTACGTGGATGCCGCCTGGCGTCGCGTTTACGGCGATTATGAGGGCCGGAAGTGTTATGAGTACTTCATGGGTGCGGACAGCGCCTGCCCCGGATGCAGCATTCCCCTGGCGCTCGCGGGCCGGGAGATCGTGACCCGCGATGGGGTGCTGACCCGGGAGGGGAATCGGCCGATCCAGGTCACGACGATTCCGTTCCAGGCGGAGAACGGCGAGTGGCTGGTGGCGGAGATCAACGTCGATATCGCCGACCGCCAGCGCCTGGAGCTCCAGTTGCGCGAGAGCGAGGAACGGTACCGCACGGTCGTCGAGAGTGCCGGGGAGGCCATCGCCATCGTGGATGCCCAGGGCACGTTCCGGTTCCTCAACGGCACCGCCGCGCGGGCGCTCGGCGGCGCGCCCGCGGACTTCGTGGGCTGCACCATGGCGGAGCTGTTCCCGCCCCCCATCGCCGCGCGCCAGGGACAATCGGTCCGCCGGGTGATCGAGACCGGCCTGGGCATGAACGTCGTCGTGCCCTCCGTCACCGGGGGACAAACCCGCTGGTACAATACCACCATCGAGCCGTTGAAGGATAGCGCCGGCCGGGTCACGTCCGCGCTGATCATCGCGCGCGATGTGCACGAGCTGAGAACCGCCCAGCTCGAGCTGGAGACCTATCGCGAGAAGATGATCCGGGCCGAGCATCTCGCTTCGCTGGGCACCCTCAGCGCCATGCTGTCGCACGCGCTGACGCAGCCGCTGACGGTCATCCGGCTGTCCGTCCAGAACGCCATGACGACGCTCGCGGGCGCTGCGCCTCCGCCCACCGTGCTGGAGGATCTGCGGGACGGACTGGCCGAGATTTCCACGATGGCCACGATCATCCGCCGTTTTCGGGACTTCACCGGGGGCACCCTGGACCGGACGCCGGACCGCGTCGCCCTGGACGCGGTGGCGGACAAGATCATCCACCTCCTGGAGGATAGTGCGCGAGCGGCGCGTATCACGCTGCGGGTCGAGCGGCTGCACGAGCTGCCGCCGATCCGTACCTACCGGAAAGACCTCGAGCAGGTCTTCTTCACGCTGGCGCAGAACGCGATCGAGGCCGCCGATGGCCGCCGGGAGCATACGTTCCGGATGTCCGGGACCCGGCACGAGCAGCAGGTGGAGCTGCAGTTCACCGACGATTGCGGCGGGATTCCGCCGGCGCATCTCGGCCGCGTCTTCGAGCCGTTCTTCACCACCAAGCCGCCGGGAGAAGGAACGGGATTGGGCCTGTGTGTCGTCCAGCGCATCATCTCCCACCTGGGCGGCAATCTGAGGATGGACAGCCGCTGGGGCGACGGCACGACGTTCTCGATCACCTTGCCGATTGTTACTCCGCAGGAGTAAGCCGTGCGGACGATACGGGGAGAGCCGACCATGAGCCCCAACGGAGTGCACGAATGGAGAGCCTGAAGGCAACCCACGTGGTCTTCGTGGATGATGAGCCGAAGATCTGTGACGTGGTCCGGAAGACCCTGGGCCGGACGGGCCTCGATGTGGTCTGTTTTCATGGGGTCGATGACTGTCTGGCGCATGTGACGACCCAGCGCTGCGACTTGCTGATCACGGACGTGAAGATGCCGGGGCGAGACGGCCTGGATCTTCTGGAGACGGTTCGCCAGCGGCTGCCGTGGGTCCCGGTGCTGGTGGTCACCGGGTATGGGGATGTGCCGCTGGCCGTTCGGGCCCTGAAAGCGGGCGCTGCGGATTTCGTGGAGAAGCCGCTGGATCGGGACACCTTCCTGGAGGCGGTCCAGCGGCTGATCGAGCGCAACGCCCGGCCGGTCGCCGCGCTGACGGCGCGCCTGACCAAGACCGAGCGCCGGATCCTGTATATGATCCTGGAAGCGCACAACAACCACGACATCGCGGAGGCCCTGCACCGCTCGCCGCGAACCATCGAAGTCCACCGCCGTCATATCCAGGAGAAGCTGGGTGTGACCAACATCGTCGAGCTGCTGCGGCGGGTCGCGGAGATGGGGCTGCTCGAATCCGTTCTGCCGCGCCAGGGCGAGGCGGTCCCACGCGGCCCATTGTCGGGGCGCTCTGGCCCGGAGGTGAAGTCATGCGATACGCCGCCAACCGGCTCCATCTGCTCGGCGTGACCCTGCTTGCGGTCTTGTCTGCGGCGCCCGGCCGTGCCTCTACCGGCGCACCTGTCCTGCCGCTCGCCATTCCCGTCGCCGACACGCTCCGGCACCGCTGGCTGGGCAAGCCGGTGCTGGAAAGCCGTGCGCTGGACGACATGGAGAGCCTGGGAGACTGGTCGCACCAGGGCTTCGGCACGATGAGTCTGACGGGGGAACGGGCCCGGGATGGCCGCCAATCCCTGCGGCTGACTTCTCCTGCGGTGGGCGACCAGCCGGGCGGGACGGCGGGCCGGCCCTTCGGCGCCGCGACCGTTCTGCGCCGTTTCGCGGGCGAGGACTGGACCGCCTTCAACCGTCTGTCCGTCTGGATCTACCCGACGCTGCCCGGCTTCCGGGTGATCTCGCTGTGCCTGGTCCTCCGCAACGACGGCGCGGAGAAAGTCCCGGGCATGTATGACCGCAACGGGCGCAACTTCGTGCTGCTCGAGCCGGACCGGTGGAATCACGTCGTGTGGGAAATCGCCCATCTCGGCCGGGACGAAGTCACGGGCGTGGAGTTCAGCTATCGTCTGCAAGGCCATGAGCCGGGCGCGACCGGGAGCGTCTGCTACGACATCGACCATCTCGAACTGCAGCAGGTGGACCCGGATCACTTCGAGGGCTGGAACGTGGCGCCCGGTCGGATCGCTTACTGTCACAGCGGCTACCCGCTTGCGGCGCGCAAGACGGCCTTGGCCTGCGGTCTGGCGGAGAAGGAATTCAGTATTGTCGAGGCGGCGAGTGGTACGGCCGTGCTGACCAAATCGGTCGGGAAGATCACCTCTCCCCTCGGCACGTTCGACGTTCTGGACTTCACCGAAGTGCGGCAACCGGGCCGGTATTTCCTGCGCGTGGGCCGGACGACGACGAGACCCTTTGAGATCGGCCCCGGTGCCTGGCGCGACAGCATCGGGAAGACGATCAACAGCTTCTACTGCCAGCGGTGTGGCACGGAGGTGCCCGGGATTCATGATGTCTGCCATCGCGACTGGCGGGTCCGGCATGGCGACCGGGAGATCGTCATCAACGGCGGTTGGCACGACGCCGGCGACCTCTCCCAGGGACTCGTAAACACCGCGGAAGCCGTCTATGCCATGTTCGACCTGGCCCGCGGTCTGCAGGAGAAGGACCCGGCGCTGGCCGGCCGGCTGGTCGAGGAGGCACGCTGGGGCCTCGACTGGCTGCTCAAGACCCGCTTCGGCGACGGCTACCGCTGCACCTGGGCCACGATGGATTTCTGGACCGACGGCATCCTGGGGACGGTCGATGACGTGACGGCCCGTGCCGCCGACGCCCCGTTCGAGAATTTCCTGGCCGCCTCGGCGGAGGCACTGGCGGCACAGGTGTTGAAGGGACCCCATCCGGTCCGGGCCGCGTATGCTCTGCAGGCGGCCCGGGACGATTGGCGGTTCGCGGTCCAGAAGGCGCAGAACCCCAACCTGGAACTCGCCGGGGCAGGGCTCCAGAGCTCGCTGGACCTATACGAGGCCACGGGGGAACAGACGTATGCGCAGCAGGCGTACGGTTTTGGCGCGGTCGTGCTCGCCTGCCAACAGCAGGAGGAGACCGCATGGGACATTCCCCTGGCCGGGTTCTTCTACGGCGACGCCAAGCGGCAACGCATCCTCCACTATTCTCATCGCGGTCACGAGCAGGCGCCGGTGGTCGGTCTGGTGCGGCTGTGCCGGCTGTTCCCCGAGCATCCGGACCGAGCGAAATGGCGGCGCGCGCTGGAGTTGTATGCGGCGTACTACCGGACCGTGGCTCCGTACACCGCACCGTACTTCATGCTCCCCGCCTCGATCTATCACGTCAGCGAATCCAATCGAGCTACGTTCCGGGAGCAGGTCGAGCAGGGGGTGAAGCTGGGCGACGGTTATTATCTGCGGCGGTTCCCGGTGTGGTTCGATTTCCGCGGCAACTGCGGCACGGTCCTGTCGCAGACCAAGGGGCTCTCCGCCGTCGCCCGCTGGCTGAACGACGGGGAGCTGCTGGATCTGTGCCGCCGGCAGGTTGAATGGGTCCTGGGCCGCAATCCCTTCTGCCAGAGCCTCATGTACGGCGAGGGGCACGACTATGCGCCGCAGTATACCGCGATGTCGGGCGACATGGCCGGCACGCTGCCGGTGGGGATCGAAACCCACTTCGAGCGGGATGTCCCCTACTGGCCGCCCGACAACTGCTACAACTACAAGGAGGTCTGGGTCCATCCTTCTTCCCGTTGGTTGTGGCTGCTGTGCGATCTGTATGAAGGAGCCTGAAGCCCGTCCTCCCTCGATCGATGTCATCGCGAGGAGCGCAACAACGAAGCAATCGCAACCGCACGACTTCTGGCACACGCCCTGGTCCGATCCTCGTGCACAGCAAGGTGAAAGGAGCTTCCGATGCAACGACGCGACTTTCTGAAACTGGCCGGCTGGGCGGCCGTCTCGTTGCCGACACCGGGCGTGAACGCCGCGGCGCCGCGCGCCCGGCGCCCGAACGTGGTGTTCATTCTCGCCGACGACCTCGGCTACGCCGACGTGGGCTGTTACGGGCAGAAGAAGACCCGGACGCCGAATATCGACAAGCTGGCCGCCGAGGGCATGCGGTTTACACAGTGTTATTCGGGCAATCCGGTCTGTGCGCCCTCCCGGTGTACCTTGATGACGGGGTACCACACCGGCCACAGCCAGATCCGCAACAACATGCAGGTGGGCGGGGACGAAGGCTGGGTGCTCGGCTCGACCATCGGCGGACAGTGGCCGCTGACCGAAGGCACGTTCACGGTCGGACACCTGTTCCAGAAGGCCGGCTATGCCACCGGCGCTTTCGGCAAGTGGGGTCTGGGCCGGGTCGGGACCACCGGGGATCCCCAGAAGCAGGGCTTCGACCATTTCTTCGGCTACATCTGCCAGCGCCAGGCGCACACGTACTACCCCAATCATCTCTGGCGCGACGGCGCGATCGTCTGGATCGAGGCGAACAAGGACGGCGCCGAGAAGGTGTACTCGCACGACCTGATCGCCGAGGAGGCGTGGAAGTTCCTCCGCACGAACAAGGACCGGCCGTTCTTCCTGTACGTGCCGTTCACGATTCCGCACGTGGCCCTCCAGGTGCCCCAGGACTCGCTGGCGGAGTACGAGGATCTCCAGCCCGACCCGCCGTATGATGGCCAGCGCGGGTACGTGCCGCACCCGCGCCCCCGGGCCTGCTACGCGGGCATGGTCAGCCGCATGGACAAATCGATCGGCCGCATCATGGCGCTGCTCAAGGAACTGGACCTGGACGAGAACACGCTCGTGTTCTTCTCCAGCGACAACGGCCCGACGAATGCCGGCGGCTCGGAAGCCGGCTTCTTCGAAGGCGCGGGACCATTGCACGGCCTCAAGGGTTCGGTGTGGGAAGGTGGCGTGCGGGTTCCCTTCATCGCCCGCTGGCCGGGCCGGATCCAGCCAGGCACCACCAGCGACCACATCGGCGCCTTCTGGGACTTCCTGCCCACCTGTGCCGAGTTGCTGGGCGAGCGGCCGCCCCGGGGGATCGACGGGATCTCCCTGCTCCCGACGCTCCTGGGCCGGTCCGGCCAGAAGAAGCACGACCACCTGTACTGGGAGTTGAACGGTCAGCAGGGGGTCCGCCTGGGCGACTGGAAGGCCGTACGCCTCAAGCCGAACCAGCCGATCCAGCTCTTCAACCTCAAGATGGACCTGGGCGAACAGACGGACGTGGCCGACCAGCATCCCGATATCGTCGCCCGGATGCGGGAAATCCTGACGAACGGTCGCACCGAATCCGAGGTCTTTCCTCTGCAAAGGCCCGCGGCGAAGAACAAGAGCAAGGACAAGAAGAAATAACCCGCCGTCGCGGGCCGGCCCGCCGCTCGTTCGTAGTGACGCCGTAAAGCGTTATCTTTTATGCCCTCACGGGCACACTACGAACGAGCTGCGCCTGGGACTCCCTGAACATGCTACCCTCGCACGGGTACTCTCCCCCGCAACTTTCCCGGAGATTTCAGGAACGCAGGTGTAACCTGTGGCCGTGCTCCTTTCACTATCCTGTCAGAAGGGCCCTGATGTAACGAGCAACAGAAGACAGGACCGCAGGTAACCGAAAGGAGCCGAATATGAAAACGGGATGGAAGTTACTGATCGTGGCCGGAGTGGTTCTTGCTCTCGCCGGCAGCCAGGTTCTGGCGCAGCCGTGGGGGAGCGGACCGGGCGGCGGACGCGGGTTTGGGCCGGGGCCGGGGATCGGCCCGGACGAGCAGACACCGGGGCCGGGTCCCATGGGCCGCGGATTTGGGCCGGACTGGACGCAAGGCGGGCGGGGGCGTGGGCCAGGGTTCGGCCGCGGGCCGGGTATGACCCAGGGTCTGCAGGCCCAACAACCGGGCCCCGGGAGACAGGGGATAGGACCGCGTTGGCAGGCCCAGCGACCGGGTCCCCAGGGTCAGGGGTTTGGGCGCGGCTGGGTGCAAGGCGGGCGGGGGCGTGGACCAGGGTTCGGCCGCGGGCCGGGTATGGGCCTGGGTCCACAGGCCCAGCAGCCGGGGCCCGGTAGACAAGGGATGGGGCCGCGTTGGCAGGCTCAGCGACCGGATCCCCAAGGCCAGGGGTTTGGGCGTGGCTGGGCTCAAGGCGGCCGCGGGTTTGGCCGTGGGATGGGCCCCGCTTGGGCCGGGCGCGGTCCTGGGGCAGAGGGTCCCTGGGGAGTCGGTGGTCGGGGCGGACGCGGGCTGAGGGCTGCGGCCCCGTGGGGACAGGCGGGATTCCCTGGTCTGCTTGGCCGCCGGCTGGGTTTGACTGAGGACCAGACGCAGAAGATCCGGGATATTGTCGAGAAGAGCCGGGACAAGACGATGGCGGCGATCAAAGAGGTGCTGACGGAAAAGCAGGTCAAGCAACTCGAGCAGATGCGGGAGCGGGCGGGGCGATCCGGGCGCGGGCCGCAAGGTCCGGCGTGGCAGCAGGGCCGCGGCGGTCCCGCCGGCCGTGGTTTCCGCCCGGGGCAAGGCCAAGGAGCTTGGACGGGACCGCGCGGACAGGGTCCGGCCGGGCAGCCGCAGGCGAGTGGTCCCGGGGCCGGTGCGGGTCTGCGGCCGCGCCGCGGGATGGGCCAACCGGATGCCGAGACGCAGCCTCCCGCCGGCAGGCCGGGCCCGGGTGCGGGCGCTGCACCGTGGCGGAACCAGGGCGGGCCTCCCCTCGAGCAGATGTTCGAGCGGGCCGACGCCAACAAGGACGGCGCCTTGACCCGGGAGGAGATCCGGGCCTTTCATGAGACCAGACCGGCGGGACCCAACCGCCCGCAGGAGTGATGCCGGGAATCCTGCCTCACATCGGTCCCACCTGGAACCAGTTGTCCAGGCGGGACCGATGCGTTGCGCGACCGGCGCCGAATCGAACTATCCTTGTCCGGGACCCTGTGTCCCGTTTACTCTCTGCCATATGATCGATGCCAGTTCCATACTGCCGGGGTACGCCGGACCGGAAGAGCTCGTCCGTGCGGTTGTGCGGGCTCTGGCGGATGTAGCGCGGGCCGCACCCGCCGGCGCGCCGGCCGATCCCGTGCCGGCCGACCTGGAGGACGTCCGGCGGACCGGCGCGGGCGATCCCGAGGCCTATCGTCGCCTGGTGGAGCGCCACCAGGACCACGTGGCCCGAATCCTCTGGCGTTTCGATCGCGACCGCCGGGTCCACGAGGAGCTGGTGCAGGACGTGTTTGTCGAGGCCTACCTGAGTCTGGGCCAGTATCGCGGCACCGGGCCGTTCGAGCACTGGCTGACCCGCATTGCGACGCGGGTTGGCTATCGGTACTGGAAAGAGAAGGCTCGCCGCCGGCAGGTGACGCCGTTCAACACGCAGGAGTGGGACCAGGCCACCGACGGCGATACCGTCGCGGAGACGCTCGAGCCGGACCTGGCGGCCGAATTGTTGTACCGGGTGTTCGCGCAACTGGCCCCTCGGGACCGGCTGGTCCTGACGCTCCGCTACCTGGACCAGTGCGATGTGGCCGAGACGGCGCAGCGGACCGGCTGGACGAAGACCATGGTGAAGGTACAGACGCTGCGGGCCCGCCAGCGGTTGCGCACGCTGCTGGAGTACCGCGGGCTGGAGTCGATCGGATGAACTGGGAACAGAGAATCGAGCGGTTGGCGGCCCGGGCGCAGCAGGAGGATGCGCCGCGGGTGGACGTGGCGTGCCGCATTCTGGGAATCCTCACGGCCGGCCAGGTTCAGCCGCTGACCGTGGCGGAGCGGTTCTGGATGTGGCTGGCGGCCGTCTCGTCGGCCGTCGCCGTACCCACCGTGGCGGCGGCCTTGTTGCTGTACGCCAGGTCCGCCGAGCCGCTCAGCGAAATTTCTGAGGCCATCTCATGGGCGCTGCAATGAACCAGCCTGAGAATCCCGACAGCCCGACCGTCCTGCTGCGCCGGCTGCATCACTGGCGCATGGCCTTCTTCGGGCTGATCATCCTGATCGCGGGCCTCACGACCGGGGCGGCGGTGACGTTCCTGGTCCTGCATGGAGCCGCGCCGCGGCCGCCGGTGTCTCCCGAGCGGAGTTACGAAGTGATGCTGGAGCGGATCATGCCGCGCCTGCATCTGTCCCCCGAGCAGGCCCGCCTGGCCGGGCCGGTCCTGCGCCACCGCATGCAGCGTCTCGAAGAAATTCGCGAGCAGGGCCGCGTGCAGATCACGGCGGAATTGCAGACGATGGACCAGGAGATGTCGGACATCCTGGACGGGGCCCAGCAGCAGCGCTGGCGCGATCTCCTGCGCAGCGTGCCTGGTCCGTTCCCGCGCGGCCCGGGACCCAAGGGACCGTTCGGCCCCTGGGGCGGCGGTCCCGGACGATTCCGCAAGTCCACGAAGATCCCAGCCCCCGCGCCCAACGAACCCCTGCCGCCGGATTGACCGATCCGGGAAAACGGGGACATTCTACTTTGTCCGTTCTTCCCGCGGTCGCGGTTGCCTGGAGAAGTAGAATGCCCCCTCTTTCTGCCCCGCCGATTGAGCTTTGACAGGTCCGGCCCGGGCTGGTAGGATGCCCGCAGTTGCCGGAAAGAAATGCTCGTAGGGAGGCACACGCATGAACCGCAGGCACTTCATCAAGGCGTCGGTCGCCGCCGGGCTGGCAACGGCCATTCCCCATTCCCGCGTCCAGGGTGCGAACGGCGATATCCGCGTCGCGGTCGTCGGCATCCGCAGCCAGGGCCGCAATCACATCAACTGGTTCCGCAAGATCCCGGGCGTCCGGGTCGTCGCGATCTGCGATGCGGACCGGAGCTTCCTGGAACGCGAGGAGCAGGAATTCGCCAAACGCAGCGAGAAGGTGGCCACATATGTGGACTACCGCCAGCTGCTGGAAGACAAGAATATCGACGCGGTGATCACCGCCACGCCGAACCATTGGCACGCCCTGGTCACCGTCTGGGCCTGCCAGGCGGGCAAGGACGTCTACGTCGAGAAACCCGTCTGCCACAACATCTGGGAAGGCGGGCAGATGGTCGCCGCGGCCCGCAAGTACAATCGCATCGTGCAAGGCGGGATGCAGCGCCGTTCCGATACGGGGCTGTACGAGGCCCTTGACTACATCAAGCAGGGCAACCTCGGCAAAGTGCGGCTGATTCGCGGCTTCGTCTACGGCCTGCGGGCCAGTCTCGGGAAGGTGGAAGGACCGCAGCCGGTGCCGCAATCCGTCGATTACAACCTGTGGTGCGGCCCGGCGCCGTTGGCGCCGCTGACGCGGAAGGAACTGCACTACGATTGGCACTGGGTCTGGCCGACCGGCGACGGTGACTACGGCAACAACGGCATCCATTATATGGATGTCTGCCGCTGGTTTGCCGGTCAGGACGGCCTGGCCCCGCGGGTCCTGAGCGTGGGCGGGCGGCTGGGCTATGTCGATGACGGCGAGACGCCGAACACCCAGATCGTCTTCTACGACTATCAGCCGGTGCCGATTCTCTTCGAGCTGCGCAATCTGCCGCGGGCGAAGGGCGATTCGGAAGTGGATCACTATCGCGGCGTTCGCTACGGTGTGATCGTCGATTGCGAAAACGGCTACTTCGCCGGCGGCTGGGCTTACGACAAGGCCGGCAAACGCCTCAAGCAGTTCCGCCTGACGGAAGGGCAGGGGCACCACCAGAACTTCATCGACGCCGTCCGCAGCCGGAAGGTCAGCGATCTTCACGCGGAGGTGCGCGAAGGGTATCTGTCCAGCGCCCTGTGCCATATGGGCAATATCTCCCATCGTCTCGGCAAGACGGCGGCCCGCGAGGAGATCGTGGCGAGCTTTGGGGGCAACGCGGACCTCGCGGAGTCCTTCGAGCGGTTCCAGGACCATCTGCTGCTCAACGGCGTGGACCTGAAGCAGACGCCGCGAACGCTCGGGCCGTGGCTGACGATGGACCCGCGCACAACGCGGTTCACCGGCGCGTTGGCGGACGAGGCGAACCGGCTCCTCCGTGGCAGCTACCGTGCGCCGTTCGTTGTGCCGGAACAGGTGTAGTACTCCGGCCATTCTGAACGGGCGGGTGGCAGCGGCAAGCCCGGTCGGGGCGAGGGCATCCTGCCCTTGCGTGTCGCGGGCATCTTGCCCGCGCTTCCGTTGAGAGAACGACGTGAGGGAGAGAAGAAGAAATGAAACCGCAGATTACGCAGACTGACGCAGATTCGAGAGATCCACAGACGTTTGCCATCATCGGGGCGGCGATGGAGGTGCATAAAAAGCTTGGCCCCGGTTTTCTGGAGGCGGTGTATCAAGAAGCTTCGGCCATCGAGTTGGCAGATCGGGGAATCCCCTTCCATCGCGAGGCGGAAACGCCAGTCTGCTTCAAAGGGCATCGATTGTCCCCTCGCTACCGGGCCGATTTCCTCTGTTGTGAGAATCTTGTCGTCGAGCTCACTGCGGCTTCATTTTGAATTGAAGTCTTAGTCGAAGGAATAACAGAGATGAGAACCATGAACGAGGTTATCGTTGCCTTTCTTCTGGGGGTCGTCGTCGGTGGGGCCGCTGCCTCGGCCCGGCAGATCAGCAATACCACGGCAGCCGATCGGATGCTTGCAGAGTACTTCCAAAGCGAGACGAAGAAGCTCCAGGACGGGTGTCTGAATGACATCCAAACGCGCGCCGACTGGGAGGCGAAGCGGCCGGTTTACCGGCAGCAGCTCCTGGAGATGCTCGGTCTGGATCCACTACCCGAGAAGACGCCGCTGCACGCCACTGTCACCGGCGTGACGGACCACGAGCAGTTCACCGTTGAGAAGTTGCACTTCCAGTCCCGGCCGGGGTTGTATGTCACGGGGAATCTCTACCTCCCGAAAGGGCTCAGCAAACCGGCGCCCGCGATCCTCTACGTCTGCGGCCATGGCAACGTCAAGAAGGATGGGATCAGCTACGGCGCCAAGGTTTCCTACCAGCGCCATGGTGCGTGGTTTGCCCGGCACGGCTACGTCTGCCTGACCATCGACACGCTGCAGCTCGGCGAGATCGAGGGTATTCACCACGGGACCTACCGGTACAACCTGTGGTGGTGGAAGTGCCGGGGCTACACGCCGGCCGGCGTCGAGGCCTGGAACTGCGTGCGGGCGCTCGACTACCTGGAGACTCGCAACGAGGTCGATGCCACCCGCTTCGGCGTGACCGGCCGTTCCGGCGGCGGGGCGTACAGTTGGTGGATCGCCGCCCTCGACGAGCGAATCAAGGCCGCCGTCCCGGTCGCGGGCATCACCGATCTCGAGAATCATGTAGTCGACGGCTGCGTCGAAGGACACTGCGACTGCATGTTCATGGTCAACACGTATCGCTGGGACTACCCGATGGTGGCGGCCCTGGTCGCGCCGCGGGCGCTGCTGATCTCGAACAGCGACAAGGACTCGATCTTCCCGCTGGAAGGCGTCCTGCGCGTGCACGAGAAAGCCCGGCGGATCTACCGGCTCTGCGGCGCCGAGGCGAATCTCGGTATCCACATTACCGAAGGGCCGCACAAAGACACCCAGGAGCTGCAGGTCCACGCCTTCACCTGGTTCGACCGCTTCCTCAAAGGCGAGAGCGGGCTCATTCGTGAGCCGGCGGAGCCGTTCTTCGAGCCCCAGCAGTTGCGGGTCTTCGAGAAGTTGCCCGAGGACCAGGTCAATACGAAGATCCACGAGACGTTCGTCCCCGTGGCCTCGCTGCCGGCCGTGCCGGAGGCGCAAGAGCAGTGGGCCGCGCTGCGCAACGGCTGGAACAAGACCTTGCGCGAAAAGGTCTTTCGCGGCTGGCCGGCGGACCGTGAAGCCGGGCCGCTCGACGTGGATCAGGTCTTCACCGCCGAAGCAGACGGTATCCGCCTGACCGCGTACGACTTCAACAGCCAGCCCCACGTTCGGCTGCGGCTCTTCGTTACGGCTCTCGTGGATCAGGCCGACCCCAAGGGCGTTACGTTGACCGTGCTGGATGAATCCGGCTGGACGCAGTGGCTGGCGGGGATGCGCGCGAAGTTCGCGGATCGGCTCAGTGACTATCGCCTGCCCGAAGCCGACCCGACTGGTTTCGAGGCGCTCCGGGGAATGCTCAAGACCGAGCAGGGCGTGTTCGCCTACCTCTGCCCGCGTGGGATCGGTGCGGCCGCCTGGACGGGCGACGAGAAGAAGCAGACGCAGATTCGCCGGCGCTTCATGCTGCTCGGGCAGACGCTCGACGGCATGCGGGTGTGGGACGTGCGCCGGGCGGTCGAGGCCCTCGGGCAGATCGAGGAAGCCGGCGGGGCAGCTCGCGGACTTTTGGCCCGCGGCAACATGGCCGGTGTGGCCCTGTATGCGGCGCTGTTCCATCCTCAGGTCGTGCGTCTGCACCTGCTGGATTTGCCGCCGACGCACCGGGACGGTCCCATCTTCCTGAATGTCCTGCGCTACCTGGACATGCCACAGGCCCTGGCCCTCGCGACGGAGCACGCGCGCGTTGTCCTGGGCGGCCGGGATACGTCCGTCCGGCAGTTCGCGGCCTCCGTCGCCGAGAATCTCGGCTGGGACCCGCAGCGACTCCGGCTGGGGCCCTGACGAACCCGGGTGGATCCTCGCGTACCATGTCGGCACGCAGCCCTGTGAAGGTGAGAGACAGGGGTGGCAGCGGCAAGCGGAGTCCTCGGAGCTTGCCGATGGCGTGTGTGTCTATCACGCGAACCATCGGCAAGCTGCGCTTGCCGCTGCCACCCAGAGCCTGGTTCAGGCGTGCGAAGAACTCAGTCGTAATCGGTGTCAGTGGCTCTCAAGGCTCCACGTTCCCGGTGACCCGCTGGCTCAGGGGGGCCAGCTCGGTGCCGTCGGGGAGCCGGAAGGGCTTGTCGCCGAAGTTGACCGTGACGACCACGTTGTTGGCGAAGCTCGTCTGCTGGACGCTGCGGTCGGGCGTCAGGAAGCGGTGATCGGTCATCTCGGCGTAGCCCACCGCCCGCGCCACGGTGCAGGTGTCCCGGTAGCTCCGGGCGAAGCGGTCCTGGTTCTGCTCCCAGAACGCGCGGGTGAACATGAACATGGGCGGCGTCCCGTAGAGGGAGTTGAACAGGTCCCGCTTGGTCCACAGGGCCGGCAGCTTGTTGTTGTAGTCGCCCCAGTACCACTGGGCCACGACACAGTCGTGGTAGACCAACTCCCACAGCGGCAGGCGATATTGGTGGCCGAGCTGGAATTGGGCGACCCGCTCGGGCACCTCATCCCAGATCTTCTGCATCTGCCGGCCGGCATCGGGCACGCGGTAGGGCCCCAGGCTGAGCATGCCTTCGAAGTAGTGCACAAAGGGGACCGCCGCATCGTGGCCGGTCTCGCTGCCGGTGACAAGGTGCATGTCCTGCGACATGTAGCGGAGCAACTCCATCTTCCCGTGCCGGCTGTCGCTCCGCGTCATGAGATGGTCGGGATCGTAGCACTCCCGCCAGGGGGAAGCGGTGGTCGTATCGATGAAGCGGCAGCGGTAGGGGTGCGTCTTCAACTCCGCGGGCACCCGCTGCGCCGCATACTTCAGGGCCTGCTTGTCGCACAGGACGGCACAGGGATACATCTGTCCATCTTTGCCCCGGACCTGCCAGCCTTTGCGCCAGTCGCCTTTCTCGTCGAGCATGATGTCGTCGGGCCAGGCGTCCTGCGTCCAGTCCGAATGCACGCTGCGGAGCTGCGTCTTGACGATGTTCGGGTCCATCAGGTCCTGGTAGATGTCATACCGGCTGGTCAGGACGCCGCGGGTCTGATTCATCGCCTGGATCACGTCGGGATTCTGGCGGTTGCTCCAGAGAATCCGGTCAATGCCCTTGGCTTGCAGCTCGCGGAGCATGGCGAACGCGTCTTTCTCCCAGTACCAGACGTTGACCGCCCCGATCAGCAGGTCCACGTCCGGGTTCTCCCGGCGCTTCTCCTGCAGCGTCTTGAAGAGACCCGCCTCCTGCGCATAGGCCCGGTAGCGTTTGCACATGGCCACGTGGCCGCCCCGGTCGAAGAACACGTAGCGGAGCTGGCGGGCGTAACCAAACGCGCCCATCTGCGGGTCCCATTCGGGCACGACACACAGCTTCTTGTCGAGCCGCGTGATCCAGATCGAGGCATCATCGGGCGTTTCAATGATTGCCATGTGTCCGCACCGGCCGTCCGTGACGCCCCAGAAGGGCATGCAGATGCCGTGCCCGCCATAGGCGATGAGCTTGCGCGTCTCGACCGCGGCATCCTCGACTGGATACGAGATTCCCTCGTTCATCGGGACGATCAGGTACGTGCCGGTCTCCGTGACAAAGGGATGCAGATAACGCAGGGACGATTTCATGTTGCCCGGCGCGGAAAGAGCGACCGTGAACTCCGGCCGGCTTTCGTCCACGTCCAGGCTCATCTGCACCCGCAGGCCGGTACGGGCATCCTGCCACGTGGCTCCGATCGTACGTCCCCGGCAGACCACGTCGGAGGTCTTGCCCTGCGCCAGCGCCTGCTGTTGCCAGCGTTGCCCCGTCCGTTTGTCCACGACGGACAGCGTCCCGGCGCCGGGATCGAGGGACACCGACAGCACGGCGTTCTCCGCGGCCGCGCGGCCGCCGGCGCCACAAGGACGCGCGGACCAACCCAGGCACAACAGGATCAAGACAAGCGTCACCGTGTTCCTGACGGACCGGAGATCTTGGCTGGCAGTTCCCATGAGACCTGATCCTCCCTTCAGCATAACCCACGTGACAGTACGTAACGCGGACAGCCATTATATGGCCCCGCGACCGGGCAAGCAAGCGGCGGATTCTTGCGGCACCAGCGCGCAAACCTCGGAGACAGGGCCACTTAGGAAAGCCTCGGACCGGGTCCGGGAAGGGCGGTTTGCGCTTGCTTTGGCGAGCAGGCCGCGATACAATGAATCCAGTGGCTTGGAGCCGGGTCCTGGAGGACGGATCATGCGGTCACGTCAAGGCACAACCTGTCGGGGGCACGCGCCGCCTCCGCGCCGTTCTTTTCAAACCATTTTGTCTGAGCGAGGAGAAAACATGGGTACTGGGAAGAGAGCAATCTGGGTGTCACTCATCACGATCTTCTTGGTGGGCACCGCCGCTGCCAACTGGTCGGATTCCTTCGACGGCGGCAAGCTGAACCTCAACTGGACGTTCGTGTCGTTTCCCGACGTGGCGAAGACCTTCAAATCGACCGTCACGGCCGGCGCGGCGGGGAACTACTACCTGACGTTCACCGAAACCACGCCGACGTCGAAGGGCGGGTCGGCCTTTTCGGCAGGCTTCGGCAGCTCGGAGAAATTCAAGGATGTGCGCGTGGGCGCCACGGTGAACCTGGCGGGCGACACCACCTACAACTACTATGGCTTGATCGCCCGCGCCAGTTACTTCATCGACCCGGACGGCAAGCTGACCGGCGTGGCCCCCGGCTTCGTCGCGGACGGCTACATCCTGCACATCGACTACAGTAACGGCCCCGCGAATGCGAAGATCGATCTCGAGAAAGTCAAGATGAACCAGAACGTGATGGACAAGAACGTGGAGGCGGCCCTTCCCAGCGCGCTGAACGCCCGCGCCTACTACGCGGAGCTGGAAGTCGTCGGACAGGGTCCGGTGACGGTGACGGGACGCCTCTTTGAGTTCAAGGGCGGTCCCTTGGTGGCGCAGACCTCGTTCGTCGACACCGACCTGAAGGACCCGTGGGAAGATGCGGCCAAGCAGGAGAAGGTCTTCAAGGAGGGCCTCTGCGGCATCTTTGCCCAGAATGAGCAAGGGGACGGCGAGCCGGCCGGGTTCAAGTGCACCTGGGACGATGTGTCCGCCGTCTCGGACTTTGTCCGCGGCCCGAGCCTGGTGATCGATGACTTTGAGTCCTACGTGAACAACGCCGAGATCGGGGCCGCCTGGGTCGACAATATTCTCGGCGCGGGTCTGGATTATACCTTCGTCGACACCACCACGGTGTTCCAGGGCTTCAAGGCCATGCGGCTGGAGATTCAGAATCAGTTCGAGCCGTACACGACCGAGGCCATCCGCACGTTCGCGGCTCCGCAGGATTGGACCCTGGCGGGAGCCAACACGCTTTCTCTCATGCTCCACGGGTACTACCGCGATGCCGATCAGGATGACAAGTATCACTGCAACGTGCCGCAGCCCCTGTACGTCAAGGTGGTCGATACGGCCGGCAAGGAGACGCTCGCGACGCTCCCTGGATATGTCGCCCAGTCCGGGTCCTGGCGTTCCTGGCAAATCCCGTTCGCAGATATGACCGCGGCCGGCGTGGACCTCACGAAAGTGAAGGCCCTGACGGTTGGTGCGGGCGACGGCAAGGCCTCGGTCCAGACCGGCGATGACATCGATCTATTGTACATCGACTATGTCCGCCTGGACGTTCTGCCCCCGGCGAAGTAGGGCCGGAACCGGTCCGTCCCCCACGCAGGGACGAGCCTGAAATCATAGCCGGCCGGCAGGGCGTGCCATGCACGTCCTGCCGGCCGCTGCTCTTTCGGTGCGTAGAACCCCCCTCCGCAGGACGGATTCCATGGAACCCGTCCGCATGCCATTGCGAGTCGCGAAGCGATCTCCACGCCAGGGACTGATACGGCTCCTCCGACACCATCGATCGCCTGCGGTCTAACTCTCGATCTCCAGAACGACGATCGATTTGGCCGGCAGCGTGGTTCTGAAGCCGCCCTCGGTCACCTTGGCATCCGTAAACGTCGCGGGTTCCACCGCGGTGGGCTGGTCGAACGTGTTGTGGGCGGTGATCGCGCCGGCGGTGAGAACCTGCCCGCTGATGCGCTTGGCGGTCAGGCCCTGCAACTGCGCCTTCACGTCCACCGCGTGGTGCGGATCGATATTGACGAGCGAGACGTGGACCTTGCCTGCGCTGTCCCGCGAGGCGGAGACGTTGAGCGCCGGGAGCTTGTCGCTTTCGAATACGTACTCAGGGCCCGCCAGCTCGGTCGGCAGGAGCGTCGCATCGTGGTGCACCCGGTAGAGGTAATAGACGTGGTAGGTGGGCGTCAGCAGCATCCGGGGGCCGTCCGTCAGGATCATGGCTTGCAGGACGTTGACGGTCTGCGCGATATTGGCCATCTTCACGCGGGCCGCATGATTGTTGAAGATGTTGAGCGTCAGGCCCGCCACCATGGCGTCCCGCAGCGAATTCTGCTGGTAGAGGAACCCCGGATTGGTCCCCGGCTCGACCGCGTGCCACGCACCCCACTCGTCAAACATGATCGCGACCCGCTTCTGGGGATCGTATTTGTCCATGATCTTCTCATGGCCGGCGAGCAGCTCCTCGATCCGCAGGGCGCCGCGGAGATTCCAGAGCCAATCCGCCTCCGTGAACTGCGTGGCGGAGCGGCTCTTTCGACCCGTGCCGCAGTAGTAGTGGGGGGCCAGGCCCTGCAGCATCATCCGCCGGCCGGAGACGAGTTCCCGCATCAGGACCTCGGTCCACTCGTAGTTGGCGCCGCTCGGGCCGCAGGCGATCTTGAAGATGCGATTGTCGCCGAAGTTGCGGACGTAGGTCTGGTAGCGCTTGTACTGATCGGCGTAGTATTCCGGCCGCATGTTGCCGCCGCAGCCCCAGTTCTCGTTGCCGACGCCGAAGTACTTGAGCTTCCACGGCTCTTCCCGGCCGTTCTTGCGCCGCAGGTCCGCCATGGGGCTCTTGCCGTCGAAGGTGATGTATTCGACCCAGTCCTGCATCTCTTCGATGGTCCCACTGCCGAGGTTGCCGCAGATGTACGGCTCGCAGCCCAGCTGCTCGCACAGGTCGAGGAACTCGTGCGTGCCGAAGTGGTTGTTCTCGGTGACGCCGCCCCAGTGGGTGTTGATCATCGTGGGCCGGTTCTCGCGCGGTCCGATGCCGTCCTTCCAGTGATATTCGTCCGCGAAGCACCCGCCCGGCCAGCGGAGCACGGGGATCTTGATGGCCCGCAGGGCCTGGACCACGTCGTTGCGGATGCCCCGCGTGTTGGGGATGGGGCTGTCCGGCCCGACCCAGTACCCGCCGTAGATGCAGGTTCCCAGGTGCTCGGAGAAGTGGCCGTAGATGTTGCGGTTGATGGTGTCCTTGCCCTGGTCCGCCTTGATCGTAACCTGCGCCATCCGGCTCTCGGCCGCGATCAAGCCGGACGAAAAGGTGAGGGCTGCGGCGAGAAAGGTCACGGCCATCACACGCGTCTTCGTTGCCGTAATCATGTCGTTCTCCTGAATAGGGTGGGACGTGATGCCAACGGGCATTGACTCCAAAAGAGAAGAAATCGTAGAAGCCACAGATTGCACAGGTTTTCACGGATTGGGACGGAGTTGAATCCGTGTGTCCGGCATTCTTCTCTCCAGTAATCTGTGCAAATCTGCGAAATCTGTGGCTCAGATCTATTTCGAACTTGTCTTCTCCCATGCTCCCGGCGCGGAATCCTCCCTTGTCATGTTCCGGAAGTCCCGAATCCGATGGAACGTGAGATAGTTGGCATCATGCTGGCGGGGGGCCGCCAGGGCGCCTTCGCCCCAGGCCGTCCGCGCGGCAACGATGATGTCATCCCCTTCAACGAGCCAGTCCAGGTACTGGAACCCGTGCTTACTGATATCGGGGTGGTACAGGACGATGGACCGGATCTCCCACTCCCGCAGATCGGCGGACCGCATCAGCGCCACCGCGTTCCGCACCCGGCCCGGGTCCGGGTCCTGGTGCTTCGGCAGGACGGGATTCGACAGCGTCCAGTACCTTTTCGTAACAGGATCGAAGCGGATGGTGAACTTCTTGGCCCCGCCCGGGAAATCGACGAACCCGTTCGCCGGATCGAATCGGGCCACTTTCCCATCGTCGCTGATCTCGATCAGTGCGGCTTTCTCGCCCGCCGGGCGGTAGTCCACACGGAGCATATCGACGACCCGACCCTGGGGCGTGACGACCGCGTTACCCTCCAGCCAGCCGCGGAACTGGCCCTCCAGCCACTGCGGGTCCCGGCCGACGTGATTGCTCGACACCCAGCTCTCGGCCTTCAGCAGGTCACTGTCGACCGGCGCGGACATCATGAACGCCCGGAAATGGGAGCCCCAGCCGCCCGGGCCCATGGCGTCCTCCATCGCCCGCCAGATCCGCCCGTTATGCATGACGACCGGTACCGGCGCACAGTGATACTTGCCGTCGTCGATGAGCAGGCCGGAGCTCTTATCCTTCGGCTCGGTCCAGGTCGCCCCCTCATCGCGCGACCGGCTGATCACGACGAACCCGTGCTGCTTGCTGGTCCCCATCAGGTAGGCAGCGCCGTTATGGACGAAGATGCTGGCCCAGTACATGCCCCGGACCGTGGCGACCCGTTGCCACGAGAGCCCCCGATCGACCGACCGGAACACCGGCGACACCGCGATCGTGTTCTCCGTGGAGCCGGGCCCGAACTCATCGTGCTTGGCCAGGTAGTGCCCGCTCGGCAGCACCGCAATCCCCGGCGACCCGACGTAGGTCTTCGTCTGCGAGGGGATATAGCTGATGACCACCCCCGGCGGCGGCTCTTGCGGTTGCCCCTGTGTGCCGCCGCCGCCCCCGGCGGTGATCGAGACGGCCACCAGACAAATGATGACAGAAACGGACAGACAGTAGTGTCGCGACATTGCACGCCCCTCAATCACCAAAGGCCGTAGGGTGGGCTATGCCCACCATTCCCGTGTCGCCCCGAAGTATACTCCACGGCCAGTCCCCCGGAAACAGAAAAGCCCGGCTTTCGCCTGACTCCTTCCGCCGGAAGGGCCCCCAAACGCGACGCATCGCGTTTGCCCTGATATCCCCGGGGTGCGGGCACGACTGTATCTGGTAGAGGGTGGTCCGACGTACGGGGCCGCTTTCCCAACGTTCGTGCATGACGGATGCAGATGCCGTACAGGAGCAAGGCCATGGCACAGCGTGTTGCAGTACGCCGTAGAGAACCCAGCGCCGTTGCGGTGCCCGGTCGCCGGGGGGGCAGCATCGTCGC
>JALORE010000293.1 GCA_025459125.1 Planctomycetota bacterium | reverse complement strand
CGTGACCGCCTATACCCAGCCGGAGGGCAAGCCTCTGGCGGACCTGATGGCCCAGGTGAACGCCCGCTACGGTATCGGCCTGGAGCAGCGAACCGTCCAGAGGTCCCGGCCCGGCGACGACGACGGCTCCTTTGTCCTGGCCGGTTACCCCGCCGCGGTCATCAACATCGGGTCCTGGCCCTATGCCGACCCGAACTACCATCTGGAAGGCGACATCCCGGAGAGCTGCGACGTCGACAACGCTGCCCTGACGGTCCAGGCTACCCTCGCTGCGGTCGTTACCCTGGCTCAAGCCTCACCATGACGGGGAATGCCGAAGGAGGGAATCGAACCCTCACCCCCTTGCGGGGACAGGATTTTGAATCCTGCGCGTCTGCCAGTTCCGCCACTTCGGCGTCGAGATGATTATTGACGATCCGGCCGGGGATGTCAACGGGCAATTGCCGCCGGGCGGTTCCGCGGGCGCACGACAGAATCGCCACAAGCGTCCCACATGTCCTTGCGAGCGAAGCGAAGGGCCCCCAAACACAATACATAGCATTTGGGAACCCAGGCAATCCCAATCCTTGGCGTTGAGATTGCTTCGTCGCCGTGCTCCTCGCAACGACATTCTGCGTTTTGCGACAGCCTCCTAATGGGGCATCGGCCGGCGTTTGAGGGCAGGCTGGTCGTCCGCGGGGAATGTCCGGGCGATGAGGCCTTCGTCCGGAGCGAGCTCGATGTAATCGTTGATCTTGCTGCCGACGCGGGCGGGGTCCGTGCCGAAGATGACTTCACCCGTGATGTCCATATGTCGCGGGACCGCCAGACGGGCGCGGGTATCGCTGAGGTTGACGGCGATCAGCAGCGTCGTCTCTGCGTGCTCGCGGACGAAAGCGAACACGTTCCTCTTCTGTCCGGCGGGCAGGTAGGCCCCGATCTGCAGGGCGGGCTCTTTCCGGCGCAGCTCCAGCAACTGCCGATGGAACGCCAGCAACGAGCCGGCGTCCTGCTTTTGGTTCTCCACGTTTTCCTGCTCGTAGTCCGCCGCCAGCGGCAGCCACGGCTCGCCCGACGAGAACCCCGCGTTCGGCTCCGCACTCCACTGCATCGGCGTCCGCTCCGGATCGCGGCCGAGGCGGATACCGGGGAACGCCTTCGCGACCGGATCGCGCGCGTCCTGGGCGGGCACGTTGACGTCCTCCATCCCGATCTCGTCGCCGTAGTACAGGGTGGGCGTCCCGCGCAGGGTCAGCAGCAGCAGGGCCGCGATTTTCGCCTGGGCCGGCCCGACCCGGCTCGCCACGCGCGGCTTGTCGTGGTTGCCCAGCACCCAGGTCGGCCACGCGAACGCCGGCAGGGAGGCCTCATAGGTATTGATCCCCGCAAAGATCTCCATCGCCTGCCACGGCAGCACGATCAACTGGAAGTTGTACGGCAGGTGGATTCCGCTATCGCCGTCCTGCCCGTAGTACCGGACCAGTTCCTCGACCGGCAGGTACATCTCCCCGATCAGCACCCGCTCCGGATACTCCTGCGTCACCCGCCGCATCAGGGCCACGATCTCGTGCAATTGCGGCTGCCCGCCCGAGTACACCGGGAGCAGCCGGTGGTAGGGCGACATCTCGCCTTCCACGTAGTCCGGATCGAGCGGATTGTCGCGGCACTGCTCGTCTTTGATCACGTGCCACAGGGCATCCACGCGGAACCCGTCCACGCCCTTGTCGAGCCAGAACCGCATGACGTCGAGCATGGCGGCCTGCACCTCGGGATTGCGCCAATTGAGGTCCGGCTGCTCTTTCAGGAAGCTGTGGCAGTAGAACTGCCGGGTGGTCTCATCCCACTGCCAGGCCCGCCCGCCGAAGATGCTCAGCCAGTTGTTCGGCGGCTCGCCGTTGCGGCCCGGGTCCTTCCAGATGTACCAGTCCCGCTTGGGACTGTTCCGCGACGACCGCGATTCGAGGAACCATGGATGCTGGTCCGACGTGTGGTTGGGCACGTAGTCCAGGATCACCTTGAGCCCGCGCTCGTGGCAGGCCACCAGCAGCCGGTCGAAATCCTCCATCGTGCCGCAGAGGGGATTGATCGCCCGGTGATCGCTGATGTCGTAGCCGAAATCCGCCAGGGGCGAAGGATAGATCGGCGAGATCCAGACCGCGTCCACGCCCAGCCACTTCAGGTAATCCAGCTTGCCCAGGATCCCCGGCAGATCGCCGTAGCCGTCGCCGTTGCTGTCGGCGAACGACAGCGGATAGATCTGGTAGATGACGCCGGTCTGCCACCACAGGTGTTTTTCGGCGGAGTGCTTGTTCATGCTGCGGTCATTCCTTTGTCGAAAAACCGGTCGCCGGGGCCTGCGAACCGCCCCACGCCACCGAGAGACTGCAATTCCATCCACACCTCCGCACGGCCGACCCGCCGGCCGCCCGGAGAACGGCACCAGTATAGCGACCCCCCCTGGGTTTTTCGAGAGAATACCTGTGCAGAGGGTGCCGACGGGGCAGTGGCAAATGCCTCGCATGTCATGGCGAGCGAAGCGAAGCAATCTCAATCCAGGGCGTTGCGATTGCGTTGTCGGCTGGCGGCTCGCCATGACCTGGCAACGTTCACTCGGTTCGAAGTTCCCGGAGCAACGCCAGGATCTGCGGCTCATCGGGAAGGCCGTGCGCAGGGCCCCAGACCAGGTGGCCGGCGCGGTCGATCAGGAAATAGGTGGGGGTACCTTCGATCGCGTACTTGTGCCAGAGGTTGCTCCCGCGGGCCATGGCGACCGGAAAGGTCAGATGGCGGTTGTCGAGAAAGGCCCGAATCCGGGCCTCCGACTCACCCGCCGTGATGCCGAGGACGATCAGGCCCCGATCCTGGTGGGTACGGAACAGCTTCTGCAGGTCCGGCAGAGCTGCCACGCACGGCCGGCACTGCGTCCCCCAGAAATCCAGCAGCACGACCTTGCCCCGCAACTGCTGGAGGGTGAGGGGGTCCGTATTGAGCCAGGCCTGCACATCCACCGGTGCCAGCTCCGGGGCCCGTTGCGGCCGACCGGTGTTGTACGTTGCCTCGAACTCCCGCCGGGCCGCCTCCGGTGCGGACCAGGGCACGCGCTCCAGGTACGTCAGGAGGTTGTACGTCTCCGCGGGGATCTTCTCCCCCGTCGGCGGGTACTTGTCATAAGTAGACCTTCGCACGTTGCCGGAATGTTGCGGGAATACTCCTTTCTTGTCCACGGGGAGCATTCTGCACTTCAATTGCCCCGGTCCATGGCGGTATACTTGCATGTGACCAGCCTGGCACGGTTGCCGGGCCGGGTTCCTGGGAGGAATGTCACCTGAAGAGTCGGGAGGTTGGCTATGGTGCCACACCAACGACGGATGACGTCATGGTATCTTGGCGCATGGTCTTGCGTGCTCGGCCTGACCGTGATGGCGCCAGCCGAGGTCCTGTATGTGGGGGGACACCTTGGCCGGGATAACCAGGCGGGGACTGCGTCCCAACCCCTCAAGACCCTGGCCGAGGCTGCCGGGAGGATCAACGCGTCCCACGCGCCGGGACCGACGACGATCAAGGTGGCGCCCGGCATGTACTGCCTGGACCGCTCCGTGGTCATCGAGAATTGTCGCCCTTATACAGAGCAAGACCGCTTGACCATTGAAGCGACGGTGGCCCCGGACGATCCGAATTGGAGTCCCGCGCTGATGCCCGTGCTTCTTTCCATCGAAGACCCCCGCCCGAGCGGCAACGTCACGGGCCGGACAGAGACCTACAGCCTCGTGGTACGAAACAGTCACGTCACGATCCGCGGGCTGAAGTTCCTGGGCAACCCGCTGCCCAACAACTGGCATTGCTGCGTCAGTCGCATCGGCAAGGAGTTGGACGATCTGCTGGTGACGCAATGCCTGTTCCTGGGCAGTCCGGCGGGCTTGGACATCTATTGCGCGGCCCTGGCGACCGGTGACCGGTTCCGGGTCGACCATAGCATCTTCCGGCAATGCCACGCGAGTGTCGTATTCTGGGATGGTCCGGACGGCTTGGGCGGCAAGCAGTGCGCCATGCGCTACTGCCTGGTCGAGGGAGCGTCCCTCGCGGGCGTCTGGACCTGCCGGACCAGGAATGATCTGGAGTTCCACCACAATGTTGTCACCCACAGTGAGTACTTCTGGATGCGCAAGACCGGCGACTCGATCCCGTATCGGTTGCGGGATTGTGTCGTGACCGACGTGAAGCACAACTCCGGCTACGGGGTGGAGAGCGGAGCCACCGGCCCCACCGGTCCGGAGGTCACGTATGAGGAACACAACGTCGTCCGGCAAGGGCGGATCATCCTGGACTCAGACCCGCGCGCACGGAGCTACCTCCATGTCGCGCCGGGCACACTGGGCAGCGACCTGGGCACCGGACTATTCCGGGCGGAACCATAGGGCGTGCGATCGACCCATGGCTCAGTCAGGGAGCACCGATTCATGCCGACTTCGCATTGTCTCTCGGTACCCACGGCGCCACCGCACATGCGACCGATGGGCCCTGCGGCCGATCGATTACCCCAGGTCCTCCGGGGCGGTCGGTTGCACTCCAGCATAGATAATGCAGTCCATTTCCCACTCCGTCAACCGGCGGCAGGAGAGACGATCCGTTGCGTAGATTGCGATTCCACAGAACAGCAGGTTCAGCGGGCTCAAGGCTCCACCGGCTCCCACCACGCAACTGCTCAGGACATGCCCCAGCAGGCAACTGCCGGTCGTCAGTCCCACAGCCAGGTGGCTGAAGGACCTCTCCAGTCCCTGACCCCGGCGGCGCACCGCACCACCGATGAGAAGCCCGGCGCCGATCGCCATCCAGCCGACGTGGCTGTCCGAGAGGAAGGCCAGTGCGGTCCAGAGCAGCACCCCGAGGGTTGCGGCCGCGGCACCGGCGATCACCGCAGCTCGGAAATTCTGCTTGGTCTGCAACTCGAGAGCCAGTTCCTCGCGCCCGGGGAACTTCACGGGAGGCCGGGATGGATTCGTCCTGTCCGCGCGCGCCGGAGCCGGCGTATTCTCAGTCGACGGCTGGACCTCCGTGGCCTGTGATTCCGGCACGGCGGGGAGTACCGGTCGGGCGCTGTCGAGCAGATGCTCCATGACCGCTTGCAGCCTCTGTCGTTCCGCCCCCGACACGAGGCTTGTAGGCAGAGATGCGGGCTCGGTCGGCGGCTGCGGCGCCGCTTCCGATTCACGGCCCGCCTTCTCGTTCGCAGCCGGTCCGGACGGCGTGGCCGGGGCCGGTTGGCTGGCCTGGGGTTCGCGGCCACCGGTTCCGCCGGCAGTCCCGGAACGTTTGCGGCGTTTCGTGCGTGGCTGGGCGGTCTCGGTATTCGCGTCGGGCGGATGCCCTTCCAGATCCTGCGGCCGCTGCGGCTCTGTCGGCGCCCCAGGATGCGCGGGCGACATGAGATCCCCCGACAGCCGACGGTCTCCCGGTGGCACCAGGTTCTCCCGGATCACGAGTTCTGTCGCCGGTGTAGTATTCGCCTGGGTTGTGGCGTCCGGCGGCGACGTCAGATCCACCGGACCCAGTTGCATCGGTTCGGGCTGAAACAGCAATGCCGGTCGCGGCAGACTGTCGGTGTCGGCCTGGGCGGCGCGTTTGCGTCGAGACGGCGCACCGGGCTGGGCCGTTTTGGTGTTGGCGCTGCGCGAGGGGGTGCGCCGCCGCGGACGCGGCGACGACTCGGGGGTCTTGGTTTGCGCAGAGGATCGTCGTTGACGTGGCTTCCTGGTTCCTGCGCCCGGCTCCTGATGCGGGGGGGATACGAGCGCGGCATCCGCCGGCGAGTCCTCCAGCCTCGGTTCAGACGGTGCGGGGCAGATCATCACATCCACAGATTCCATAACGAAACTCCTACATCGAAGCAACAGATCTGGCAATCATTCCGCGCCGGTCGGCAGGAGCGTGCACGGTGACGGTGACCTCGGCCGCCGCTGCAGAATTATGGGTCCTTCGTACTGTCGGTTGCCCGGGGGCGCAAGAGACCCTCTACTAAAAGATACGAAAGGCCGGGGAAAAGCCAACTGCGCTCCCGCGGCAGGCATGGGAATGAGGCGGAGGGGAATGGCCCAACGCCCGGAGGGCCGAGTTGGCTTTATCGCCGCGCTGTTCGTAATGACATCCGGCATCTTGAGACCGTCTCCTGCTGTCCGTTGTCTTACGGGAACGTGTGCGCCGTCACGGCGACGGAGGCCGGGGCTGCGAGGTTGGCCCGGAGCTGTTTGGGCAGCGTGAACAGGACGGTAGTGCCTTCCCCAAGGACGGATTCAATCCACACTGTGCCGCCGTAAGACTCGACGATCTTCCTGACGATACTCAGGCCCATGCCCGCGGTTTCGCACTCGTCCTTCGGGGCCAGCGTCTGGAAGACCTCGAACACCTTACGGTGGTACTTCTTGTCGATGCCGGGCCCGTTGTCTGTGACGGAGAGCCGCCAGCTATCGGCCTCCTCGCTGCAGCGGATGACGATGCAAGCGTGCGGCTTGTCCGCGTACTTCAGCGCGTTGCCCAGCAGGTGCTCAAAGACCTGGGTCATGTGATACTTGTCGTACTGGACCTGGGGCAGGGGGTCTGCGATACGGATCTGGACGTCCCGGGGCGGATGGAGACGCTTCACCACCTCCGGGACCAGTTCGCGGAGGTCCACCGTCGTGCGGCTGCCCTCGTAGCCGACGCTCACGTATTGATGGATGGCCTCGACGAGATTGCACATGCGGGTGGTACGCTGGGCGAGCAGCGCCACGTATTCTCGGCCGGTGGCGTCGAGTTGGTCGGCATGATCCGCGCCGATCCAATCCACGAGCATGCGGATGCCCCGCAGCGGGGTCTTCAGGTCGTGTGAGGTGATGAAGGCGAAACGCCGCAGTTCTTCGTTGGCCTGTGAGAGCCGTTGGACGCTGGCCTGCAGGTCCAGGTTGAGGATGTGCAGGGCGTCCTCCGCGCGCCGGCGGCTGGCCAGTTCACGGTCCCGCTGGCCGATGGCTTCCTGCAACGTCTCAGTCATCCGGTTGAAGGACCGGGCCAGTTGCCCGATCTCGTCCCGGCGGACCACGTCGACCCGCTGGCTCAGATCGCCGCCCGCGATGCACTCGCTGCCGCGGGTCAGGGCCACAATGGGCGCCGCCAGACTGCGGCCGAACCAGAATCCCACGACCAACACGGTCGGTATGGTCCCGGCCAGGATGGTCAGTCCCGTCCACAGGAACCGTCGCTCGCGGGCCAAGACCCTGGCGGCACTGATGTCCATGCCGAGGATGCCTTCCATTCGGCCGTCCGACCGGTAAAACGGTGCGTAGCCCGACAGCCAGACGCCCCATTCATCCCGCGTGGGCTCGTCGTCGACCAGGACATGGTCGAGGGCGGCGAGCTTCGCCAATAAGGCCGGATCGCCGCTGTCGTAGACATCGCCCAGATGCGAGACCTCATTGGGATCGGTCTCCGCGTCCACGATGAAGATCAACTGCCCATCCGGGTTGCGGCGCCACGTGTAGGCAAAGCGGACGTCCGTGGCGTGGTCCCGGATGCGCTGCAGCGCCTGTTTGATCCGCGTGTAGGTCGCGTTGCCTTCCTGGCCGGGATCGACGAGTGTCGCGTGGGCGTCGCCATCCACGCTCAGGGCCGCGATCGCGACGATATTGCCCAGACGTTGACGAAGATCCTGGCGCAGTTGGGTCCGAAAATGGGTATACAGCGTGAGGACCAGAAACGAAGCGATCAGGACCGCCAGGCCCGAGAGGGTCAGGGCCAGCTTCGTTTGGAATCGAATGAAACTGCGCTGCTCCATGCCACCGCCTGTTCGCTCTTTGCTCATCGGTAGGTTGCTGTCTTCCGTACGTTCCCCAGCGATTGGGTAGACTCGGTCCTCTGTTTTTTCGGGCATTTCCCGCGTCCGCTTTAGCCGCTTCCTCCACGCCCCGCCTTCCCACGGCCGGTGTGGTGTCACTGGGGACCGGGATTCCCAGTGTGGAAACGGGGGATCAGGGGGCTTGCGCCTTTGGGGCTCACAGATCCCGGTCGCTGCCTGACCTCTCTGTTTTGGCTCATTCGGTTCTCGCGTCTTTGGCCCGCCCCGACAGCATGACAGAACCGGCCAGCAGAAAAGAGAAGAGGCGGTTCGGGGGTGTGGGACGGCGATTGTTTACGCTCCCGGGGGGGGGACGTGGGCGGCGGCCGTTGGGGTACGGTCACGAGGTCCTAAAGGGCCAAGAACACCGCGCCCGGAACCACCAAGAGACCGGGCACCGGCGGCAGGAAGATTCGTTGGATGCTTCGCATAAAGAACAGCTTGTAGGATGGGCTTGGGGTCCTCAACGCATAATTCCGCGTTGGGGGTCCCCTTCAGCCCATGCGGTTCCTGACGGCACTCCCGTTCTTCGCCCAAAAAACGCCGAAGATTGCCCAGCCGGT
>JALORE010000292.1 GCA_025459125.1 Planctomycetota bacterium | reverse complement strand
ATGAGCTCGCCGACGGTGGCTGCCTGCCGATCTTCTCGAACGGGATCGGTTTGAAGCCCAACGGGTAGGCGGGGGACTCAGGCCTGAGCCGGAAGTCGCCCTGGGCCGCATCAACAAAGAGCGGATCGGCGTTGACGAGGTTGTCTTTGCTCTGGGCCGCACCTTCTTTGGCGCCCCAGGTGATCTTCAGCAGCTCGCTCCCGACGCAGACGTTACGGGCCACGAGCACATTGCCGGGTGGGACGCCGTCGTTCTTGGCATAGTAGGGCTCAAGGTCGGCAAGCTCCGGATAGCGGGTCCGGTAGGGCGGCTCGCGCCAGCTCACCTCCTCCAGCCTTTGCTTCATCGTCTTATAGACCATGTCGTGCCAGACGGCCGACTGGCTCAGGCCCCGGCCATCCAGCTCGACCGCGGGGGTGCAGTCCACGAAGATGTTGTTCTCGACCTTGAAGTCGCGGCCACCGCCGAGGAAGACCGCCCGGTGCAGTTTCCACAGGATATTGCCGTAGATGTGCGTGCCGCTGACGCAGTCGTCCATGTAGATGCCCATCGAGCCCATGCCGACCCCGCCGGTATGGTGGATGAAATTGTGGCGGATGACGTTGCCGCGGAACGTGTAGTCCCGGCCGGTGTAGATCGCGCCCACGTCGCCGGTCTCCAGGCAGACGTGGTGGATCTCATTGCGCTCGATCGTGTGCTCATTGCCCCAGAAGAGGATCGCGCAGTGCGGGTGGTCGTGGATCAGATTGTTCGACGCCTGGATACCGACGCCGGACATGGCGATGGCGGGCGCGTAGCAGCGGGACCAGCGGGCCACGTGGTGGATGTGGTTGTTCGTTGCGTAATGCTGCGCCGGCGTCAGCGTCCGGCGGTCGCCGCCGGTCAGGGCGATGCCGCCGTCGCCGGCTTGGTAGATGACGCAGTTGACCACGCCGTGGCCGGTGCCGCCGTCGATCGTGATGCCGGAGTTGCCCATGTCGCGGATCGTGCAATCTGCGATCAGGTTGTGGCTGCCGCCGGTGATCTGCACGCCATCGGCACGGCCGCCTTCGAGCGTCAGCCCGCGGATCTGCACGTGGGAGGCATCTCTCACGCGGATCAGTGGCTTCTGGGCGAGCGAGACGGTCACCGTGTCCTCTCGCAGCGGCGCCGGGGGCCAGAAGTACAGCAGGCCGGTAGCGCGGTCCAGATACCATTCGCCCGGCTGATCCAGCTCTTCGAGGATGTTCAGGAAGTAGAACCGCTGCCCCTTGCGAAAGCCATAATTGCCGTGCGGCGGGCTGGTCTTGATGAGGCGTTTCTCCTTGTCCAGGCTGGCGATGTGCTCGTAGGAGTTGGCCCAGTCGTAGGCCCAGTAGCCGTGAATCCAGATATCGTTGGAGTCCGCCCACCGCCGGGGCCGGTCGCCCTCGTAGTGGAACCCGGCCGGCAACTTGCCCAGGGTGCCGCCGTGCTCGTCGCGCACGGCGTCCGGGGTGCCCGCGATTTTCTCAAAGCCGTCGTTGGGCCACTGGGCCAGGGTCATCGGCCGGTCCTGGAGGAACAGCTCCAGGGTTGCCGGCACGGTGGACCGGCCAAAGCCCCGGGATCGGAACGTGCCGTAGTCGGTCACGCCCTGGCCCTTGAGGTCCGCCTCCAGGACATGTTCGCGGGCGGCCGGGTCGAAGCGGGCCAGGATGGCGTCGTCCTGGACCTTCCGCCAGCCGGTCACGGATTTGCCGCCGGTGATTCGCACCTGTCCCTCGGCCGCCGCACGGTAGATGATGGGCTTGCCGGCGGCGCCGGAATCCGCGGCGGTCAGGTCCAGACCCTGCTCCAGGGCATACGTCCCCGCCGCAATCCAGACTGTCACGCCGCCTTCCGGCAGACCGGTCGATTCCTTCAGCGCCCGGATGGCCTCGCGGGCCCGGGACAGGGTGGCGAAGGGACCGTCGTTGGCGCCCGCCCGGGGCGATGCCAATCGGCCCGACCATTGATCGTTCCCGGAAGGCGCGATGTAGAAGTCCGTGGCAGCCCAACCGGCCTGGTTCATGGGCAGGGACAAGCCCAGAACCATGAGCAGCAGGGCCGTGGAAGCCGGGGACAGACGTTGGGTGAGCATGGGTGTTCCCTTCCTTTGCCTGAGAAACGCGATCGCACGCACTGGACACGGCTGTTGTAGCGAAGCTGCGCCCGCTTTTCAATCCTGCGGATCGATTTGCTTGCGGGACGCGCACATGATAACATGAATACCCGGTGGGCGGAGGTCGGTTCAGGGGCGAGGTTCAACAGGGCATGTGAAAAGGAGGATAACTATGAGCAGTCTGTCACGCCGAGAGTTCCTGAGAACCGCCCTGGCGACCGGAGCGGTCGCGTCCGTGGGCGGCCCCCTGGCCGGTGCCGCCAGAAAGGCAGCACGCGCCAAACCCGCGGGAAAGCCCAACATCGTCTTCATCTTCGGAGATGACTGGGGTCTGGACAACACCGGCTGTTACGGCTCCGATCGTCACAAGGATCGGACCCCCCAGATCGACGCCCTGGCGGCCGGCGGCATCCGGTTCGAGCGGTGCTATTCGACGCCGCTGTGCGGACCTACGCGCTGCCAGATCAATACCGGCCGGTACCCCTTCCATACGGGCGGCCTGACCAACCAGACCGCCGGACAGCCCCTGTCCAAGGACGAGTACCCGCTGGCCCGAATTCTCACGGAAGCCGGTTACGACACCTGCCACCTCGGCAAGTGGCGCCAGGTGGGAGAGACGCCGGGCGACTGGGGCTTCGGCGAGTATATCACCGACCCCACGGCCGGCGGCTGGTATTGGCAAAAGAGCTACACGAAGAACGGGCAGCTCATCGAGACGCCGGAGGAGATCTACTATCCGGATGTCTGCCACGAGTATGCCCTGGAGTTCCTGCGACGGCATGCCGCCAGCGGCTCCGCCTCGGGCCAACCGTTCTACCTCTACTACGCGTCCCATTTCGTCCACGGTCCGATCCTCCGCACGCCCGACAGCAAGCCGGGCGAAACGGACCCAGTAGCTCTCTACAACGACAACATCGCCTATCTCGACAAGCAGGTGGGGAGCCTCGTGGCCGAGCTCGACAAGCTGGGTCTGCGCGAGAACACGATGATTGTCTTCTCCACCGACAACGGCACGGTGGGGCAGCCCAACAGCATCGGCGGTCGAACGATCAACGGTGTGAAAGGCACGATGCTGGAAGGCGGTTCCCGCGTGCCCTTCCTTGTCAACTGGAAGGGCGTTGCACCCGCCGGCCGCGTGCTCAAGGACCTGGTCGACTTCAGTGACCTCCTGCCGACGTTCGTGGAGGTGGCGGGGGCGAAACTGCCGGCGAGCAGGAAGTACGACGGCCGCAGCTTCGCGCCGCAGATTCGCGGCCGGAAGGGCACGCCGCGGGAGTGGATCTTCGTCCAACTCGGCAGCCGCTGGTACGTCCGCGACGATGGCTGGAAGCTCAACCAGGCAGGCGAGCTGTTCGACATGAAGGATTCACCTTTCGTCGAGCAGCTTGTGCCGGCCGACACGAAGGACCAGGCGGCCGTCGCCGCCCGCCGACGGCTCCAGGCGGTGCTGGATCAGCTCAATCCCCGCGGTGGCAAGACAATCTCCCCCGAGGCGGAAGAAGCCGCGAAGAAGCGGCAGAAGACCGCGCAGCAGAAGCAGGGACAGAAGCAGGGCAAGAAGCAGGGTAAAAAGAAGAAAGCGGCTCAGCCTTAAGAACCGTCGGGCGGCTCGTTTGTAGTGACGCCGCAAGGCGTTATCGTCAGGATATGCCCTTACGGGCACACTGCAAACGAGCCGCGCATTCTCGTGACCAGCGACAGAGGAGATGTCTGCGTATGACAGCCGCCAGAAGCACCCGGCGAGATTTCCTCAAATGGAGCAGTTTGGCCGCGGTAATGGCTCCGGCGACTCGATTCCTCCGGGCGGGCGAGCCAGCGGCGGCATCCCGGCCCAACATCCTGTTCATCATGGTGGATGAGATGCGGTGGAACGCCCTGGGCTGTGCCGGCCACCGGATCGTCCGGACGCCGAACCTGGATCGCTTGGCCCGGCAGGGGACCCGCTTCGCGACGGCCTACACTTGTGCGCCGATTTGCGTGCCCTCGCGCTACAGCTTCTTCACCAGCCGTTATGCCCACGTCCACGGCTCCACGGATAACGGCACCCCGCCGCGGCCGGGCGAGGTGCTGCTGCCGGTGCTGCTCAAGCAATACGGCTACCAGACCGCTCTCAGCGGCAAGCTCCATTTCCTGCCATCCCAACAGGAGTATGGATTCGACTACTTCTGGTCCTTCAGCAACGAAGGTCCGGGTAAGCTCCCAAGCTGGCCCCAATATATGGACGCCAGGCACGGCCGCGCGTCGGCCCGCCGACTGGTCCCGGGTTCGCAGCCGTTCCCCGATGACCCGCTCGGCAAGGATTTGGGCAAGCTGCCGTACCCCAAGGAAGACTCGCAGACCTTCTGGATCACCGATCGTGCGATCGACTTCCTGCGCCAACGGGACAAGCAAAAGCCATTCTTCCTTTTCGTGAGCTACCTCGATCCGCACAGCCCCTCGCAGCTGTGCGAGCCCTACTGGTCCATGTACGATGCCGGGGACATGCCGAGTCCGCGCATTCCCGAATCGGTTCGCAAGGCGCGGCCCGAGGCCGTCCGCAACGATGCCCGCGGCGGCGGTCGCCACTTGATCGACGACGAAGCCATGGCCCGCGCCCTGACCGCCGCCTACTACGCCAAGGTCACCATGGTGGATGACAACGTCGGCCGGCTGTTGGAGCAGGTGGAGTCGATGGGCCTGTCGGATGACACGATCGTCGTGTTCACCGCCGATCACGGCAACATGCTGGGCGATCACGGCCGGTGGTTCAAAGGCGTGATGTACGAGGGTTCCAGCCGTATCCCGCTCTTGATCCGAGCCCCGCGCGGAGGCAAGCTGGCCGCCGACCTCAACCGGGGCAGGGTCATCGAGGAGATGGTCGAGAATATCGACGTGATGCCCACCCTGATGGAGATGATCGGCCGGCCCTTGCCGTCGGGCCGCGGATTCCAGGGAACGAGCCTCGTGAACCTCGTCACAGGCAAGGAGACCGCCTGGAAGACCGCCATCTTCGCCGAGCGGGGCAGCATGATGATCCGCACGACTCGGCACAAGCTCATCAAGAACCAGGCCAGGGACCTGCGCCAAGGCGGCAGTGAGTACGAGCTGTACGATCTGGTCAGAGATCCCGGTGAAGACGTGAATCTCATCGACGATCCGGCCTGTGCCTCCATCGCCGCGGAGTTGAAGGCCCGGCTGGAGGCCTGGCAGAAGGATTGCCCCACCCCGCCGGTCGTCAAGGGTATTTGGACGACGCCGGCGGAGACGCCTGCCACGGAGCGTCCGGCCAAGGCGCGGCCAAAGCAGTCCTCCTCGAGAGCAAGCAGGAAGAAATAGGAGACCGAGATGATGAATCGACGGGATTTTCTGAGAGATGCTGCCGCGGTCGCTGTGACGGCCCTGGGCGGCCGGATGCTTCGGGGTTCCGAGCGGGCGTTCGCCTCCAAACCCAATATGGTCATCATCCTGGCCGACGATCTGGGCTGGGGCAGCATCAACTGCTACGGTGCGCCGAAGAACCTCGTCCGCACGCCCAACTGCGACCGCCTGGCACAGGAAGGCATTCGCTTCACGGATGCGAACACGGCGTCGTCCGTCTGCTCGCCCACGCGATACGCGCTGGTGACCGGCCGGTACTGCTGGCGGACGTCGCTGACGCACGAGGTGCTGGGAACGCTGGCGCCGCTGCATATCGAGACGAGCCGCCCGACGATCGCGTCGCTGCTCAAGAAACACGGGTACCGCACGGCGGCGGTCGGCAAGTGGCACCTGGGCTACGGGTCGTCCCCCCGGTGCGACTACACGGCGGAACTGACGCCGGGGCCGCTGGACATCGGCTTCGACTACCATTTCGCCGTCCCCTCCAATCATGGTGACAATACCGGCGTCTTCGTCGAGAACCGGCGCGTGGTGGGACTGCGCTCCAACCAGCTCGATCCGTCGAAATACGGCAAGACCTTCTACGGGGGCGGCTCCTTTCTCGGTCTCGACGCCCCGCAGCGGCAGGATGAGGCGGTCATGGAGACGCTCACCGGCAAGGCCGTCGCGTGGCTCGAGCAACAGGAGGCGGGCAAGCCCTTCTTCCTCTACTACACGCCGGTGACCGTGCATCATCCCGTGACGCCCTCGGATAAGACCAAGGGCGGCAGTGCCGCCGGACCGTATGGCGATTGGATTCACGAGCTGGACGCCAGCGTGGGCGCGATCCTCGGGACCCTGGACCGCAAGGGCTTCACGAAAGACACGCTGGTCATCTTCACCAGTGACAACGGCGGCGTGGTGGCGCCGCCGGCGCAGACGACGCTGACCGAATGGCAGGCGGCCCAAGCGGGACTCGCCATCTGCGGCCCCTGGCGCGGCCGCAAGCACAGCGTCTACCAGGGCGGTTTCCGCGTGCCGTTCCTGGCTCGCTGGCCCGGCCGGATTCCCGCGGGCGCTACGAGCGAGGAGACCATCAGCCTGACCGATCTGCTGGCGACGACGGCGGCCCTGGTGGGTGAGCCGCTGCCGCCCCGGACGGTGGCCGCGGAGGACAGCTATAACGTCCTGCCCGCGCTGCTGGGCCGAAAGCCGGATCGTCCCATTCGGGAGGCGCTGGTGGTGCACAGTGCCGATGGCAACTTCGCGATTCGGCAGGGTCCGTGGAAGTGGATCGAGGGCAAGGCACACCCCGACACGAAGCCCGGTGCCCTGAAGGCCCGGGCCGCGGAGTTCCACCCGCAGCTCTATCATCTCGCCGAAGATCCCGGCGAGAAGAACGATGTACTCGGCAAGTATCCGGACGTAGCCAAACGGCTGGAGGCTCTTCTCAACCAGTACCGCGAACAGGGCTACAGCCGGCCGTAGGGTCTCTAATGGAATGCGTCCAGGCATGTGATTGCGAGGAGCGCAGCGACGAAGCAATCTCAACGCCAGGATTGAGATTGCTTCGCTGCGCTCGCCATGACATGCTGGGCCCCAATGTGTTCTGATGGAGAGATGATCGGAGTTCTATGCGTGGTGCGAAGAAGATGACAGGCATATCGGTCAAGACAGGTTTGCTTTCTGTAGGTTTGATGCTCAGTGCGCTGTCGGGTATTTCGTGGGGCGGTGCAGCCAGCATACCCGATTCCGGGCCCGTGCTGCGGCACTCGGAAGTGGTGTTCATGTATGCCGCCTCGGACGACGCGTACCGGGCCTATGACGCTACCTTTGTCGCCTGGGGCGGGGCCGAGACCGCGGAGAAGGTCAAACGGCACCACGACCTGGGCATTCGCTGCACCGGCTCGATGTGGTGCCTGACGGCGGGACCGGAGAAGATCCACACAGACCCGAAGCTGCGGGCCGCCTGTGCGGTCGACATCGAAGGCAATCCCGTCGAAGTGCCCTGGCAGTTCGACCACACGTACGAGGGAACCAAAACCTATTTCGGCTGCACGAACCACCCCGAGTTTCAGAAGCTCTGCCGCGAGCGGGTCCGCCAGGCGATGGCGGGCAAAGCGGACGGCCTGCACGTGGACGATCACCTGGGGACCGCGGGCTCCTGCTGGAACGGCGGCGGGTTTTGCGACTACTGCATGACAGCGTTTCGCGAGTACCTCCGGAGCCATGCCACGAAGGAGCAGTTGGAGAAGGCCGGCATCGAGCGGCTGGACGATTTCGATTATCGCACGCTGGTGCGTAAGTACGCCACCACCCGTCCGCAGTACCGCAAGGTCCAGTACCAGATTCCCCTGATGGACCTGTTCCTGCGGTTCCAGGCGGAGGCAGCCGCCGAGCACACGCGGCAGTTGGGTCAGTTGGCCGCCGAAACGGCGGGTCACCCGGTGCTGCTCAGCGCCAATGCGGGTCTGCCCAACAAGACGCACACGTACGTCGTCAAGTACCTCACGCACGTGATCTGCGAGGTGGGCCAGAACGCTCCGGCGGGGACGCAGCGGATCGAGCACGCCCTCGAGGCCTATGAGCTTGCCACGCAACTGGGCAAGCCCCTGGCGGCTACCGCCTCCGGCCAGGATTGGGCCTTTGTCAAACAGAACAACTGCGAAGAGCTGGTTCGTTTCTGGATTGCCCTGGCCTATGCGCACGGACAGCGGTTCATGGTGCCGCATCCGCAGCGCCAGTGGTGCTTCAACAACGAGCTCGGCACCCACTGGTACGCCGCCCCGGTCGAGGCCTATGCCCCGCTGTATCGCTTCATCCGCGCGAACGCCGGCTGGTTCGACGGTTTCGAGGCCGTCGACGTCGGAAAGCGCCAGCCCGGCGCGCCGGCCAATGTGCTCGTCGCTCTGCGCAAAAAGACCGGATCCAGCCAGATCGTGCTGCACGTGCT
>JALORE010000291.1 GCA_025459125.1 Planctomycetota bacterium | reverse complement strand
GGGGCTGCAGCGCAAGTTCGACGCCGATGCCTACGTACAAAAGATTGAGGATCTGGCCAAGGACGGGTAGCAGGATATGGCGAATCGTGTGGTCATCTCCGGGGCGACTGGTTTCATCGGTCGGGCGCTGTGCCGGGCAATTCACGATGATTACGAGATTGTCGCTTTATCGCGCGATGTGACCAAGGCTGCCAGCATCATCGGCGAGTACGCGCGGGTGGTGGAATGGGGCTCGGCGGTCGCCGGGGGGTGGGCCCGGCAGATAGAGGACGCGCATGCTGTCGTCAATCTGGCCGGCGAGAACATAGCGGCGGGACGGTGGACGCAGTCAACGAGAAACCGCATCGCCCAGAGCCGGACAAGCAGTGCTGGTGCCCTCGTTGAGGCGATCAGTGGGGCCCGGAGCAAGCCATCCGTCTTCGTTCAGGCTTCCGCCGTCGGCTACTATGGCTACCGCGGGGATGAGGTGCTTGACGAAGACTCAGGAGTCGGTAACGGATTTCTGGCGGACGTCTGTCACAAGACGGAGTCCATAGCCACGAGAGTCGAGCCGTTAGGGGTGCGGCACGTGCTGCTTCGCTCGGGCGTCGTGCTCGGGCGGGAGGGCGGAGCCTTGCCGAAGTTCATGGCACCGTATCGTTTCTGCTTGGGCGGCCGGCTCGGCAGCGGCAGACAATGGCTGTCGTGGATCAACCTGGAGGATGAAATCCGGGCGATCCGGTTCGCAATGGAGACCCCAGGCTTCAGAGGGGCCTGCAACCTCACGTCACCGAATCCGGTTACCATGGAGGAATTCTGCCGTACGCTCGGCCAGGTTCTTGGGAAGCCAGCTTGGACCGTGGTTCCGGCCTTCGCGCTTCGGCTGGTGCTGGGACAGATGGCCGATGAGGCACTTCTGACAAGCCAGAAGGCGCTCCCGAAACGCTTGACAGAAGCAGGTTTCACGTTCAAATACCCCGAATTACGAACGGCCTTGGAAGTGATCATTCAAGGAGAATGACGATGAATCTATCTGACTACTTCGAGAAGGTGAAGGGCACCGGAGTTCTCGGCACGGCTGACTCCGCGGGGAAGGTGGATTTGGCCATCTACGCTCGGCCGCACGTCATGGACGACCAGGCCGTGGCTTTCATCATGCGGGATCGCCTCAGTCATGCCAACGTTGTGGCCAATCCGCACGCCGCCTATCTGTTCATCGAGCAGGCGAAGGGGTACCACGGCCTGCGGCTGTACCTGACGAGGACGGCGGAGGAAGACGACCCCAAGAAGGTCGAGGCCATGAGACGTAAGAGCCGCCAAGACGAGGATACGGGTGAGACAAAGGCATTCGTCGTCTACTTCAGAGTCGATGAGGTCCGTCCGCTCGTGGGGTCGTCTGTTACCAGGGAGCCGTAGGCCCTACTACACGCGGCGCTTCTGCTCCACGCGTCAAGTGGTCGGAGCTATTGAAATGGGATGCAGTACCTGGGTATCCTAAGACGGGTTTCCGTGCCGGAATGAAGTCTACGAACTCAGGCACAAGCTCCTGGGAGAAGATCAGATGTGCCCCTGTACCTATCGCATAGCCAAAGTGACAAACGAACATTTCTTGGGGGCTCAGGGATGAGCGGAAAGAGCGTGGCCCGACTCCTTGTCGCGTGCGGCGTCAGCATGGCCGCAGGATTCATTGGCTCATTCACCGCGATGGGCGACGGCTTCACCGTGTGGTATTCGACCATTGAAAAGCCCGGCTTCACACCGCCCAACTGGGTTTTCGGGCCCGTCTGGACGATCTTGTATCTGCTTATGGGCGTGGCCGCTTTCTTGGTCTGGCAAAAGGGCGTTCAGCTCAGGGCGGTGCGGATAGCTCTCGGGTGGTTTCTCGTGCAGCTCGTCCTCAATGCGCTATGGACCCCGGTATTCTTCGGCCTGCACCAGATCGGCTGGGCCTTTGCCGTGATCGTGCTGCTCTGGGTCGCGATCGTGGTGGTCATGTACTGCTTTTCCCGGATCTCTCAGACGGGGGCAGTTCTTCTCGTTCCCTATTTGCTTTGGGTTTCGTTCGCAACGATTCTCAACGGCGCGATCTGGTGGCTGAACAGGTAAAACGCGGTCGGGATCCTGAGACCGGGCAAGCTCAGGTAGATCATGTCGGCTATTGGTGATATGCTGCACAACTTCTGGTATGTCATTGCCATTGGACTTGAGCTTCTTCTCGCCGTCCTGGCGGCTGGGCACGCGGTTCTCAAGAAGCGTGATTCTCGTTCCGCCATGGCGTGGGTGGGTTTCATTTGGCTCGTGCCCCTGGTTGGGGCCATCATGTACTTTGTCTTTGGCCTGAATCGGATTCGCCGCAAGGCGACTCTGCTGCGACGAGACCTGGAGCGACACCGGGCACCCGCCGCGCGACCCGAATGTCTACCGGAGGAATTGCAGCGTCATCTACCGGATCACGGCGGGCATCTCCAGATGCTGGCCCGGGTTGTTGGGAGTGTCGTAGAGCGTCCCTTGCTGCCGGGCAATCGGATCGATCCGTTGGTGAACGGCGAGGACGCCTACCCGGCCATGCTGGAAGCGGTCGAACACGCACGCCAGACAGTCTCTTTCGTGACCTATATCTTCGATCGGGACGAAGTGGGGAAGGCGTTTGCGCGTGCGCTGGGCAAGGCCACGCGCCGCGGCGTGGAAGTACGGGTGCTGATTGACGCGATGGGAACCCGCTATTCCTGGCCCACCATCCTCCGCACGCTGCGACGCGAGGGGGTACCCTATGCCCGGTTTCTCCCGTCGTCTGCTTTGTGGCGTCCGATGGCGCTGAACATGCGAACCCACCGGAAGATCATGGTGGTGGATGGGTGCCTGGGATTCACCGGCGGCATGAATATTCGAGCGGGACATTGTCTCCAACGCCGCCCAGCCCACCCGATACAAGACATCCATTTCCGAGTGACCGGTCCCGTGGTGACCCACCTGCAGGAAGTGTTCGTTGATGATTGGCTGTTCACAACCGGCGAGGCTTTACGGGGTGATTCGTGGTTTCCCAAGATCGAAAGCGGGGGGCCGGCTTTGGCGCGGGGCGTGGTCGATGGCCCTGACGAGAATTTCGAGAAGCTGCTGTGGACACTGCTGGGGGCGATCTCGATTGCCCGTCGTTCCATCCGGATCATGACTCCCTATTTTCTGCCCGGCCCTGCCATGGTTTCCGCTCTGAATGTGGCGGCCATGCGGGGGGTACGCGTGGCCATCATCCTGCCCGCACGAAACAACCTGCCGCTCATCCAGTGGGCCTCCCGAGCGATGTGGTGGCAAGTGCTCCAGCACGGATGCCGGGTCTGGCTGACCCCGCCTCCCTTCGATCACTCCAAACTCATGCTGGTGGATGGCTGCTGGGTGCTCCTGGGATCGGCCAACTGGGATCCGCGCAGCTTACGCCTCAACTTCGAGTTCAACCTGGAATGCTACGACGCCGAACTCGCCGGGCGGCTGGACCAATGGTTCGAAACGAAGCGGAAGGACGCCCATCCGGTGACGATGGAGGAGGTCGATGGCCGTTCGTTGCCGGCTCGCCTCCGCGACGGTATTGCGCGATTGCTGACGCCGTACTTGTAGTGTGGGAGCCACGCGGCTCCAAATCCATCCGATATCTCTGCAAGGTCTCGGTGAACCCCGCATTCCTCGAAGAATCACCCTGCAAAGGTGCGCACTCCGTCCCAACGGTGATATCACCTGTGCGGTCTTCTTCACGGACTCGCTGCAATTGCCTGGACACGTGCGGCCCCTGTGCTCATAATAGCAACTCCATATCGGGCATGGGTTTGCTCGGTCAAACGAAAGGTAGTCTACAGGGACCATCAACGCGCGATAGCGTCCACTCACTGCTCACAGTCATCGGAGGCAATATGACGGAGCGCAGAAGACAAGACCCGCGAGACAAGCCGACGGAAGAGCAGGTTGCCTGGCACCACCTCGAGATGGAGGAAGTCAGGCAACGGCTGGACGCCAATCTTCGTGACGGTCTGTCTTCGGAGCAGGTCCGGCAGCGTCAGGAGAGATACGGCCTGAACCGTCTGACACGACAGAAACGCCGGAGTGAACTGGTTCGCTTTCTTCTCCAGTTTCACTCCCCCTTGCTCTACATCCTCCTGGCGGCCGCTCTCGTAACCGCCTTGTTGCAGGAATGGGTGGATGCCTTCGTCGTGTTCGCCGTAGTCTTGGTCAACGCCATAGTAGGCTACGTGCAGGAAGCTAAGGCCGAGAAGGCCGTCGAGGCCCTCGCCAGCATGGTCCGCACAGAGGCGACGGTCCGGCGCGACGGACGCAAACAGCGCATCCCCTCCGCAGAACTGGTGCCCGGCGACGTTGTGCTCCTGCAGTCCGGCGACGGGGTGCCGGCGGACATGCGTCTCTTTGACCTTCGCAGCCTCCAGATTGAGGAGGCCTCACTGACGGGCGAATCGGTGCCCGCGCAGAAGGCCGTCGAACCGCTGCCGGTCGACACGGGACTGGGCGACCGCAGGAATCTGGCGTTCGCCGGCACTTTCGTGACCTACGGCCAGGGTGAAGGGGTCGTGTGGGCCACGGGCGATCATACCGAGGTGGGCCATATTGCCACGATGATCTCCGAAGTGGTTGATCTGTCCACGCCTCTGACGCGAAAGATCGCGGAGTTCAGCCGGCTGCTGCTCTACGTCATCCTGGGCCTGGCGGCGCTGACATTCCTCGTCGGGGTGCTGCGCGGGGAGCATGCGGCGGAGATGTTTATGGCGGCGGTCGCCCTGGCGGTCGGCGCCATTCCCGAGGGTCTGCCCGCCGCAGTCACCATCACCCTGGCGATCGGCGTCTCCCGCATGGCCAGACGGCGTGCCATTATCCGCAAGATGCCGGCCGTGGAGACGCTGGGCAGCACCACGGTCATCTGTTCCGACAAGACCGGGACCCTGACCGAGAACCAGATGACTGTAAGCCGCATCTGGGCGGGCGGCCAGGTCCTGGAGGTCATTGGCGGCGGGTACGAGCCCCACGGCGACATCCGCCGCGACAGCCGGAAGGTCACGCCGACAGACAACCCGGCCCTCGGCGAGTGCCTGCGCGCCGGGCTCCTGTGCAATGATTCGCAGCTCGTCCGCAAAGAGGGACGCCTCCAAGTCGAAGGCGATCCCACGGAGGCTGCCCTCATCGTCGCTGCGCAGAAGGCCGGGCTGGAGGCAAAGGAGGCCGCCAGCCGCTGGCCACGCGCGGATGTGATTCCGTTCGAGTCGGAGCGCATGTTCATGGCCACCTTGCACCGTGACGAACAAGGGGGAGTGATCTACAAGAAGGGCTCCGTCGAGCGCGTGGCGGACCGCTGTGACAAGATCCTGGATGCCGCGGGTCGGGAGGTTGTGCTCGAGCCGGCGTCGGTCCATGCCGCCGCAGAGGAGATGGCGGCCCAGGGGCTGCGCGTGCTGGCGTTCGCACGCCGCCGCGTCCCCGCCGATCATGTCCGGCTCTCCGAGAAAGACGTGGCGGGCGGTTTCACGCTGCTCGGATTGCAGGGCATGATCGATCCGCCCCGCGCGGAGGCCATTCGTGCGGTGGGGGACTGCCAGAAGGCGGGTATCGAGGTGAAGATGATCACCGGCGACCACAAGGGCACGGCGGTCGCCGTCGCCGAACAGCTTGGCCTGCGCGGCGGTCAGGGTAGCACCGGCCGGCTCCTCGCGGTGACGGGGCGGGAACTGGAGCAGATCCCGGACGACAAACTGCCCGAGACGGTTGAGCGTGCGGCGGTGTTTGCCCGCGTCGCGCCCGAGCAGAAGCTGCGGCTGGTGCGGGCGCTCCAGAGCCGCGGGCACATCGTGGCCATGACGGGCGATGGCGTGAATGACGCGCCCGCACTCAAACAGGCCGACATTGGGGTGGCGATGGGCATCACCGGCACGGACGTATCCAAAGGGGCGGCGGACATGATTCTTGCCGACGACAACTTCGCCTCGATCGAAGCGGCGGTGGAGGAAGGGCGGAACGTCTTCGATAACCTCACCAAGTTCATCGCCTGGACCATGCCCACCAACGGCGGCGAAGGGCTGCTCATCCTGCTCGCGATCCTCCTGGGCGTGGCCCTGCCGGCGCTTCCGGTGCAGTTCCTCTGGATCAACATGACCACCGCGCTCCTGCTGGGCCTGATGCTCGTGTTTGAGCCGAAGGAACAGGGCACCATGGCCCGTCCCCCTCGGGATCCCGCGCAGCCGATCCTGACGCCCGCCTTGCTCTTGCGCATCCTGATCGTCTCGTTGCTGATGCTGGCGGGGGGCTTCGCATTGTTCGTGTGGGAGGGAACGCAGGGCGCCTCGCTGGCGGAATCCCGCACTGCTGTGGTGAACGTCATCGTCATGGTCGAGACATTCTATCTGCTCAACTGCCGGTCCCTCACGCGCCCCTTCTTCTCCCTGGGCCTGTTCACGAATCTGTGGGTGATAGCTGGCGTGGTGGCGATGATCGTGGCGCAATTGCTTTTCACCTATGCTCCCTTCATGCACCGGCTCTTCCACAGTGCACCCATCAGCGGAGCCGCGTGGCTGCGTATCATCGGCATAGGTCTGGTCGTGTTTACAGTCGTCGAACTCAAGAAATGGCTGGACGCGCGGAGGTCAATGACTTTGTCCTGATGGCTTGGCCTGCCATGGGTGTCTTTCTCCACCGGCATGGACTCGCCGGTGAAGGCGGACTCGTTGATCCTGAGGTTGGCCGTCTGCAGGAGTCGCCCATCGGTAGCAACCCGGTCCCCGGCCTCAGGGATCAGCAGATCACCAGGCACGAGTTCGGCAGCGTCCGGCATCCGATTTCAACTGGGGTGTCGTTTCGAGATGCCGGTGGAATCCCTGCGGCGAGACAGGGCTCATGCGAAGTAGGAGTACAGCCTCCATGGGGCAACTTGGCAGAAAGACCGGCAAGGACCCCGCAGTAGATTTGCAACTCAGTTGCAAATCTTCGGCTGGGGGTGTACAATGTCTTGCATCGTTGGACCGTCAACTTCGGCGCCTATGGAGCAGTCGCGGCGGTATGAAGACGTGGGGTTTCATACGAACAGCTCTCGTCCTTTCGCTGTGCCTGGCGATCTTCGCCCACACGGGCGGAGTGGCACTGATCGTCCATCTTGTCAGTCTCGTGCACCCGGCGGACCACGACGCCAGAGACTGTTCCATTTGCCAGCAGGGCGGCGCTCCCTCCCAGAAGTTCGTCCTCGATCCCCCCGTCCTGTTGGCCGGGCATCCCCCTTGCCGGCCTGACGATGCGCCGGAATTCGTCGGACGCATTGAGACCTGGTATCCTCACATCTGGCGCCCTCGCGGGCCTCCCTGCGCATAGCCACTCTCAGTCAATTCGCAAAGGGGGCGTGGTTGCTCTGACAACGCGCACGAAGGTCCATGCGTCCGGGCGCCAACCCCGCGGCTTGGACGCGCGTCGGAAGGCGCCAGGACAAAGCCCCCAACCATGGCATGAACAGAATGATGAGGAGATACCGCAATGAAGAGACCATCCTCGGGGATTGTCGCAGCGATGATCCTGACGGCCATCATCCCGTCCGGCCTCGCCGCCCAGGAAAGCACCCACACCCATGGGCACGGCGATGCCGTCGCCCACACCCACATCGGCATCAACCCCACGTGGCGGCCGAGCGATTGGAGCCGGCCCGACGAGGGAGCGATCGACCTGGATCCGACAGACAACAACAAGCTTTGGCTGTTCTCCATGCCGCCGCTGCATCCGGCGGCGACCCCCGGCTGGCCCCATTGGCAACAGGCCAACGGCAGCACGTTCCTCGTCCTGACGCCGGTTCTCGAAGAAGGCCACCCCATCGCCAAGCCGAGCGATCCGAACAAGGTGCTGTTCACGTGTGACTTCCTCTACGACAAAGAAGATGGCTACGGAGATCCGCATGGGGCGGAGCACCTCGACGGCTGGAGCTCTGCCTTTGGACCGCAAGGGGCGTGGAATCTGCAAAGCACCGATGCCAAGACCGTGCCCGCGTGGGATATTTACGTACGCCGGGAGCGGATCAGCGCAAACCTCGAAGAGGACGACTTCTTTGCACTCCAACCCGACGATACGCCGGCGATGCAGAAGAACGGCGACCTCTATCCTCTGGAGAAGCGATATCTGGTCGAGGAGGGAGCATGGGGTATCCACGATCACATGGGCTTCTATTTCTGGCTCGATGACGCGGATGAGGAGGTCTCCATTGTCTTGTCGGCCCACGACGCCGGCGGCATGTACCAACGGTCCGCCGATTTCACCATGCGATTCGCCAAGACCGTCATCCAGCCCATCCCGGGCGACCTCAACGGGGATGGCACCGTCGATATTCACGATCTCGAGATTGCGAAGGGACTCATGCCAGCCTGTGCGTCACAGGAGTCTCCGGGGCGTCATGCGACGCCCCGGGGACACCGCTTTCACACTGGTGGAACTGTTGGTGGTGATCTCGATCATTGCCCTGCTGATGGGGATCCTGCTGCCGGCGCTCGGTCGGGCCCGCAAACAGGCCCAGAAGATCGCGTGCCTGAGCAACCTGAGGCAGGTCGGTATCGCGCTGCAGGCGTACCTGCCGGACTCAGAGTACCATCTGCCGCCCAGCTCATGCCATATCCGGGAGCCCAACGACCACTGGCTGCGGGTCCTGACGCGTTACACCCGCGAGCCACTGCTGTTTCGCTGCCCGAGCGACAAGGGCAAGGAGTTCGTCAACTGGGACCGGCCGCTCAGCGAGCAGAAAGAGGCCCGGTATTCGAGCTTGGCGGTCAATGCCTTGCTCGATCCGATCCACTTCCGCTACGGCGGACGATCCAACAGGTACAACTGCGTCAACAATATCCGCCGGCCCATGTCGTGCATCTGGATCAGTGAGGCTCCGGATACTGAGAGTTTCAGACTGGCCGACCACATCCACCCGGAGACTTGGGAAGGCTCGGTCGAGTACGCCCAGCGGTTCATCGCTTGGGACCGCCACCAGGAAACCTCGCACTACCTCTTCGCGGACGGCCACGGCGAGGGGCTCAAGTTCGAACAGACCTACGAATACCCCGGCACGTGCAACTGGTACCCCGAGACCGCCCCGAAATGGCCGGAGAATCCATAGTCAGAGAGGAACAGACATGAAGATCGCAAGAACGCTGTGGCTCGCCATCATCCTGGCGGGCTCTCTGCCCGTGTGCGGGGAATGCCCACTCGATCATTTCATCCTCGGCCGCAATCGTGACGGCATTGCGGGAACACCGGACGACAAGACCCTGTTCGTCGACTGCTGGCAGAAATATCGTGACAGCAGTGCAATGCCCTACGGCAACTGGTTCTATCCCCTCCACAAGAGCATCTTCCCCAGTTTCCCATACCGCATCGGCGAACCCGGCTTCGATGTGTTCCAGGCTACCGATCCGCGCGCCAGCTACACCTATGACCCCAACCGCGCCCTGGAGGGGAATCCCGATGTTGACTACAGGATAACGGTCGAATGTGTCGCCTTGTCT
>JALORE010000051.1 GCA_025459125.1 Planctomycetota bacterium | reverse complement strand
GGCGGGCGCGGAGCCGGGCCGACGGCCTCCCAATATCCTGTGGCTGATCGCGGAGAACATGGGGCCGGACCTGGGCTGCTACGGGACCCGGCACGTGGTGGCGCCGAATCTGGGCCGGCTGGCAGCGCAGGGGAAGCCCTACACCGGGACCTTCGCCACGGCGCCGGTCTGTTTCTCCAGCCGGTCCGCGTTCATGACCGGCATGTACCAGATCGCGATCGGCGCGCACCATCACCGCAGCCACCACATCCCCGGTGTCGACGACCATTTTCATCTGCCCGCCGAGGTCCGGCCGGTCACGCACGGCAAGCGTCTGCCGGCACCGCAGGTGAAGGAGTGAGCGTATGAAACCACTGCGAGTATGTCTGTTGTTGCTCTGGCTTCTATCGGTCGCGGCACCGGGATCGGCGGCACCAGGGCAGAAACCCAACATCATCCTCATCTTCGCCGACGATCTTGGCTATGGCGACCCCGGCTGCTACGGCGGGAAGCTCGCGCCGACGCCGGCGATCGACTCGCTGACGCAGGGCGGCATTCGCTGCACCGACGGCTATGCCACCGCACCGGTTTGTGCGCCGAGCCGCTTCGGGCTGCTCACCGGCTCGTACCAGCAGCGGTTCGGCATGCAGTGGAACGAGGATCAGCATCTGCGGAATCGTCCCCGGCTCCAGTTGCCCGAGTCCCACCGCACCCTGCCCGAGGCGTTACGGGAGGCAGGATACGTCACCGGCCAACTCGGCAAATGGAACTTCGTCCGCGACGTGAAGACCTGCGTGGACGAGGCGCGGGACGTCATGGACTGGGAGGGCGATTATTTCCCCGGTCCGGACGGCCGGTATGTCGGCGTGGACGATCCGAAGAAGGTCGATTCGGGCAAGGTCCAGGGTATCTGGGGACCACAGCAGCCCGGGGGCGAGTACCTGACCGACCGCATCGGCCGCCACGCGGTCGAGTTCATCGAGAAGCACCAGGCCAGACCGTTCTTCCTCTATCTGGCCTTCAACGCTGTGCACAGCCCGTGGCAGGCCAAGGCCGCCGATCGGGAGCGATTCGCGCACCTGGAGCCCCCGCTCAGTTTCTACGCGGCGATGCTTGCCACGATGGACGAGAATATCGGCCGCGTGTTGGTGACGCTCAAGGAACTGGGCCTCGAAGAGAACACGCTGGTGGTCTTCACCGCCGACAACGGTCCGGCAATGGGCAGCCCGGGCATCAAGGTCTGGCCCCAGGGCTGGCCCCAGAGGATCCTCGTCGGCTCGGCCGGACCGCTGAACGGCTGCAAGGCCCAATACCTGGAAGGCGGCATCCGCGAGCCGTTCATTGTTCGCTGGCCCGCGCGGCTGAAGGCCGGCGCTGAGTACCGCCAGCCGGTCAGCACGATGGACCTGTATGCCACATTCCTGGCGGCGGCGGGGGCGCCTGTGCCGGCGGGTACGCGGCTCGACGGCGTCAACCTTCTGCCCTATCTCACCGGCGAGAAGATCGGCACGCCGCACCAGTCCCTCTACTGGAAGCACGGCACGGAAGGTGCAGTCCGCGAAGGTGACTGGAAGCTGGTCGTCAGCGGCAGGAAGCCCCAGGTGCGGCTGTTCAATCTGGCCCAGGACTTGGGCGAAACGAAGGATCTGTCGGCTGAGAAACCGGAATTGACGCAACGATTGCACCAGGCGTGGCGGGATTGGAGCGCGACGCTACCGCCCCGCGCGGCCGAGCCGCCTCAGGAACGAGCGTCCACCAAAACCAACAAATCGGCGACCCCCGGGAAGGAAAGGAAGGCGCAAAAATGAACGAATCCAGGAATTCCGTCGGACGTATGCAGCAGTCATGTTCACGCCGGGTCTCGCGCCGTGGGTTCCTCGGCGCCGTGGGAGCAGCGGGTGCGTTCGCCATTGTTCCCCGGCAGGTGCTCGGGGGGCAAGGCCACGTGGCGCCGAGTGAAAAGACGACGATCGCGTGCATCGGCCTGGGCGGGCAGGGCCACATCGACCTGTTCAACCTGCTTCCGTTCGAGGAGGTGCAGGTGGTGGCGGTCTGCGATGTCCACCGCGAGGGCAGCGGCTACATCTCCTGGGAATGGATGAAAGGCGAAGATCGGCGGACCGGCGGCCGCGAGCCGGCCCAGCGCCGCGTCAACGAGCATTACGCGGCGCAGAAAGCCGCCGGCAGCTATCGTGGCTGCCATGCCTATGCCGACTACCGGGAGTTGCTGGAACGGGAGGATGTAGACGCCGTGGTGGTGGCCACGCCCGACCACGCCCACGCGGTCATTACGATGGCCGCCCTCAAGCGGGGCAAGCACGTGTATTGCGAGAAGCCGCTCAGCTACACGGTTTACGAGGCACGCCAGGTCACGGAAGCCGCCCGACGGGCCAAGGTGGCCACCCAACTGGGCAATCAGGGACAGGCCACGGAGGAAGCACGGGTCGTGCAGGAGTACATCCTGGATGGCGCGATCGGCCCGGTCCGCGAGGTGTACGTCGGGTTGGGCACGCGGTTCTGGGACCCGCCCGCGTGGGGCAGCCGGCCGCCGGAGACTCCCGCCGTCCCGGAAGGACTCGATTGGGACCTGTGGCTCGGACCCGCGCCCGCACGGCCTTATCATCCCGCCTACCACCCCTGGCGGTGGCGCGATTGGCGGGACTTCGGGACGGGTCCATTGGGCGACATGGGTTGTCATACCCTCTCGACGGTCTTCAAGGCACTCAAATTGACGCACCCCACCACTGTCGAAGCCGAATGCACGGAGCTGGGTCCCGAGGTCTATCCGCGCACGTTCCGGGTGCGCTACGAGTTCCCCGCGCGGGGCGGTCTGCCGCCGGTGACCCTGACCTGGTACGACGGCGAATCCAAGCCGCCGGTGCCCAAGGGCTTGGAGCCCGGCCGGTCGGTGTCGGGCGTCGTCTTTGTCGGGGAGCAGGGGGTGCTCATGGGCCATCGGCTGGTGCCGGAATCCCGGATGAAAAGCTATGGGCGGCCCCCGAAGGTCTTGCCGCGTTCCCCGGGACAATACAAGGAGTGGGTCGATGCCTGTCGGGGCGGCCCGCCGGCCGGTTCGGATTTCGTGGCCCATAGCGGCCTGCTGACCGAGACGCCGCTGCTGGGGAACATCGCCATGCGCGTCGGCAGGAAACTCGAATGGGACGGTCCGAATCTGAGATTCACCAGCGACCCGACCGCCAACCAGTACCTGCAGAGAAAGTATCGGGACGGTTGGACCTTATGAAAGGAGTTGCCATGACGAAGGCTTTTATCACGCGCCGGGAGCTTATGAAGGCGGGGGCGCTGGTCGTTGCGGGCACCGCCTCCACTACTGTCCGGGCCAACGAATCGCAGCGGAAGTCCACCAATGGTCCCTTGCTCGGCATGGCGACGACGGACTTCCGGACGCACACCAATGCGCAGCTTGCCAAGGAACTGGCCGCCGAGGGTGTGCAGATCGTGCAACTGTTCCTGACCCAGACGGACAGCAACTACTGGAAGTACAACGGGCGCAGCGAGCTGGCGGGTCTGACCGACGAACGGTGCCGGGAGATCGCCGACACCTACCGCTCGGCGGGGCTGGCGATCCACAGCATCGGCGTTTACACGAACCTGATTCATCCGGACCCGGCCGAACGCCAAGCCAACCTGGCCTACTTCGAGGCCATGATGAAGGTCGGCGCCCAGATGAACGTTCGGACGTTCATCACCGAGGCGGGGCACTACCAAGCCCCGGACCGGCCGGCGCCTCCCGTCGAGTACCACTTCCAGGAGCCGGTCTGGAAGATGATGGTGGACACGGGGCGAGAGCTCGCGCGCCTGGCGGAGCGGTATGACGCCACTGTGCTCTTCGAGCCCTTCTATCGCCATTTCCTCGCCACCGCGAAACGCACGCGGGTGTACCTGGAGGAGATCGGCTCGCCCCGCCTGCGGGTATTGCTCGACCCCGCCAACCTGCTGGAGGCGAACGATCTGGGCGAGATGTTCGACCAGCTCGCGTCCCGGATCGATTGCCTGCACGCGAAAGACCGCAAGCTGCATGTCGATCGCGGCGTGCCGGCGGGACAAGGCGACCTCGATTACGTGAAGTTCGTCACCCTGGCCGCCCAGCGGACGCCCAAGGCCCCTTTGATCCTGGAGTACGTCGGGGCCAAGGACTACAAACAGGCCCTGGCCCATCTGCGCCAGGCGATCCGCCGAAGTGCGGGAAATGATGGGTAGAGGACGCAGGCGACACGCCCATAGACAGGGAGATTTGGCATGCGGATGACACGCATTCTCAGTATCGCAATCCTGAGCATCGCCTACGGCGCCTCGGGGGTGGTTGTCAGGGGCGCCGAACGGCCGCCGAACCTCATTTTCATTCTGGCCGACGATCTGGGCTATGGCGACCTGGGCTGCTACGGTCAGAAGCTGATCCAGACGCCGCGACTCGACCGGATGGCCGGGGAGGGCCTGCGGTTCAGCCAGTTCTATGCCGGCGCGACCGTCTGCGCGCCCTCGCGCTGCGTGCTGATGACCGGCCGGCACCTGGGCCATTGCCAGGTGCGTGGCAACGCCAGCGGCGATGTGCTCGTCCAGTCCCTGCGCGACGAAGATGTGACTGTCGCAGAGGTCCTCAAGTCCACCGGCTATGCGACCTCGCTTGTCGGCAAGTGGGGCCTCGGCGAGATCGACCACCCCGGCCATCCCCTGCGCCAGGGCTTCGGTTCCTTCTTCGGCTACCTCAACCAGGTGCATGCGCACAACTACTGGCCCGAGTTCCTGTGGCGCGACCGTGACCAGGTGCCGCTGTCGAATGTGGTGCAGCTTGCGCCCCGCCCCTCCGGCGACTTCCGCGGCGGCTGGGCTACGAAGCGGGTCGAGTACTCCCAGGATCTGTTCCTGAAAGAGGCATTGACCTGGCTGGAGGCGCACCGCAACGGTCCCTTCTTCCTCTACCTCGCGCTGACTCTGCCGCACGCCAACAACGAAGCGACCGCCGCCCGCGGCAACGGGGCGGAAGTGCCGGACTACGGGGTCTATGCCGACCAGGACTGGCCCGACCCCGACAAAGGACACGCGGCCATGATCACGTACCTGGATCGCGATATCGGCCGACTGCTGGACCGGTTGCAGGAGATGGGTCTGGCGGAGAAGACACTGGTACTGTTCGCTTCGGACAACGGGCCGCACAACGAGTCGGGCCACGATCCGCTGCGATTCAATCCTGCGGGTCCATTGCGCGGCATGAAACGCGATCTCTACGAGGGCGGGATTCGAGCGCCGCTGATCGCCTGGTGGCCCAAGACCATCCGGCCGGGACAGGTGTCCGATCATGTCGGCTACTTCGGCGACCTCATGGCGACTGCGTGTGACCTCGCTGGCGCCGCCGTCCCACCGGACACGGATTCGATCAGTTTCCTGCCGACGGTGCTCGGCCGGCCTGGGCAGCAGAAGAATCATGAGTATCTGTATTGGGAGTTCTACGAACGCGGGTCGGCACAGGCGGTCCGCTGGGGCAACTGGAAGGCCGTCCGCAAGCCGATGCTCACCGGACCGATCGAGTTGTATGACGTCGTGCGCGACCCGGGCGAGAAGTACGATCTGTCCCGCCGGACGGATATCGTCAACAAGATGCGGGCCCTGATGAGCCAGGCCCACGTCGAGCATCCCAACTGGAAAGTGCCGGCGCCCCCACCGGCAGGAGAGAAGAAAAGATGAATCGGACCACCGTGATCCTTGTGGCGCTTCTGACTCCTGCCTCGGCTTGGGCGGGACAGGACCAGCGGGCTTTCGATTTCCCCAATCACCACCTGCACAATTTCGGCGTCAGCGAAAGGACGTATGAGCATGCGGTGGCGATGGGTTACCGGCTCCTGCCGGCCGGCGGCAACGTGGATCGGGACAGTAAGCCCGAGTACCGGCGTCTCGGTCTCATCCGGAACCATAATTCGCACATCTGCCCATTGCGGGTCCACGTGCGCCAGGCGGACGGCAGGCTCTTTGTCACCTATCACAATTTCGTGGGCACGACCGCGGAGGGCTTGAATCCGGTCGCGCTGCTGAACGGAATCCGACGCGCCAACGGCGGCGAGCGCCAACGGCAGGAGATGAATGACGACGATTTGCGCCTGCTCAAGAGCTACGGCGCCGCCCGGCTGGATATCACCGATCTGACCATGGCGAATGCCACCTATGCGGAGATCCAGAAGCGTTTCCACACCTCCTGGCCCCTGGAGGATGCCCAGTTCCAATCGTGCAATGTGCTGTGCAACTGGCAGAGCCGCAAGGTCGTCGCGGACATGCTCAAGGCGACGCTCGAGAACATCCCGTGGCGAAACTACGAGGCGCTGTTCTTCGATTCCCTCAGCGGCGGGCCGGCCAAGACCGCCAACGCCCAGTACGGTAGCCAGGGCACCTATCCGACCGCGTCGGAGGGGAAGCTGTCTTTCGTGAAGGCCGTGATCGAGTTCGTGCGGGACCCGGCGAAGACCGGGTGCCAACGACCTTACCTGGCGTTCACCAACATCTACGATCCGTTGGGCAAGACGCTGGCCAAGACCTGGTACGGAACCGGCCAGTTGTGCTGCGATCATTACTATTTCGAGAAAGGCTCGAAGGGGGCCGGAAGCGACCTGATGGAGCATGGCTATCAGCTCGGCACGCAGTACGCCAACGGCGTCGTGCCCGGGACCCGGCAGCCGGCCTACGTCAGCCGCGACGAGACGGGCAAGCTCGTGCAGCCGGAAGCGTATCTCCCGGCGGACCGGGTGGCGCTCGACGACGCGTACACGTGGAGCATGCGCGTGAGCCGCAAGCCCGGCTTCGACCACGCGGCGTTCTTCGACCAGCACCTGGACGCCTGCGGCACCGCCGGCATCCAGGGCTCCTGGTTCGGCTGGTACGGCGAGGACGCCGTGACCATCCAAGATACCGAGGGCCGCCTGATCTACTCGAACGCCTGCCAGCTCCTGCGGGCCATCCCCAATTGGGACAACATGCGCCGTATTCCGGTCCCGCCCTATGGAGAGTATTCGCCGACGGATGCGCGCACCTGGGACCGGAAGGTCTATCGCAGCCCACAGAGCTACGCGTCACACGAAGTGATCTACTCCTGGAATCCCGATAGTGAGGAGCTATACGTGGTGTTTCGCCGCGCCGGAGCAGTGGTGCAACTGCGAGCCGGCGAGAGACCCGTCGCCGCCTGCTTTGTCGATCCGTGGTTCAGCCGGACGAGCGCGGACGCGCTGCCGTCTCTCCAATATGATTCCGCGCAAGGAACACTCCGACTGGCTGATCCCGCGCAGCTCGACCGCGGGTTGCGGGTCGTGACGACCGCCACCCGCCAGTGAAGGCGGTTGGCGATTATCTCAGAAGATGTGTGAGAAGCGCAGAATTGTCCGGGTGGCAGCGGCAAGCGCAGCTTGCCGATGGCTTGTGGGATGGACAAGAACACCAGCCGCTTCTTCCGAACGAGGTGGAGGGGAGGAGTCTTACCCGCCTAAAGGCGGAACTCCGAACGCGCTGCGCCGGCCGCCGGTTCGACCCAGATGGGGCTGGACCAGGCGAGTTGGTTGTTGGCCTGGACGGCACGCAGGTAGTACCAGCTCACCTGCCGGCCGTCATCCACGTCTGAGACGCGGTAGGACGTGTGATAGTGGTCGTGGAAGACCAGCCGGTGCAGCAGGGCCGACTCCTTGGGGAAATCACCGGTGAAGAGCGTTTCGCCGCTGTCGGCCAGTTGTCGGAACGTTTGGGACAGCGACACCGTCGTGGGGCTTCGCAGCGAGACTTCCACGCGCGTCTCGGGAGTGCCGCGAATCTTCAGCACGACCCCCTTGGTGGGAATATCCTCGAACTGTTGGCGCAGGGCCGTGAACGACTGGATGCGCAGGTGCTGCGTGGACCTCGCGACGATCTTGTCCCGCCGGGTTTCGTCGAGCGGTCCTGCCTGGAAGCAGGTCTGCACATCCTCCAGCCGGCCGTTCTCCAGCCGGATGTCGATGTCCCAGTCGCAGATGCGCGTCATATCCAAAGCCGCCCAGGGACCCCAGCCGTACTCGAAGCGCAGCAGCACCGGCTCTTCCCAACTGCGCTGGGTCGGGACGCGGTCCATGGGGAAATCGCGGTGGATCACCCGGTTGTTCTTGAGGATCTCGACGCGGTCGAGCTGATCCCAGCCGGTGACGGTCACCGCCAGCTCGCGCTGTTTGGCGTAGGGCATCTCGGTGCCCATGATCCGGCCGTTGACCTGGAAATCCAGGCGAATCCGGTCGCCCGTGACGGCGTAGACACGCCGGTGGCGAAGCGCGTCGAAGATCGCCTCCCGGGTCAGTTCCTTGACCATGACCGCGGCCAGGCCTTCACGGTATCCGCCGGGATAACCCAGGTGATCGTCCGTGCTGGCGATGACGCCCAGACGGTGTCCCTGGGCGAGAAAATGATGCAGGGTATTCTTCGTCCAGCGGCCGCATTCCGTGTGCCGGACGTAGGCGTAGGGCGCCCGGTCATGCTCGGCGTTGCCCCATTCCGAGTACATTTCGAGCACCGGGGAGACGGCGGGGTCGAGCCATTCGAGATTGGCCCCGCGATGGCCCAGGCGGTTCGCGGGATGGTGGGGGATCATAATGGCCCCGCGCTCCTTCGCGAATTGCTGGAACTGCCGCAGGTCGTCGAAGCGGAGGTATTCGGCCTCGGTGGTCGGGAACAGGATGTGGTAGTCGCCCAGGCTGCGGGAATGCCACTCATATCCCGCCATGGCTACGAACTGACCCGGCCGGTCATACCGGCGCACCATCTCCAGGACCTCGGGCCACCGCTGCTTCGTCACCTCGAAGCCGTCGAGCCATTTCTTCTCGATGCCCTTCTCGTAACGGCCGATGTCGTGCCAGTAGCCGTGGGGGGTGAAGGCGAAGAAATCGAGGTGGTTGCGTGCGATCTCGAAAGCTCGTTCCAGGGAGCCTTGCGCGTAGCCGACGGCGCTGTGATTGTGCAGGTCGCCGAAATAGAGGCAGTAATCGCCCGCCCGGGGCGGGTTGGAGGAAACCGCGGTCGCCTGGGCGGCTGCTTGCGCATGCGCCAGCGCGGCCAGCGACAGGGAGCCCGCGGTGGAATCTCTCAGGAATTGGCGACGTGTCATGGGTAGTGTCATGGGCGGTCTCCTTCTGGTATCATGACCATGCTTCAGCAGCGTCAATGATGGTAGACCAGTCGTCGAGAATCGACAAGAGCGAAGCTGTAGGATGGGCTTCAGCCCATGCGGTGTGGGGTATGCCCTTGGCTTGCGGCATGGGCTGAAGCCCATCCTACGAAGCTTGACGAGGCCACCCGGCCTGTATCGTCGTGCACTCGCACGCATGTTCATGGGGAACTGGAGATTCAATGCCATACAAACCACTGCCACGACAATCACTGGGTTTCTTCCCGACGCTGCTGACGCCGCTGCCGCGCCTGACGCAGCGGTTGGGCGGGCCGCGCCTGTTCATGAAACGGGACGATCAAACCGGCCTGGCCCTGGGCGGCAACAAGGTCCGCAAGTTGGAGTTCCTGGTGGGCGAGGCCCTGGCGCAGGGCTGTGACACCCTGGTCACGGGCGGCGCGGCGCAGTCCAACCACTGCCGGCAGACCGCGGCGGCTGCGGCGGCTTGCGGCCTGTCCTGCCATCTCGTCCTCGGGGGCGAGGCGCCGGACCTGCCCGAGGGGAATCTCCTGCTCGATCAACTTTGCGGCGCCGTGATTCACTGGACAGGCGAGTTCCGCAAGGGAGAGAAGATTCCGGATATCGCGGAGTCGCTCCGGGCCGCGGGACGCAGACCCTACGTAGTGCCGTACGGCGGCTCCAATACGACGGGCGCAGTTGGTTTTGTGGAAGCGGTGCGAGAGCTGGCGGATCAACTCGTACACCGGAACGAATCCATCACCCATGTCGTGTTCGCCTCCAGCTCCGGAGGTACGCAGGCGGGCCTGACCGTCGGCAAGCGTCTCTTCGGCCTGGACGGCAAGCTCATTGGGATCGGCATTGACAAAGGTGTCTCGGGGGACGTTCCGTTTGCCGAACATGTTCTGGAACTGGCCAACGCGACCGCGGCGCGCCTGGGCGTCCCGGAGCACTTCTCCGCCGCTGACGTTACCATCCGCGAGGATTACACCGGCGAGGGTTACGGCGTGGTCGGCGAATTGGAGCGCCGGGCCATTCGCATGGTGGCCCAGACCGAGGGGATTCTCCTCGATCCCGTCTACACCGGCCGCGCCATGGGCGGGCTCATCGACATGGTCGAGCGCGGTGACCTGTCCGCCGCGGACTCCGTATTGTTCTGGCACACCGGCGGAACGCCCGCCCTGTTTCCCTACGCTCGGGACTTGGTCGAGAGGTGAGATCCTCCGACGCGATGACCGTTTCACAGGTGGGCACGACCCTCTATCATTCCCGCGCAGGCGGGAATCCAGTTATGCGGACTCGGAAAAGGTGTTGCGCTCTTCTGTCATCCTGAACGCAGCGAAGGATCTGGCCTGCGAACGAGCGGGTAGGAGGGGCTTGGGGTCCCCTTGGGCCCATGCGGCCAGCCATAGGCATGCCGCATGGGCTGAAGCCCATCCTACAGTATTCCGAACGGATCTCCCGGGGCTTCAGGGGAGCGCCGGCTGATAACGCTGGCGGTACTTGTCGTAGAGGCGCTGGTGCTTGTTGGCCAGGTCGATCCGGCGACCCTGGATGAACAGCTCGCTGACGCGCGTGGTGATCTCCAGGGGATCGCCGTCGGTCACGATCAGGGTCGCGTCCTTGCCCTTCTCCAGGCTTCCGACCCGATCGGCTACGCCCATGATCTGGGCGGGATAGAGCGTGATCGCCTTGAGGGCCTCGTCTTTGGGCAGGCCGTAGGCCGCGGCTTTGGCGGCGTGATACGGCAGGTTGCGGATGTTCGAGGCACTGCCGGCGGCAATGCAGAACTTCACCCCGGCCTCATGGAGCCGCCGCGGCAGCGTGAAAGCCTCGTCGAAATCAGCATCGCGTCGATCCGGCAGGCTCAGGACGGAGGTGACCACGAGGGGAATCCCCCGCTCCCGGAGCAGATCCGTGCAATACCCGGCATCGCTGCCTCCCACCAGCACCGCGCGGAGCCGGTGTCGGTGCGCCCAACTGAGGGCGGCTTCGATTTCCAGCAGGGAGTTGGCCCGAATCCAGACCGGCAGGTCCCCGCGCAGCACCGGAACGAGTGCCTCCCAGCGGACATCGGTCCGAGGTGTTCGCTCGTTGGTCCGAGGGGATTCCAGGGCGGTCTGATAAGCTCGGGCATCCTCCATCGCTTTGTCCAGGACGTCCATCCGCGTGCGGGCGCGGTCCCGTTGCTGTCCCGACGCCTCGTCGTCATCGCTGCCCATCCGCATGGCCGGCCAGTTGATCATCATGCTCAGCGGGGCCCGGAGGGTCATTTCCTTCCAGGTCCAGCCGTCGGTCATGATCAGCGCCGAACGGCCGGCAATCAGGCCGCCGGTCGGTGCGACCGCCGCCAGAGCGATGCCGTTGGCGCGGGCGACCGGGATGTGCTCGGAGTCCGGGTTGACGGCCACCTCCGCCCGGACGCTGGGATTGAGGTCGCCCCGCTCGGCGTAGTCGTTCGTGACATCGACGCCGCCGATCTCGGTCAGTCCCAGCAGCGAATGGCTTTCGATCAGGCCGGGGTAGACGTGCTTACCCTTCAGGTCGATCTGAAGCGCCTGCGGGGGGATCTGGAGGCCCGTCCCCAGAGCGACGATTTTGCCCTGGTCCATCACGAGAGTAGCGGCCTCGAGGGCTGGCCCGGAGACGGGGTGAATGGTGGCGTTGACCAGGGCGATCGGCTGGCGCTGGGACGACGCGGGAATCTGGGCAGACGCGACAAACGCCGTCGCGTGAATTGCCAGAACGACGATTCGGACCATGCGTTGCGTTTTCGGCTTCATCTGGTATTCCTCTTTCCGTCCGCTGGGCAACATCTACGCACGGGGGCGAATGATCATTCGCCCCTACGACGAATGCGCGGGCTTTTCCGGGGTGGTGTCCTGGTCCTTCCTGGCCTTGTGGCTCTCGTCGAGGATCTTCTGTATCAGCCGCGCGCGTTGGGCGGCGACCTGGACACGGAGCTGCCGGTCCTCTTCCAGGTCGAAGTACTTGCGACCCTCGATCCAGGTCTGCTCGCAGATGCTGTAGGTGGAAAGAGGGGAATGGCTCCAGACCACAAAATCCGCCTCCTTGCCCGGCTCCAGGCTGCCGAGGCGCTGCTCCAGGCACAGATGCCGGGCGGCGTTCCACGTGACGAACTTGAGGGCCTCCTCGGGCGGGACCCCGCCGTACTTGACCGCCTTGGCGGCCTCCGTGTTCATCCGTCGGGCCAGCTCCTGGCTGTCGGAATTGAAGCTGACCAGGACTCCCTGCTCCCGCATCAGGGCGCCGTTGAAGGGGATGGCGTCGTAGGCCTCCATCTTGTAGGCCCACCAGTCGCTGAACGTCGTGGCCATGGCGCCGTGCTGTTTCATCTCCGCCGCGACCTTGTAGCCTTCCAGAACGTGGATGAACACGTCGAAGGTGCAGCCGACCTCGTTGCCGATCTCCATCATGGCGTTGATCTCGTCCTGGCGATAGGCATGGCAGTGAATCAGCATGTTGTGATCGAGGATGTTCAGGAGGCACTCCAGCCGCAGGTCGGTGCGCGGCGGGATGAGGTTGCGGTTCTTCTGGCTTTGCTGGCGGTAGGTCTGCCACTGCCGGCGATAGTCCTTCGCCGCCAGGAAGGCGTCCCGCATGATCTCGACCGTGCCCATGCGGGTATTCGGATAGCGGTCGCTGGACCGCTTGACGTTTTCGCCCAGCGCGAGTTTCAGTCCCGGTCTGGCATCCCGAATGAGCATCTCCTCCGGCAGGGCGCCCCACTTGAGCTTCAGGACCGCGTAGGTCCCGCCGATCGGATTGGCGGAGCCGTGGATGGCGCAGGTGGTGGTCAGGCCTCCGGCCAGTTGCCGGTAGATGTTGATATCGTCGCTGTCGAGCACGTCCTCGATGCGGGTCTCCGCTGCGACCGCGTGGGTCGATTCGTTCACCCCGCCGCGGATCGCGACGTGGGAGTGCGCATCGATCAATCCGGGGGTGAGGTGCTTGCCGGCCGCGTTCACCACGACGGCTCCGGCCGGCGCCGTCAGGTTCCGGCCCACCTGGGCAACCTTGCCGCCTTTGATCAACACGTCGCCGGGGCTAAGAATGCCCTCCGGGCCGCACGTCCAGACGGTGGCGTCCTTGATGATGAGCGCCTCCGGCGGCGGCGGCGGCGTGCTCCGGCCGAAAGCCCCCTCGGGATAGACTACGGCGAACTCGGCCTTCGGCACCGAGCCCGCGGCGTCCTCTGCCGTCTCGCTCTTGGCAGGCGCCGTACTTTCCGCCCGCCACGTGAAACGACGGGCGTCGTCCAGGAGGCCGTGCCCCTTGATGACTTTGTCTTCCGCGATTCCCGTCAGGCGCACCCAGCCGGCACAGCCGAATGCGGTGCCGGGCAGCGACACCGTCAGGACGCGGTCCTGGCGGGTCACCTTCACCGCCTTCGTCTCTTTGGCCTCCACGACGAGCGTGACAGCCGGCCGGGCCTCGGTCCCGGAGATCTTCAAGGTACCCTCCACTCGCTGGTCCGGAACCTCCGCGACGAAGGTCCACTGGCCGCGGAGATTGACATCGGGCTCCTGGGTGACGACGAAGCGGTCGCCGCCCACCCAGGTCTCCAGGATCCGCGTCTTGCCGGCGAAAACGTCCCCATCCGTGACGACAAAATTCGCCAGCTTGCCCTTTTGCAGGCTACCCAGGATCGGTGACAAGCCCAGCCACTCGGCCGGCTTGGTCGTCAGGGCCGCCAGCGCCGTCTCCGGGGGCAAACCCCGCCGGACCGCGAGCCGCACTTTGGCCAGGAACTCGGCCCTGGTTCTCAGCCCGGCCGTCGTCAGGACAAAGTCCACGCCGCTCTGGGCCAGCCGGCCCGGGTTCTCCGGCGCGAAATCCCAATGCCGCAACTGGTCCAAGCTCACCCGCAACTCCTGCTCCAGGCAGGAGACGTCCGGGGCCTTGGGGAAGTTGACCGGAACGATCAGCCGCAGGCCGGTCTCCTTGATCGCCGCCAGACGGCGGTATTCGTATCCGGTCCCCACGACCCACATCTCGACCCCGAACTCCTGGGCGATCTTCGAGACCCGCAGGATGTCGAGCTCATCGGCCACCTGCATGACCACCGGCCTGTCCTTGCGCACGCACGGGCACAAGGCGGCCAGTGCCGCATTCGTCTCGGGAGCGGTCTGGCCGGGGCCGGCCTGGCGGAATTTTGTCCAGGCTTCGTCGTACCACTGCGTGTCCAGCAGGGTCTGGCGGATCAGCGCGACGGCGCCCATGAGGGAGACCGGGTATTGCCGGCCGTCCCGGTACCACAGCGACATGGCCTGCGCGACGTCTTCGGCCAAAATGATCTGGTTGGGACGCCTGCGATCGAGAAGGACGAGAGCGCCCGTGCCGCGGAAGATGCCGCCCTGGGGGAAGGTCACGGCCGCGCCGAAACCTGCCTTGCGCAGATCCTCCGCGGCAGGCGGATCCTGAGCCACCAGGACCGAAGCACGTCGCTGCGCCAGGACGCAGGAATTCCAGTGCGTGGCGCCGTTGACCTTGCCATCGGTGGTTCCGGCGGCCAGGCCGTAGTCTGTGTACAGATCGATGAAGCCCGGGTAGATCGTCTTGCCGGTCAGATCGCGGACGACAGCGTCCGGGGGCACAGTCACACCGGTGCCGACCTGCTCGATCGAGCCGTCACGAACCAACAGGGTCGCACCCTCCAGCACGGCGCCGGGCTGCGTCACAATCCGCGCGTTGGTCAAGGCGAAGACCCGCGGCGTATTGCCGTGCAGGCCGAGGACAGGGTCCGTCTGTCCCATGACAGGCCAGATCCAGGAGATAGACCACAACAGGACCAGAATGCTCGGGACCGTTCGCCAGCGGATCGAACTATGCATAGAAATGTCCTTTTCTCCACATCCACCGCCCGGCAGTTGTGTGCCGGGCATGTTCTTCCGGTCGCGTTCTTCGAGGATTGTACGTTCCGCGGTGCAAATGTCAAAAGCCGAATCCACCCGGAACGGGCGGAGGGGCGGAAAGCGCACAGCAAGAGTCTTGTCTGGTCCGGGAGGCGCGTTCTTTTCGGACCTTGGGTGGGGGCGATCCTCGATTTGCGATTGCGGGTTGGCACCACCAGCGTCCTTCTTATACGGATCACGCCTGAGAGTTGCGTAACGTGGGTGGCAGCGGCAAGCGTAGTCTTCGGAGCTTGCCGATGGCTCGTGGGACAGACGCAAACGCCATCGGCAAGCGGCGCTTGCCGCTGCCACCCGGAACGTGACTCAGGCATGCGAAGAACTCAGTCGTAATCGGTATTACCCCCCACCCGTTACGGCGTGCCCGCGGGTGCTGGGTTCGGGTGAGGATTGCGATTGGCTTGGTGATAGTAAAGGAACCGCCAGGGGGTTTGCATGCCGTGGCAGTCGGCGCAGAATCTCTGGCCTGTCGTTCGCAGAAGGGACGAAGCCTGAGGGACGGGGGGCGTGGGGGGCTCTACCCTCGCCTCGCGCCCCGGCGGCCTCATCCCCTTTCCTGCGTGTATCTGGTGGCAGGTGGGGCACGAGATGGTCCCCGTGGGCGAGGGGCGACCCTGCTCGTCGAACGTGGGCAGGTAGTCGGGGTCTCCCGGCGCGAAGCGATTCTGGAGAGGGACAGCGGGATGATCTACGTAGGAAGGGACGCGCGTTTCTGCGGAACGGCCGGGATAATGGCAGCCGGTGCACAGGCCCTCGCCGGCCCTGCTGCCGGCGGGTATACCCTGCGCCCATGTTCTCGCAGCGACCGAGGTGCCGTGGATGGAGTGACAGACGCCGCAGGGGCCCGATTCTGCGGGAGACTCGTCATGCACGTTGTGCGTGGCCGGCGCTGACTTCCGCAGGTCGTGGGCGGTCCCGAGAATCGGCGCGGACGCCGGGTGGCACGTCAGGCACAGGGTGCCATCCTGTCTCGAAGCACGCAGCAACTTGGAGCCCGGCTGGTTGCGAGGGCCCCCCAACGCGCTATTTCGCGTTGGGGAACCCTGATGGATATCATGACACGACGTGCACGAGACGTGTGATTGCGGCTCTTGAATTGGGGACGGCGGATTGACATCGCGGACGTCCTTCGCTCCGCAATCAAAGGTCTTGCCCACGTGGGCCGTGCGCACGGGCGTGCCGGGGCCGCCGGGGCGGTGGCACGCCGTGCAGCGGTCGTTGGGGTCGCCAACAGGTCCGAGCGCTTTCCAGACACCGGCTTGTTCCGCAGGGCCGTGGATCGGGTGACAATCGAGGCACAGACCCTGGAAGGGGAGCCCCAGGCTTTGGCCCCAGGCGGTTGCTCCGGGATCGTGCACGGAACCCGCGATTTGCTGCTTGTCCTCATGACAGGTGAGGCACAGGCCCTCCGGCGGGTGACGAAGCTGGGCGGGGGACGGCGTACTGCCGTGCGGATGGTGACAACTAAGGCAGGAAATGGACGATTGCGCATTGCCGCTCGTGGTCCCAGCCTGGGGCGCAGAGAGCGGGTGGTGCGTCTTGGCCGGGCTCGGGAGGATGCCTTCGTTGTGACAGGCCTGACACAGGTTGGGGATAGCGCCGTTGGCGAAGTTCCCTGGGGGACGGGCCTGCAAGTGCGGGCCCTGGGTGTTGTGGGCTGTGTGGCAGACGCGGCAGGAGCCTGCGGCAGGAGACACGCCCCACATCTCCTGCAGCTTCGGCGGAAAATTGGCGGGATCGTGGGACCGCTGGGTGTTAGTCATCTGGTCATGGCAGAGAGTGCAGAGCTGTGAGCCCTCGCGTCGCAGGAACGAATAGGACGTTGCGCCTGCCTGCTCGGACAGATGGCCGGTGGAGTTCTCGGTGGCAGTCGGAGCCGGACCAGGTGCGTGTGGGTCGTGGCACGTCAGACAGCCCAGGGCCCGGGTGGCCTCGTCCAGCGGCAAGGGAATCGATCGACCCTTCGGCATGGCGACACCGACGGGATGCGCCGCGACGTAAGGTCGTGCGTGTGACGCGGGGCCATCGGGTCCGTGGCAGTCCAGACATTGTGAGTCTTGCGGTCGGTCTGTCTTCGATGCGGTGCGGGCCCAGCCATGGGCCCGATGACATGTGCCGCACGGGCCGGACGCGGAGGCGTTCTCGCCGTGAGCGTTGGCCGCTTCCGGCGAGCTGACCCGCAAATCGTGCGATGAACCGAGGAGGGCCTTCTCCTTCTGGTGGCATTCAAGACAGAGGGAGCTGTCCTGATTCCCACGGATCAGCAGCGGCCGGGCGCCGGAAGCATCGTGGAGCCGGTGACAGGACAGGCACGTCAGCTCTCCCTGCGCGCCGAATGCGGCCCTTTCCTGTAACAGAGTCGCCGGAGGCCGGAAGCCGGCATAGGTGTGGCCGATGCGGTGGACGGGTGCCCCCGCCGGCGGGGAGATCTCGGGTGCCTTGGCGGTGTGGCAGGCCACGCACAACTCGGAAGGAGGCAGAACCAGCATCCAGGTGTTTTTCGCCCCGTGCGGCTCGTGGCAGGTCTGGCAGAGAATCGTGTGGCCGTCGGGTGAGGTCTTGCCTCCGGCCTCCAGGATGACCTTGGGGACGGGAGACTGGCTTTGCCCCAGGGGGTGCTGGAACTCGTTCTTCTGAGCGTGCTGCGGATGGCAGGCCAGGCACAGGGAGGAATCGACATTGGGCCGGCGCAGGAAGATCACGGTGCGCAGGTCGGAATCGCCGGGTACGGCGTGGGCCGTGTGGCAGGTGGCACAGGTCATACGGCCCTGCCCATCCAGAGGGAATTCCTCGGTGGGGATGTCCACCGCGGGGGAGGGCACGACGTCCGTGGCGTGGTGGCGGGTCGCCCAGACCTTGAAGCGCGAATCGGTCACCGAGCCGTCGTGGCAGGACAGGCACATCTCGCCACTGCCGGCCTTGCGCTCCAGCACATCCAGCATGGCGCCCTCCGGCGGCCGATCCCGGTCAAAGGCCTGCACCCAGCGGACGTGGCAGATGGCACACTCCCGGCTCGAATTGGACAGGGTGTCCTTGCCTGCGGGCGATGAGGCCTGCGGGCTGGATCGGGCGCTGGGACCGACTGGCCCCGGAGAGCCGACGGAACCCATCTGCTGCGTGGCGAGATCTGGTTGTGGGTTTCCGCTCCCAGCCTCCAGGTCCAGCGCGCGGACCCGGTGCGCCTTGAGCTCGACCACATAGAGGCGGTTACGGCCTGGGTCGACGGCGATTCCCGTCGGCGTCGTGAAGACCATCTTCGTTCCCGTCGCATCGGTCAGCGCGCCGAGGAACCGGCCGTTGAGATCGAAGACCTGGATGGTGCCGAGGTAGCTATCCGTCACGAAGACCCGGCTCTGCCGGAGGGCCACGCCTTTGGGCCGGAAGAGTTGCCCCGGCTCGATTCCCCAGCCGCCAATGAAGGCGACGAACTTGCCCTCGGGATTGAGTACCTGGACACGGGTGTTGATCGATTCGACGACGAAGAGATAGCCTTCCGCGGACAGGGCCATCAGGAAGGGGAAGCGCAACTGCCGCTGGCCCTGGCCGGGACCGCCCCAGGCCACGTCAAACCGGCGGTCGGCGAGATCGTAGACCGCGATGCGATGATTGTCGTTGTCGGCGAGGTAGAGCCGCCCGCGGATGGAATCGACCGCGACGCCCGTTGGGTCCGGGGGCGAATCGTTGGCGGCCGCCGGCAGGGGGATGACCTCCACCGGCTTGCCCTCGGCAGTGAAGACCTGGACGCGGTGATTGCCGGAATCGGCCACGTAGAGGTCTCCCTCCGGTCCGGCCGCCATTCCCAGCGGATAGTCGAGCTGGCCGAAACCCGAACCCGGGCTGCCGAACTGGAACCGCAGTTGTCCCTCCGCGTTGTAGACGACGACACGATGATTGACGCCATCGAGGACAAACACGGTTCCATCGGGCGCCACCGCAATATCGCTGGGCATATTGAAGGGAGAATCGGGAGGGCCGACGATCGTGCCACGCTCCACGGCCACCATGGCGCCGGTTCCTTCCAGTGATGCCGACTGGCCCCGGACGGCCAGGCCCAAGAGGGCGCAGCCCAGGACTCCGGCCAGGCGAACGGCCCCCTGGCTCACGGCTGCGGCTCTCCGGGGCCCGGCCCCTGTGGTCCGTGCGGATTCAGCAGGTTCGGCAGGTGGAACGTCTCGTAACGCCGGACGAGATCGACCACCTCGGCGCTCATGAGAAAGGCCGCCCGCTCGGACGTATATCCCAGCAAGGGATACGGGAGGAAGGCCTGCTGTGGGGTGTGGCACTCGCTGCAGCGGACCGGCGTCTCCACACAGCGCCGATGGATGAATTCGTTGGCCAGCACCTTCTGCTGATCGGTCAGCTTGTCCCGGCGTTTGAAGTATTCCGCGGCGAACGCCTCTTCCTCTTCGAACGTCACCGGCTGGGGATTCGGCTCCGCGCTCTTCAGTGGGACGATCTTGGCCCCATACTCGCCCCAGGGATGCGCCGCCATGTCCGGGCTCGGGCACAGCTTCCCATCCGTGATATTCGACCAGGCGAAGCGGGTCGGCACCAGGTCCTCCTTCTCCCGCACGTGGCAGACCTGGCAGGAGATGAACAGGTTGTGCATGTTGAGGAAGGCCCGGACCTGGGGATTGTTGGAGTGGGGCGTCTGGCCGTGGCACTTGATGCAGAAGTTCCATTTGTCGGCTTCGTACCAGCGGCCGATGTGGTGGAAATGGCCGGGCAGCCGCGGCTCCTGCAACTCCCACTCGCCCAGGTAACGCACGACCTTCTTCTCGGTCAGCGCGACGACGTTGTCAAAGACCTTCTGGGGCGCGCGCGGCGCCTCCCGGCCCGCCAGGGGAGCATTCAGAGTCCCCAGGAGGAAGCGCGTCAACCCGCAGGCGGCCACGGTCAGGACCGCCGCCCAGAGCGCCACATACAGGAACAGAAGGAACTTCTTGGAGAAGCGGAATTTGTGACTCATGCTACGGCCTCCGGGGCGGCGGTGAAACCGCGCAACTCATCCCCATGTTCTTCCGCCAGCACGCGGGGTGAGATCTTGCCATGGAGCACCATGGCCGACAGCGGGGACAGCCCGGGCCGGCCGATCACGCCGGGCAGGTGCACCAGGGTGATATGTGCCACCGCCAGCAGAGACTCGTACGTATGTGCGAGGTAGGCGACATTGAGCAGCCAGCCGGGCAGCACGTGGCTCGACAGGCTCTGGGCCCACAGGAGAATGCCGGTGATCCCCAGCAGGCCGATGCCCCAGAAGAGCCCCAGGTATTCGAGTTTCTCCTTCCAGCAGAAACGACCGTAATGGGGCCGCCTGGGGCTGAGGAAGAAGACGTACTTCACCAGTGCGATCAGATCGCTCAGGTCCCGCCTTTGAGGGATCATCGGCAGCGCGAGCACCCGGCGGAGGAACAAACGCAGGCCGTAGCGGTTCTCCCGTCTCATGGAACGCCGGACGTTCAGCAGGATCATGGCCACGTGGAAGGCAAAGCCGGCCAGCATGGCCACACCCGCGACACGATGAACGATCGGCGCGATATGAATGCCGCCGAAGAGGTCGTAGAGCGGTCCCGCCCAGGGCGCCTGCGGGAACTTCATCGGAAACCCGGTCAGGCACAGGACCACAAAGAGAATGACGAGCAAGGCATGCTGGAGGCGCTGTCCCGGCGTGAAGCGCTGGATGCCGCCTTCCCGCGCGGCTTTCTCCCGAGCCAGTTCCGTCAGGTGCTCGATCTCCTCCTCTGCCTGCCGGCTCGGGAACAGCTCGCGGACGAGGCCCAGCACGTTGAGCGTCAGGATCGGCAGGAGGAGGCCGAGTGTCGCCACGACGAAGAACAGCGCCACCGCGAATTCGAGCGGATGGGTCCGCGGATGGCGGGTGGCGTGGACGTCGAACGACGCCAGGGCCGGGGCGGCGGAATCGTGGCAATCCGGCGTCGTGCAGGTGGCGGCGCGATTGGCGGTGTGGACGGAGGAGCGGGCGTCCGTCTGCGCGTGCATCGCGTGGACGTTGCCGGCGTGGCTGTGGCAATCCAGACAGTCGGGCGCCAGGGCGGAGCCCAGCAGGACCGCTTTGCCGTGATAGGTCTCCAGATAGCTCGCCACGACGTCCGGCAGCCCATGGCGTTGGGTGAAGGCGGGGTCGGCGTGGCAACTGGCGCACATGGTCACCACTTCCCGCGGGTCGCGGGCCTTGTGCAGACGCGTCGTCACGTGCGAGTAGAAATACCGCACGAAGCTCTCGTCCCGGTGGCACAGTGTGCAGCGATCGATGGCCCGCTCGGAGACCCCGGCGCGGACACTCTTGAAGATCGACACCGGCCGGAACAGCGGAATGTCGTGGCAATCCTTGCAGCGGGGCGCATCCTCGGCGTGCTCCCGTGCGACGCCGTTGGCGTCCACGGGGGCATGCACGCTGTCTCCAATGACGGTCTGGACGTTCTCGTGGGTGAAGATGATCTCCCGCGTCGGCTCCTCGATGTGGCAACTCCGCAGGCAGTCCACCGGCTGGGCGTTGTCGTGCGGGATCTTCTTGATGTCGGCGTGGCAGCCGGTGCAATTGACCCGCGCGTGGGGACCGCGCTGAAAGAGTGTCTCGTCCACATAGAAGAGACGGTAATTGCCGCCCTTGTCCACGCGGGCCAGACCGCGGAAGCGGTGGCACATGAGGCAGTTCTCCGCATCCGTCGCGTACAGGTCCACCGGCACCGCAACCAGGAACAAGAAGAGCTGGAACAGTGGAACAATGGAATAACGGAATGATGGGAGACGGAACCGTAGATGCCGCCGGCCGCCCACGATTCCAACATTCCCACCTTCCAGCATTCCATTCCTCCACATCCGGCACCTCACTTCTGGTGACATGTTGGACAGAGTTTCCCTTCCCGGCTGCGGACGCGATGATTCGTCGCCTGCTTCGGCTCGGCGCCGACGGACCGGGGATTGCTGTCGGGCAGCAGACCCCTCTCATGAGGATTGTGGCAACTGTAGCACGTGATGCGGCCCGCTTCGTCCAACGGAATCATGCGCGGCGCCCGCTTGGTCGTGCGGGCGTACTTCACCAGCTGCGCCAGCGGCAGACGCATCTTGGGCTGCATCTCGCAGGCGGACATGTACCAGGTCATTTCCGCGGACGGTGTCGCCTGCAGGTGCGCGCGGACCGGATGGTCCGGGGCCACCGTATGGCAGTTCCGGCACACGCCCGCCGACTTGGCTCGCAGGGCGAACGAGGGGGACCGAGGAGACGGCGCATTGACATCCGGGACGCCGGTGTGGCACCAGGCGCACGTCTCTGTCCTGGGCCTGCCGTTCTCCAGCTGATCGTGGGGATTGAACGGACGGTAGTCCTCGCGGGCGTGGCAGTGGAAGCAGAACTGCAGAGGATCGGAAACCGGACCGCCACGCAAGCCGACGCGGTTCTGAGCGGGTGTTCGTTCCCCGGACCTGCAGCCTGGGACGACATCATGACAACTCAGACAGGCAAGCTTTCCCTGTTCCAGGGGAAATCCTGCGGGAATCCTGGCGGCCGGCACGGCGCTGGGCACCACATCGGCCGGATGGACCGCGCGGGGGGCGTGTCGACCATCATGGCAGGAACGACACAACAGCGAGACGTTCCCGTCGGCGTGCAGGGTTTCCCGGCCGCCCGCCGGGGCGGCATGGCAGAAAGTGCAGAGCCCCGAATCCACGTGGGGATTCGGGGCTTTGTCCTGCGTTTTCGTCTTCTCGTCCCCGGCCCAGATCGGCCTGAGCAGGAGCGCGGCAAGCCACGCGGAGATGGTCCAGTGCTGCCACGTCACGGTCGGACCATCTTCGTCATGCTCACGGTCACCTTCGTCCCGAGATCGGCAATGCTGTCATGCAGCACCTGGATCAGGTACTTGCCGTTGTGGGCGTAGGCGCCGGGGTCTTTCTGGGCATACTGGTAATTATAGGCGGCGCACAACAGCCGCGGCGTCCAAGCGGCGAAGCCGTTGGCACGCACCACCTCATCCGGGTCGGCCTGGCCGTTGCCGTTGGTATCCTTGAAGAAATACGGATGCGTGTGCGAATCATAGACGATCGGCGTCTTGGCGACGGTCGCGGCGTAGTCGCGCATCGTGGCATAGAGCACACCCGTGAGACCGGCGATCTCGTAGGAGAGACCTTCCGTCCGGTTGTTGTCGCCGTCAAAGTCCTTCGTGTCTTTGCGCATGTTGGCGGGCTTGGCGCTGCCGTGGCAAACCATGCTGGAGCAGCCCTGCGTCTTCAACTCGCCGGTGTGGGCCTCGTGGCATTCGGTGCAGGTGTCAAAGCTGCCGACGTGTTTGAGGCGTCCCTGGTAGGTCTTGCCCGCGTACTCGTAGGCGCCCTTGGCCTGGGTGCCGAAGAGAGTCGCGCCGGCCGCGAAGTAGTGGACGTTGCTGAAGGTCAGCTTGTTGGAGACCGTGTCGGGCTCCAGACCGGCGATCTTGGCGTTGAGGCTGACCGTGGACTCGCGGCCCTGGTGGCAGCTGATGCACAAGTTGCTGCCCGGCTCGCCCGTGTCGAGCTTGGCGCCGCTGGGGAACAGGGCCGTCTTGACCTCGTGGCGGGTGAACTCGGGCATCGCGTTGTGGCAGGTGGTACACTGCATGCCGTTGGACAGCGGCTGCGAGGCGGTGACACCTTCCTGCAGGAAGAACGGCAGGCCGTCCGCGGAGTGGCACTTGCTGCAACTGCCGGGGACCTTGCCGTCGACGTCCCAGTGACGCCACTGCTCGTTGGCGCCGGCGAAATGGCCGGCGTCGTCGCGCGTCAAGGTGGCCACCCGGGCGGCATCGAGGTCCTCAATGGAATCGAACAGCAACTGGATGATGTACTTGGCGTTGTGGGCGAACGCACCGGGGTCCTTCAGAGAGACCTGATAGTTGTAGGTCGCCTTGAGCAGCCGCGGCGTATAGGGACCGTACTGATTGGCGCTGACGGCCTCGTTGGGATCGACCTGGCCGTTGCCGTTGGTGTCCTTGAAGAAGTACGGATGGGAATGGCTGTCGTACACGATGGGAGCGCCGGCCTTGGCGGCGCAGGCTTGGATCGCCTGATACAGACTGGCCTGGAGACCCTCGATCTCGCCGGCGATGCCCTCCAGCGCATCACCGTCGCCGTCGTAGTCACGCGTCGAGCCGACCATGCGGATCTTCTTGAGGTCTTCCCGGGTCTGGACGCCGGCATGGCAAACGGCACAGTGCTCCAGGCGGACATCCAGACTGTGCGAGTCGTGGCAGTCGACGCAGGTGTTGAGCCCGTCCACGTGGGCGAATTTGACGTCATAAGACTTGCCGTCGTACTGATAGCCGCCCTTGGTAGTGCCGCCGTAGAGGGTGGCGCCGGAGGCGTTGTAGTGGATGTTGAGGAAGCGGAGCTTCGCATTGGTCGTATCCAGCTTGTTGGGATCGGACAGGCCCTGGGCCTTGATCGCATCATCGACGGCGACCTTCGAGCTGCGGCCCTGGTGGCAGACCATGCAGCGAGCCTCGGCGCCAAGATCCTTCACTTCGACACCCGACGGGAAGGTGACGCTGCTCAGGCTGGCGGTCGCTGCGTTGTGGCAGGCGGCGCAATCGACCGTGGTCCCGATCGCGGCCGGTTTGTCCACGACACCCGCCGCACTGCCGTCAGCCCCCAGGTAATCCTGGTATCCGGGCGAGCTGTGGCACCTCGCACAGTTCGCGGGCACCGCCGGCGGATTCGTGTCGTTCCAGTCGTTGAAGGCCTCCGCCGTTTTGTCGGCATGACCCGAGGTCTGCCAAAGCGCTTCCACGAACGGGACATCCACGGCGTGGATCTGCAAATCACCCGCTCGCGCGCTCCATGCGGTTACGCCCGTCAGCACAACGGAAACCGCCAACCACTTCGTCCAGACCTCCGACCCCTTCTGCGACGTGCGTCCAGCCTTCATCATCGTCATTCCTACCCCTCGACTCTGAGAACCATGCCCTTACTCCGAACACCCTGGATGCTCCTCCCTGAAGCACCGTCGCCCCGTGTGGCGGGCGACTGAGGGATAAGTGATTGCAAGCCCCGTGCCACGGGATGGAGGGACAGCCAGGCATATCAGTACGATTGGCCTAAGTGTAACAAAAATGAAGACTTATGTGCTACATCAAAAGAGCGTCGTGGTCGAAGTCGTCCCGTTCCGGGTGCTGGCGTTCCCGGAAGTGAGAAAGGAAGGGCTCCCCCGTCTCACGGGCGGGAAAGGCCGGTAGGGCGGTGTGGCACCAGGATGGGCAGCGGTCGGGACGACCGCACCGGAGCTAACATGGCCCAGACCGCCAAGCGCCCTGAAGATCGTCAATGCAAAACGTTGGCGATCTTGACGATCTTTGCTTTTTTCGCGTGATTTGGGCCTTTTATAGGTCGCAAGGCCGTCAAGATCGCCAACCCTGCAACTTGACGATCTTCACCGGCGGCCCCCGCGCGGCCCGGGAAATCCGTTGCAGGTACTGGCGGGAAACCTTATATGCTGTACCGCTGATGGGTGGCACAACGTCTATCGGGGCAACGACATGACCCTTGTCTGGTTCGTCTATGGCCTGGCGTTCTTCGTCCTGGGCCTGGTGATCCTCATCTACCCGAAGAAGGGCAGCCAGTTCGATCTGGCCCGGCATCTTTGGATGGTCGGGCTCTTCGGCCTGATTCACGGCGTGAACGAATGGCTGGACATGTTCATCGATTTGGGGGGCCCGCTCCCGCCGGAGGTGCTGGCCTGGGTGCGGCTGTTCGTGCTGCCGGTCTCTTTCTTCTTTCTCGTTCAGTTTGGGATCACGATCCTGTCCCGGGATGTGAAGGCACGTTATCCCCTGCGGATGCTCCCTTCGTTGCTGATGATCGGATGGTTGCTGATCCTGCTGGCCGACGCGCCGTCCGCGCGCTTCCGTACGGCGGACATCTGGGCCCGTTACCTGCTGTGTGTGCCCGGGACGTTCCTCACGGCTTGGGCCTTGTACGTCCAGATCCCGCGGTTTCAGGCAATGGGGCTCCGCTCGATCCCGCGGAACCTATCCGTCGCCGGCGTGACGTTCCTGCTCTATGGGGTATTTGCGGGCCTGGTGGTGAAGAAGGCCGGCTTCTTCCCTGCCGCCATGGTGAATTACGAGGCCTTTATTGGACTGACGGGGGTTCCGGTTCAGGTGTTTCGTGCGCTCTGCGCGGTGGTCGCGGCTTGGAGCCTCGTTCGCGTGCTCGACGTTTTCCGGTGGGAGACGCAAGAGGCCCTGCGGATCAGCGAGTTGCGGTGCGCGACGATCGCTTCGGCGATACCGGTCTTTCTTTTCATGATGGACCGGGACATGATCGTGCACTTCGTTCAGGGCAAGGGTTTGGATCGGCTCGGCCTGCAGCCGGAGCAGGTCCGGGGCCGGCACATCGCGGACGCCTGGCCGGGCCGGAAGGATCTTGTGGAACACTGCCGGCGGGCCCTGTCCGGGCAGGAGTTCATCGCGACGGCTACCCTGGGTGATGCTACCTTTGAGATCTGCTATTCCGGCTTGAAAGATGCGACGGGCGCGGTCACCAACGTGGTGGGGGTCGCCCTGGACATCAGTGCCAGGATTCTGGCCCAGGCGGAATTGGACGAATACCGCCGGAAGATGGAGAAACACGCGCGCGAAGCCGAAGTTGGCATGCTCAGTGCTGCGATGGCTCAACAGACCGTCGAGCCGCTGACCGTGGCAAACCTGGTTTTGGAGAAGACCGCCGCGGATCTGGCCGCGTCCGGCGGGCCGGAGGGGGTGCAAAGCGGTCTTCACCGGAGCCTTTCCGAACTGGCCAAGGCCCGCGAAACGTTGACACGGTTCATGGAAATCGCGCATCCGGATACGGCCGCCGGGACGCAACCCGTGGGGTTGTACCAAATTGCCCGGCGGACCATGAGCGTGTTTGCGAATGATGCCCGTCGGCACAAGCTGGAGATCGCGGTCAAAGACTTGGACGCCATGCCGCTGATGGCAGTCTCGCCCCGGGAAGTTGAGCAGATTTTCTACCACCTGATTCAGCGGGCTGTAGACGCTGCCAAGGGTGCGGCCCAGCACCGGTTGGTCGTCCGTAGTCTGAGTGGCCCAGGGCACATCGACCTCCTGTTCAGCGACACCTGCGGGGCCATCCCGCCCGGGAGCACTCTGGATTCCCTTCTTATGGCGGATCAGGTCATCCACAGCTCGGGCTTGGGTCTGGCCGTCGTAAGGAATATCGTGGCGTGCCATGGAGGCCAGGTCACAGTAGATGTGGCAGAGGATGCCACTACGACTTTCCGGGTCCGACTCCCGGTGCAGAAATCCTGATGAACGGGCGGTTGATGGTCGATGCGTGTAAGTATCTTCTTGACATATATTTATCGCCATCTCGGCGTTTGGCGGACGGGAACCTGAGAG
>JALORE010000050.1 GCA_025459125.1 Planctomycetota bacterium | reverse complement strand
CCAAGGCTCCGTGCGAAAGGTCGACATCGGTCCCAACGACGTGCTGGGCCATATCCTGCCGCCGCACCATTCCTTCGGCATGACCGTAGGCAAGTTCCTGCCGCTGGCCGCCGGCGCCACGAGCGTCTACACCAACAAATACCGCGAGGTATCGGACCTGATCCGGGAGAAGCGGATCACCATCTTCATCGCCATCCCGGCGCTGTACACGACCCTGGCCAAGAAGCTGGAGGACGGCGTCAACAAACAGAAGAAGGACAGCCGTATCGTCCGGCTGCTCGACCGCTTCGCCCCGCGCTACCTGGGCCGCAAGATCCGGCAGAAGCAGGGCTGGACGCAGGTGCGGTTCTTCCTTTCGGGTGCGGCGCCCATGCCGCGCTGGGTGCTCGAAGTCCTGTGGCGGCGTGGCTTCAAGATGTACGAGGGTTACGGCACGACGGAAAACTCCCCCGTCTACGGATTCAACGAGCGGTCCGACCGGATTGGCTCGGTCGGCAAGCCGATCAACACCCTCATCACCAAGATCGTGGACGAGGACAATCGCACTCTGCCGGCGTACACGCGCGGCGAAATCTGCCTGGGCGGTCCCTGTATCGCGAAAGGCTACTACAAGAACCCAAAAGCCACCCAGGCCGTCATCGATACCGATGCGCAGGGGATTCGCTGGCTGCACACCGGCGATCTCGGCTACTTGGACGAGGAAGGCAACTTGTACATCACCGGCCGCAAGAAGTACCTGATCATTCTGCCCGGCGGCAAGAACGTCAATCCCGAGCGGGTCGAGACGGCCTTGTCTGAATCACGGTTCGTCCGGGAGGTCCTCGTCGTCCCCAGCCGGCGTGAAGATGAGAATGGGCTCATGGAGGAGTCGGTCCGGGCGCTCATCTACCCCGCCTGGGAGACCCTGGAGAGTCACACCGGCCGACCGCAGCGAGAGTTGCTGGCTCAGCCGCAACTGGTCAAGAGCCTCGTCTGGGAGAGCGTCCGGGACTGCCAGCAGCGGAACAAGCAACTCTCTCACTTCGAGAAGGTGGCGGCCCACAACCTGGAGATTCTCACGAGCGAGTTCCTCAAGACTTCCACCGGTAAGATCAAGCGCGAGCACTACATCAATCTGGAGCACCTGGAGGCCAAGCACACGCGGATCGCGGAATACGTCGCGGCCCGCGGCACGCCCAAGTCCGCCCGCGACACGACCCGCGCGTGAGCAGAGCCATTTGTTGTTTACTATTTGTGATTGGCGATTTACGATCAGGCCCATGGCCATCAGAAGAAACAGTAAATCATGAATCGAGAATCATAAATCCCAAGGGAGGACCGGAGCATGTCACAGTTACGCAAACCTGCTGAAGTATCCATTACCCAGGCGTCCCTGAGCCGCCGGGGATTCATGGCCGGAGCGGGAGCTGCCGCCGTCTCGGTCGCGGTGCTGGAGCCCGAGCGCGTGCGCGGCTCGGCCGCGAACGCCAAAATCAACCTGGGTCTGATCGGCTGTGGTGGTCGCGGCACCTGGATCGCCAAGCTCTTCAAGCAGCATGGCGGCTACAACTTCACCGCCGTGGCGGATTACTTCCAGGACCGCGTCGACAGCGCCGGCAAGCAGCTCGACGTGCCGGAGGCGAACCGCTTCACGGGTCTCAACGGCTACCAGAAGCTGTTGGAGAAGGTGGACGCCGTGGCGATCGAGAGCCCGCCGTACTTCCATCCGGAGCAGGCGGCCGCCGCGGTCGCGGCCGGCAAGCACGTCTATGTCGCCAAGCCCATCGCCGTCGATGTCCCCGGCTGTCTGAGCATCGAGGAAAGCGGCAAGAAGTCCACTGCAAACCGAAAGGTCTTCCTGATCGACTTCCAGACCCGGGCGGACCCGTTCTACCAGGAAGCGCTGCGGCGGCTCCATGAGGAGAAGGCCCTCGGCGCCGTCGCTTTTGGCGAGGCCACCTATCACGCCACCTGCCCGTTCGGGCGAATGTACGACGCCTGGCGCAAGGACCCGGAAGGCGGCGAGACCCGGCTGCGGGCCTGGGGTCTCGACAAGGTTCTCTCCGGCGACATCATCACCGAGCAGAATATCCACACGCTGGACGTCATGAACTGGATCATGGGAGTGCCGCCGCTGTGGGCGGTGGGCACGGGCGGCCGCAAGTTCCGGCCCGTCGGGACCTGCTACGATACGTTCAGTGTTCTGTTCCAATACCCGGGCAACCTCGGGATCACCTTCAGCTCGCGGCAGATGAACGGTTTCGACACCAAGCCCGAGGGCATCCGCAACCGCATGTTCGGCAGCGAGGGTGTCCTGGAGACCGAGTACGGCGGGCAGGTCATCATCCGCGGGAAAAACTTCTACCGCGGCGGCTCTTCGCCGGGCATCTACCAGGAAGGCGCCGTGGCCAACATCAAGACCTTCTACGAAAGCGTCACCGGTGGCAAGTTCGACAATCCGACGGTTGAGACGAGTGTCCGCAGCAACCTGGTCACCATTCTCGGCCGGATGGCGGCCTACGGGAATCGCATGGTCACCTGGGATGAGATGCTCAAGGCCAACGAGAAGCTCGACGCCAATCTCAAGGGCGTGAGAGGGTGAAGTTTGAAGTGTGAAGTTTGAAGTAGGAGGAGGCATGACTTCCAACTTCCAACTCAGAACTTCCAACTTGAGACTTCTTCGAGGAGAAGACACATGATCGACAACGAGATGAATCGCCGGCAGATGCTCGCGACGGCGGCGGGTCTGGCCTGGGCGGTCTCAGGGCTTGCGTTCGGGCAGGAGAAGAAGGAGAACCGCCAGCGGCAACCGCAGGGTTTTCGGATTGGCGTCTGCGACTGGACCATCGGCAAGCGCTGCGACCCGGCGGCCCTGGCCCTGGCCAAGAAGATCGGGCTCGACGGCGTCCAGGTGGATTTCGGCGGGGGACCGGACAAGGACCCGCCCTTGTTCAGCGCCGAGCTGCAGAAACGCTACCTCGAAGAGATCAAGACCCAGGAGATGCGGATCGCCTCGCTGGCGATGGGCGTACTCAACGAGGTGGCCTACAAGAGCGATCCGCGGGCCGAAAAGTGGGTGGATCAGGCCATCGACGTGGCCCAGGCGCTGCGGCAGCGGATCATCCTCCTGGCCTTCTTCAGCAAAGGTGACCTCAAGAACGACGCTCCCGGCACCGATGCCGTGGTGAGCAAGCTCAGGAACGTGGCCGCGAAGGCCGAGAAGGCCCGCGTGACGCTGGCGGTGGAATCGTGGCTCAGTGCCCCCGAGCACATGAAGCTGCTGGATCGGGTTGGCTCGCCCGCCGTGCAGGTCTACTATGACGTCGCCAACTCGCATAAGATGGGCTACGACATCTACCAGGAGATTCGCGTCCTCGGCAAACGGATTTGCCAGTTCCATGCCAAGGATTACGACGATCTGTACGGCAAAGGCTCAATTGACTTCCCGCGGGTCCGCGCGGCGATGGACGAAGCCGGCTACCGTGGCTGGTTCGTCATGGAAGGCACGAAGATGCCCAAGGGCATCGAAGAAAGCTGCCGGTATGACGCGGAGTATCTGCGCCCGATATTCCCTCGCCGAGTGTAGACCACCTTTCGGCCATTGTCATCCTGAGCCGCAGGCGAAGGATGTGGGTCCCGGATTGAACGTTTCTCAGGTAGGTGAGCCAGATCCTTCGCTTCGCTCAGGATGACAAGGTAAAGGGTATGCCGGGCGAGGATAGCAGGCTGGAGATTGGAGAAAGGAAGGTATGATCATGAAAGCGTCAAAACGAATGGCGGTTCTTGTCACACTGTTCCTGTCGGCGCTGGTGGCGGCGACGCCGCTGGATGACTACATTGCCAAGCCCGATCCGAGCTACACGTACAGTGTCGTCAACACGATCGATACCCCGCTGGGCAAAGTCTATGTTCTGGACATGAAGTCCCAGACATGGCGCAGCGAGAAAGAGGTCAACCGCACCCTTTGGCAGCACTGGCTGACCATCGTTGTGCCGAATGAAGTCACTTCCGATACGGCCCTGCTCTGGATCAACGGGGGACGCAACGGGGGCCAGCCGCCGTCCATGCCGGACGGCATGATGGCCCAGATCGCCCTTCAGAGCAAGACCGTCGTGGCCGATCTGAGGATGGTGCCGAACCAGCCGCTGGTCTTCAGCGACGACCCCGGCAACCAGCGCAACGAGGATGCCATCATCGCCTACACGTTCGACAAGTTCCTCAAGACGCAGGACCCCACCTGGCCGCTGCTGCTGCCCATGGCCAAGAGCACGGTCCGGGCGATGGACGCGGTCCAGGATCACCTGGCCAAAGTGGACGGCGGCAAGGTCAAGATCAAGAGTTTTGTTGTCTCCGGCGGTTCCAAACGCGGCTGGACCACCTGGCTGACCGCCGCCGTCGACAAGCGCATCCGCGCCATCGCCCCGATCGTCATCGACGTGCTGAACATGGGCCCGCAAATGCAGCATCACTACGCCGCCTACGGGTTCTATTCGCCCGCCATCGGCGACTACGAGCAGATGAAGGTCCTCAACCGCATGGGCACCCAGGGCGGCTCCGACATCCGCAATTTCGTGGACCCCTACGAGTACCGCGAGCGCTACACGATGCCCAAATTCGTGATCAACTCGGCCGGCGACCAGTTCTTCCTCTGTGACTCGGCCCAGTTCTATTACCAGGATCTGCCGGCCCCGAAGCACCTGCTCTACAACCCGAACACCGATCATGGCCTCGGCGGCTCGCAGGCGGACAAGGCCCTGCTGGCCTGGTACACGGCCCTCCTGCACAACCGTCCGTTGCCGCAGTACTCCTGGAAGATCGCGGGCCAAGGCCACACCGTGGTCACCGCCCAGACCAAGCCCACCCAGGTCAACCTCTGGACGGCCACGAATCCGGACGCCCGGGATTTCCGCTTGGAGACCATCGGCAAAGCCTGGACCAGCGCGCCGCTGGCGGCCGATGAGAAGGGCGTCTACGACAGCAACGTGAAAGCCCCGGCCAAGGGCTGGACGGCGTACTTCGTCGAGCTGCTCTTCGATTCCGGCTCCGCGGCGGTCCCGTACCGCTTCAGCACCGAGGTCCGGGTGATCCCCGACACGCTGCCGTTTGCCGAGAAGCTGAAGGCTACGATGAGGTAACCGCGCGTGGTACAGATCGAGCGATTGAGATGGCTTCGCTTCGCTCACAATGGCATCCGGGGCAAAGCAATGTCATTGCGGGGAGCGCGGCGACGAAGTAATCTCAACCGTATTGTCTCGGGATTGGGAAGGTGCATGGCCAGGTCGTGAGGTGCGAAGTTGAAGGCGTTGCTCTACACGAAACCGTATACGTTTGAGTACACCGATGTCCCGGAGCCGGCGGTCGGGGAGGACGATGTCCTGGTGCGCGTCCGGGCGTGCGGGATCTGCGGTTCCGATGTCGCCGGCCATACCGGCAAGACCGGTCGGCGGCTGCCGCCTCTGATCATGGGCCATGAGGCAGCCGGGGTCGTCGAGCGGACCGGGATTAACGTGCGGGATCTCGCGCCCGGCGACCGCATCTGCTTCGATTCGACGGTCTACTGTAATCAGTGCCCCGCGTGCCGGCAGGGCCTGTTCAACCGCTGCGTCAAACGGCAGGTGTTGGGTGTCTCGGTGCCCGAGTTCAAGCGGCAGGGGGCTTTCGCGGAATTTGTCACGGTGCCGCACTGGATCTGTGCGAAGCTGCCGGGGAATATGTCGTTTGTACAGGCAGCGCTATTGGAGCCGGCCTCGATCGGCACGCACGCCGCCAACCGTCCGCCGATCACCGGGAAGGATACGATCGTGGTCATCGGCGCCGGGACGATCGGCTTGTTCATCCTCCAGGCGGCCAAGCTCCGCGGGGCCCGGGTCACGATTGCCTGCGACCTGAACGAATTCCGGCTCGATCTGGCCCGGCGGATCGGCGCCGATCTGTGCCTCAATCCTGGGCAGGTCAACCTGAAGGAGGAGATCCAACGCCGGACCGAGGGGCGGGGGGCCGACGTGACTTTTGAGGCAGTCGGCTTTGCCGAGACCTTCCGCCAGGGGATTTCGATCACCCGGACCGGCGGTACCGTTGTCGCGGTCGGCAATCTCCAGAAGGAGACCGAATTCAACCTGCAGGAGCTGGTCTCGCGGGAGCTGACGTTCACCGGCTCCTATGCCAGCGCCGGCGAATTCCGCACGTGCATCGACCTGATCGCCTCCGGCAAGATGAACGTCGCGCCGTTGGTCAGCGAAGTGCTGCCGCTGCGGGATGGGCCCGCCGCGTTCCAGCGGCTGCTGGAGGGCAAAGAGAACCTGCTGAAGATCATCCTGGAGCCGTAGGAGCATTTCGCATGGAAAACCTGTTCGATCTTTCGGGCAAAGTCGCGGTTGTGACGGGGACCAGCCGGGGGCTGGGCCAGTATTTCGGGCGGGCGCTGGCCCAGGCCGGCGCGGACTTGGTCATCACCAGCCGGGACAAGTCGCGTCTGATGGAGTTCAAGGCCCAGATCGAGGGCTTCGGCCGCCGGGCCCTGCCGGTCAAGCTCGATGTCCTGAACGAAAGTGACATCGAAGCCATGGTCCGTGCCGCGATCGACGAGTATGGCAAGATCGACATCCTGGTGAACAACGCGGGTCTGAACATCCGCCACCCGGCGGTCGAGTTCACGTGGAAGGAATGGGACACGGTCCTGGACACAAACCTCAAGGGGGCATTCTTTGTCGCCCAGGCAGTCGGCAAGGAGATGATGAAACGGCAGTACGGCCGGATCATCAACATCGGCTCGTGCACCTGTGTCTTCGGCATGGAGGGGATCGGGCCTTACTGCGCCAGCCGGGGCGGCATCCTGCAGATGAGTCGCAGCCTGGCCGCGGAATGGGGCCGGCACGGCGTCACCGTCAATGTTCTGGCCCCGGGCTGGTTCAAGACCGCCCAGAACAAGGTGCTCTACGAGAATACCAAGTGGGTCGAGTATATCGTCGGCCGCATCCCGCTCGGTCGGCCGGGACAGCCCAACGACCTCGACGGCACGGTGGTCTTCCTGGCGTCCGACGCCTCCGCGTATATCACCGGCCAGATCCTTCTTGTCGACGGTGGCTTCACCACCGGGGCGACCCGGGCGATCCCGTAACTATGAGGGGTATATGCACCGCAGGGCCTTCTCGAAGATCGGGCCCGGGCCGACCGGGTGGCAGCAAAAGCCTCCGCGTGCCGGTGGTTGGTCCCTCCGCCATCGGCAATGCCTACGCAAAACCACCGGCTTTGCCGCTGCCACGCAACAGTCTCGCTTGGACGGGCTAGTAGGAGCGGTACATGCAGCGCAGAGACTTTCTGAAGATCGGAGCCGGGGCGCTCGCCTTGGCGACAACCACCAGGGCCCAGACGGCGCCGGCGAAACGGCCGAACATCCTTTTTGTCTTCGCCGACGACATGAAGGCGGACTGCCTCGGTGCGTTGGGAAATCCGCGCATCCGCACGCCGAATCTGGACCGCCTGGTCCGACGCGGCTTCGCTTTCTCCCACGCGTACACCTTCGGCTCGATGGTGGGAGCGGTCTGTCTTCCCAGCCGGAGCATGCTCCTGACCGGCCGGTCCCTGTTTCACCTGCCGGCGGAGAAGGTTCTGCGCGGCAAGCTCCCGCAGTTTGAGAAGGCCCTGGCCGGGCAGCAGGAAGGTCGCGACTGGGTCCTGCTGCCGCGTGTCCTGCGGGCGGCGGGCTATGAGACATTTCACGTGGGTAAATCCGGCAACGGCTTCGTGCCCGGCCTGCAGGCGTTCGAGCACAACACGATTCGCGATGACCGGCCTGTCGCCGAGCGGACGACCTCCAGCCAGAACCATGCGAACCAGGTCATCGAGTTCCTGCGGACCCGCACAGGCGACCGGCCGTTCTTCATCTATGTGGCGCCGCCGGTGCCGCACGATCCGCGGGTGGCGCCCCAGGAATTCATGGACCTGTACGATCCCGCCAAGATCCCCTTGCCGGTGAATTTCCAACCCGTTCATCCGTTTGATAATGGGGACATGGCGGTGCGGGACGAGCAGTTGGCCCCATGGCCAAGGACACCCGAGATCGTCCGGCGGCATCTGGCGGACTATTATGCCTGCGTGACGTGCCTCGACCACCACGTCGGCCGGATCATTGCGCACCTAGAACAAGCGAAGCTGCTGGACAACACAATCGTCGTCTTCTCCGGTGACAACGGCCTGTCGCTCGGTGACCACGGTCTCTTCGGCAAGCAGAACGTGTACGAGTACGGCGGCATGCACGTCCCGCTCGTCCTCGCCGGCCCCGGCATCCCCGCAGGCCGGTCGGACGCCCTGGTCTACTTGCTTGACCTGTTTCCCACGATCTGCAACCTGGCCGGCACGCCCATCCCGGCACCGCTGGAAGGCCAGAGTCTGGTGCCGGTCATGATGGGCCGAAGCGCCGCCGTGCGCGAGTACCTGTTCACCGCCTACAAGCCGCAGCGAGCGATTCGGACCGACCGCTGGAAGCTGATCCGCTACACACATATCAACAAGACGCAGCTCTTCGATCTCCAGACCGACCCGCGGGAGATGGACAACTTGGCCGAGAAGCCGGAACACGCCGGCAAGATCAGGGAGATGATGGCTCTGCTGGAGAAGGCCCAGAAGCAGTGGGATGATACGTGTCCCCTCGTCTCCCCGACGCCGGCCCCCGCCCAGTGGATACCGCCCGCCAGGACGTGACAGGCGCCGGCTCGGCACGGCAGGGCAATCGCTGTGTTCGTCAGCGCGGGCTCTGTCGCCCTGAGAAGGCGTGTGGGGAGCTTGGGGTTGTCCGGGTGGCAGCCTCAAGGCCGAAGGTCCTGGTTCGTAGTGTGCCTGTAAGGGCATATCGGATAACGCCTTACGTCACTACAAACAAGCTGCGCTTGACGATGCCACCCAGAGCGTGCTTGAGCCGAGCCGGTGCACTATCGGTGTTCAAGGCGGGCGCGTGGACAGCCGATATGTATGGGACGTGGAGGGAGGTTCCCCCCGGAGATCGAGGACCTCTCAGCTCCCGTCGGCGGATCGATCCAAAGGCTGGAATTCGGACCTGAGGGTATGTCCCGCGTCAGCAGCATGGATATCGATAAGGCTCTGGAGGAGTTGCTTCTGACCCGACCAGTCACGAGCGACGATGTTGCCGGTGCCTATCGCCGTATGGCGTCGCGATTCCATCCCGATCAGGTTGCCGATCCCGAAGAAAAGCAGTGGGCACAACGGAAATTCCTGCAGGTTCAGGAGGCGTACGAGCTGCTGAAGAAACTGCCGGTGGAGGACATCAACGCCCTGCGGCGACGCGGAGCATCCTGGGAAAGCCGGGAAGTCGGCGACCGGCCCTGGGAACGACCGGCAGGCATAGCGCGGGTGGCACCCCCGTACTCAGGTCTTTCCTCCTCGCCGCGCCGGAAGATCGCCGTGGCATTCCTGATGCCCATGTTTTTCCTCTTTCTGTTGCCTGCCCTCGTGATGGCTTCCTGGGACCACATCAGGCATGTGTGGAGTGGGGGAAGGCCGGCTCCGGTCGTGGCGGTGCCGCGCGAGGTGCAGTCCTTCGGACCTCTGCGGGCCATCGGCTTCGGCCAAGACGGCCGGAATTTCGCCGAATTCGAGCGACTGAGCACCCCTGTGCACACAGGCGATGTGATCTATGGCTTCCAGATCGAGGTGCTCAACGGCGAAGTGCGCTTCCAGAAGGACGGCAAATCCTGGACCTGCACGCCCTCTCTTTCCCAGTAGCGCGTCATTGCTGCCGTCGCGTCGTAAGTCATTGTGACACCCCTGTATTGAGTCGAAACGGAAATTCGAGTATACTAGTATCACAAGTTTCTGGGTTCCGATCCGCGAAATCTCGCGTCTGGGAGCCCTCGCAGGGCCGGCACAATGCGAAAAGATGCCTACGTGGCAGAACAGAACCCGGGTTCGGCGCATCTAAACAACGACCAACAGATCGTTGGCCCGGAACGCTCGACACTGGTCAATAGCGACGCCCGGCTGGCAGAGTGCCTCGGCCGGGGCGACAAGGCCGCGGCTGAAGAACTCGTAAATCGCTACTACGAAAGGATTTACCTGTTCATGCGTGCTGTGGGGCACGACCGGCAGACCAGCGAGGACCTGGTCCAGGAGACCTTCCTGCGGGCGTGGTCCCATATCGGCCAGTTGCGCGACGGCAAGGCTCTAAATGGCTGGGTGTTCCGGATTGCCAGTAATGTGTCGAAACTGCTCCATCGCCGCCGCCAGGATCGCCCACGCGTCGATCTGGACAGCGTAGACCCGCCGGCAGGCGGCATCGATGGCTCCAAGCGGGCCGGCGACCGCGAGCAGATGGGGCAATTGCACGAGGCGGTAGCGCGCCTGCCGTGGAAACTCAAGCAGGCGATTGTGCTGCACTACATGGAACAGTTGACCATTGCGGAGGCGGCCGACGCGGCCGGCGTCCGTGAAGGAACCCTCAAGAGCCGTTTGAATCGCGGTTTGGAGGCTCTGCGAAAAGAAGTGACGGACGAGTAGCCATGGGAAAGCACAAGATTGAGCAACTGCTGAAGGCACTGGCCGACCGTGGTATCGAGCGCGCCCGGCCGGAGTTGAGTGGGGAAGTCAGGGCGCGCATTCCTGAGCGGCTGGTTGCCCACCGGATGGACACCATCAACATCATCGTAGACCTGCGGATCAGCCGGCTGGCCGGGGCGGCTGTCATTCTCCTGGCCATGCTGGTGATCGGCAGCTTCCTGGGTGGCCGGGACGCTACCGGCATGCAGGTCCTGGAGGACAGCAAGCTGTTCCTGCGCTATACCTTGGGCGGCGAAAACGCCTGCAAGGCCGAGTTTCTGGGCAATCTGGCCCAGTTCCGGGACGCGTTGATTGCCCAGGGCCGCGAGGTCGTCTATTACGGCAAGCAGGCCAACTTCAACGATCCTTGCGCCGTGATCATGCACTGGAAGCTGTCGGACGATCGCTACGGCGTGATCCTGGGGGACATGACCGCACGCACGGTCAATGCCAAGACCTTGATTACGCTCCAGGACCACATGTTGCGCGAGCGGGCCAAATAGGGCCTTCCCGGCCGCGATTCGGGGCGCCGTTGTCTTGCACTGCCCGCCTGAGTCTGATAAAATGCAGCAAATAGGCTGGTAGAATGCTGTGATTTGCTCACCTTGTGCCAAAAGGGGATTGTCATGACGAAACGTCGGGGTTTCACGCTGATCGAGTTGCTCGTGGTGATTGCTATCATCGCGTTGCTGATGTCCATCCTGATGCCGGCCCTGAGCCGGGTCAAGAAACAGGCCCAGTCGGTCGCCTGCATGTCCCGGTTGAAGAGCTGGGCCCTGATGTACAAGCTGTATACCGACGATTACCAGGGCAGTTTCCCGCTGGGCTGGGGAAGAAACGACACGGACCAGTGGTGTGTCTCCATGCGGAGTTACTACCGGGACGAGTTCGACATGCTGCTGTGTCCCACGGCGACCCGGCTGGTCATCGGTGCCGGTGACTCGGCCACGTGGAAAGCCTGGACCCGAACCATCGGGGGATACGCCTACATCGGCAGCTACGGCAACAACTCCTGGACGGACAACATGTCCGCCGACCGTGGCGACCGCAAGAAAGAGTGGTTCTGGAAGACTACGCAGAACGTCCCCAATGCGAGCATCGTTCCGGTCCTGGGTGACTCAACGTGGCACGATGCCTGGCCGCGGCACACGGACACGCCCATCAGCTCCTTGTTGGGTTTTGCGTACGGCGACCAGGGCACCACGAACGAGATGAACCATTTCTGCATCAATCGTCACAACGGCTGGACGAACCTCATGTTCGCGGACTGGTCGGTGCGCCACGTCGGGATCAAGGAGCTGTGGACGCTGAAATGGCACCGGGACTTCAACGTCGCCGGTCCCTGGACCAAGCAGGGGGGTGTCACCGGCGGCGATTGGCCCCAGTGGATGCGGAAATACAAGGATTATTGATTTCTTCCCGTGGCCACCGGAGGCGGGTCTTCGTAGGGCGAGCGTCCCCGCTCGCGTAGCACGGGCATCCTGCCCGTGAGGCCGAATTCTTGGGCGGCTCGCGCCCATGTTACTGGGTCGTGCCCGGACGCGCAACCTACGAAGGGCACTTCGGCCCGCCCGTTACCGGGAACTTTAGTAGATGATCGCGGTGGCTTCCTCGATCTTGCGGATGACCTCGCCCGCGTCCGTGGGATTGGAGACGTAGCTGTCGAACCCCCGGTGGAGCAGGGCGGCCGCTTCCGAGCCGCTTAGTTGGTTCGCCAAGGCGACGATCTTGATGGTCGCGTATTCCTCGTTGGAACGGATGCTCTGGCAGATGCTCTGCGCATCGATGCCGTTCGTCAGCAGGTTGATCAGGACCACGTGGGGCACGAGCTTGTGCATCGCGGCGCCAACCTCGAAGCTGCTGCGTGCCACCTGGAGCTCATAGCCGCTACGGGCCTTGAGGGCATCCAGCAATTCATACGCCGGCCGCTCGTGGCCATCCACCAGCAGGACGCGGATCCTGCCGACCGGCAGAGCGTCCAAGGGCATGTTGTTGGCCTTCATGAAGCGGAGCAGCTCGTTGAGCGGGATCCGGCGGTCCTTACTGCCGGGAATGCGATAGCCCTTGAGCTGACCGGAATCGAACCACTTGGAAACCGTGCGCGGCGCCACGTTGCAGATCCTGGCCACATCACCCGTCGTCAGTACACTCTTGCCTTTTGCCATAATGTGATTCCCGAATATATGCACTGATGCCGTACCGTTCTTCGGCTTGAAGTCCGGTGGCATTTAGGCGCGGGCGCGCAAATTGCCGTCTCCACTGGCGGGCTTGGGCCGCGCTTGAGGGGTGAGTCCCATAATGCGACGTTCCGGGGTTTACAGGCGCAGACGAGGGATTTATCATGCGGCGTGTGCTGCCAGGGCCGGTGTCTGAGTGCCGACTGTGGTGGACGCCAAGATGCCAATGTGGAGACCGTCATGCGGATACCCTTGTCGCGACCGGATGTCACGGAAGAGGAGATCGAACGAGTCGTGGAGGTGCTGCGCAGCCCGGACCTGGCGCTGGGGCCGACCCTCGGCCGGTTCGAGGAGGCCCTGGCCGCCTATGTGGGCCGCCGGCGGGCGGTGGCGGTCAACAGCGGCACCAGCGGCCTGTTCCTGAGCCTGACCGCGCTGGGGATCGGACCGGGGGACGAGGTGATTACAACCCCCTTTACGTTCGTCGCCTCGGCCACGTCGATCATGATGACCGGGGCTCGGCCGGTCTTCGTCGATATCGATCCCGTGAGTCTCAACCTCGATGCGAGCCGGTTCGAGGCGGCACTCACCGACCGCACCAAGGCGATTCTGCCGGTCGAAATCTTCGGGAATCCGGCCGGTTTTGATGTACTCTCCGAACTCGCGGAACGCCATCATCTGGCGGTCGTGGAGGACAGTTGCGAAGCTCTCGGCTCCGCGCTGCGCGGCAAAAAGGCCGGCGCCTTCGGCACGCTCGGCGTCTTTGGCTTCTATCCAAACAAGCAGATCACGACCGGCGAGGGAGGTATGATCGTGACCGACCGCGACGAACTGGCCGAGTTGTGCGTTTCGCTGCGTAACCAGGGCCGCAGCGCGAGCGCCGGATGGCTGGCCCACGAGCGGCTGGGCTACAACTATCGGCTCAGCGACATCAACTGCGCCCTGGGACTCGCCCAGTTGGCACGCATCGAGGAAATCAAGGCCCGCCGGCGCCGGGTGGCGGCCTGGTACCAGGAGTTGCTGGCGCCGGACGAGCGGCTCATCGTGCCCACAGAGCCGGACGGCTGTGACCTGAGCTGGTTTGTCTTCGTAGTGCGACTGGCCGAGCGATATGATGCCGGCCCGCGGGATGCGATCCTACGGGAGATGGACCGCCGGGGCATCCAGGTGAGCAACTACTTTCCGCCGGCGCATCTGCAGCCATTCATCGCGGCCCGGTACGGACACGCGCCGGGGGACTTTCCCATCGCGGAGTCGGCCGGCCACCGCACGATCGCACTGCCGTTCCACAACCGTCTGACCCAGGACGAGGTGGTCATCGTCTGCGGCGTGCTGCGCGAGGTGCTCGATACCTGTCTGTGATGACCGATTCGACTTCGCCCGGGCAACCCGGCAATGAAGACCGACGGCGCGCGTATGGCATTTCCCTGCTCTGGGGCCTGCTCGTGCCATAAAAGCGCGGACGCCAATAATGAGAATGAGGTTTGCGCAAGGGGAATTCGGGTTGGCAATCCCCGGTTTTCGCCGTAGACTTTGATTAGGAAACCGTATCGAGGGATCGATGGTCCGTTGAAGGAAGGGGGGAAATCCTTACATGGGCTGGAGATCGAAGTTCATCTTCTTGCTGATGGTCTACGCGGCGGGTTTTGCGACCGCGATCTATTGCCTGGCGCCGGCCCCCGATCCGGCGCCCCACTCGACGTCGGGAACGCTGCAACCCATCGCGCGCATCCGCACGGCGTTCAAATCCGAGGAATTGGCCAAGTCGTTCAACTCCGGCATGCACAAGTGCCTGGACTTCGGCAAGGACGCGGCCGCGCAGGCGGTGGCGGAGGCGGCCAAGATGATCCGCGCCCAGATGGACGAAGCCGCCAAGACCCAGCCCAAGGGATAGCTACCGCGCCGCGTCCACCTGCATGCGCATGAGGATTTCCGTGGCGCCGGCGGCGCCGGGCTCCGTGTCGGGGAAGATCCCTTTCGCGCGAATCAGCACCGTCCCGCCCGGCTCGGTGGTGGCACTGGGAATCTCAAAGCCGTGACGTCCATCGTGAAAAGAGATGGTGGACACAATCTCCTGTCCATCGTCTGAAACGGTGGGCTGCCAGGCCAGGGCGAGCCCGCGCGGGCTCTCGGGCGTCATGTCCGTGACGCAGATCGCTCCCGAGTGGCCCTCCAGGATCGTGACGCGCGGCGCCGCGAGACACGGGAGAGTCACAGTGGTGTCGAACCATTGAGTCTGTTCTCGGCTGAGCGTCACACAGTACACTTCGGGGTCGATCGACACGCGGGCAAGCTCAATCCCCTGATCCTCGAGCGATCGCCACAGGTCTTGTTGCGCTTCGGACACCTTGAAGAAGCGGGCCACGCAGGTAACCGCTCTGCCGTGAGGAGCCGGCATCTGCTCACTACCTCCCTTTGCTCCTGGCGACGGTTCAGGAGCCGGTTCAACCGGTCCTCCCACGATCATACTCTTGAGCCACGTCAGGGTCGCATTGACCGCATGTTGCGTCTGGCTGCGGGCGACGGACCCGGTGGACAGGCTGAACGCGCCGACCAGTAGCACCACCAGTGCGACCATGGCGGCGATTCGAAATGACCTTTGCCTCATGATGGTTCTCCCCGCATTCCGCAGCCCGGCGGCCTGCGGCTTCCTTTGCGTGTGCGCCTCCACGAGGTCATGAAGCGTTCGCTCCCGCCTCGGGGCATCGGTTTCGAGGGCCAGCTTTCTCAGGGATTGCTCAATCTGTTCTGCGGATTTCATGGTTCCACCTCGCCATTCAACAGGGACCGCAGTTTGTCGATCCCGTAACGGTACCGGCTCTGGACGGTGTTGATCGATGCACCCTGGACGCGGGCGATCTCACGGAAGGTCAGGTCGCCCTGGAGGTGCAGGACGATCACTTCCCTCTGCTCGTCCGGCAGGGTCACCAGAGCATCGGCCAGCCGCTGCAATGACTCGTCCTGGATCGCGCGACCCAACGGTACGGCCTGTTCCTCAGTTGGTAGTTCCGCCGGGAGCGGCCCGGCGGACTGATGCCGCCTAGCCCGCAACCGGTCCCGCGCGAGATTCGCCACGCACGTCGTCAAAAAACTGCGCAGACTGCCGGCGAGCCGGAGCCGTCCGGGCGACTGGGCCAGGGTCACGAAGACATCGTGGACCGCATCCTGGGCCCCGTTGACATCATTCAACAGTCCGGCCGCCACGGTGAGCATGACGCTTTCATACTTCTCGTAGATGCGACACAGAGCCTCGGTGCTGCCGGCCCTGAGCCGCAGGATCAACCACTTGTCTTCCATCGCACTCGCCGACACTAGTACAGAAAAACGGCCATTTCTCATCTTACACGAGCCGCCGGCCGCGCTTAGTCTATGCCCGGAGGATTATTTCTGGGAGAGACGCGTTACCCCGGTGCGCCAGGGCGTTGCCGTCGCCCGCCCGGAACCGCCAGATGAGCAGCCTGTCTTTCAGCATCGACACCTCATACACTCTCGAACGGCCGTTCTTCACTCATAGCACAATTGGCCCGCTGATTTTCGTGAAAGAAAAGGGGAAAACACGCGTGCCGGCAGGGCGGACGCGGGGGGGGCGCAGGAAAAGAGCCGCCGGAGGATGTCCTGGGCGGCTCTTGGTGTCTTGGAGTCGGTGCGGTCTTCTATTCGATCTCGCGGGGCAGGCCGTAGGGGCCGTGCACGACGCAGGATGATTGGCCGGCGAGGTTGCGGAACTGCACGATCATCTTGAGCCGGGCCTTCTTGCCATTGTGCAGCTTGACGATGGTCGGGATGGCTGCGATCGTGCCCAGGGCAGAACGTCCCGTCTTGCTGATCGGCCCGATCTCCAGGACCTCCACGATGCGGTCGTCCTTGTCCGGCTTGAACACGATCTTCCGCAGGAACTCATCCCCCCAGTTCCGACACAGGGGACAGATGCTTTTGAGCTGGTCCAAGTCCTGGTCGATCGTGGCCTGATACAGGATGCGGACGGCCTTCTCCGCCGCCTCCTGCTGCGTCAGGCCATCGGCGGAGATGCCGTCCTGGGGATTGCTCAAGGCGCCGACGGTCTGGGCGGCAATCTCCAGCGGCTTCTCCACGCGCAGGACGCCCGCCGGGAGGGGAACGTCGAACAAGCTGTCGGGCAGATCTTCATAGTAGACGATCCGCGTGCTCTCGAAACTCGCCGGACCGCTGCGATCCAAGTTTGGCCATTGCTTGATCGCCACCGGCAGGTTGCTGGCGGCATCGAATTCGATCGACCAGGATTGGGCCCCGTGCACGTCGATCAGGCTGCACAGCAGCAGGACGCGGTCCCGCCCGGTGGCCGGGTCCTTGCCGCGCACCATCTGCGCGGTCTCGGCCGTCCGGAACATCTCCAGCAACTCGGGGCCGAGCCACTGGGACATGCCGAGCGTCAGGGCCTGCTCGAAGTACACGGTGTTCTGGCTGGGCTCGTAATGATACGTTGAGCCGTCCTGCACCCACGTCACGGTGCCGGTACTGCCCCGGACCACCATGTCCGCCGAGTGTGTTCGGGACGCATTGGCTCGCACCCAGATCTCCGCGGTGCCACCGGGGAACGCGCCGACCATGTAGATGGCCCGGAAATCCTTGAGGGCCTTGATCGCGTCGTCCAGGGCCCACGCCGGCTGGGTGAAACGGTCGAAGAGTGCGAACACCGTCACGCCGACGATCAACGCTGCGGCGGTCAGCTTGCTGGCTTTGCAGGTCATAATTGTTCTCCAGGTCATGAGGCACGGTTGCGCCGCTGGTGATTTCGCTTCGTGCATGGCTGCCAACGCGGCCGGGAGTACCTTGGCGTCCGCGTGGCCCGCACAGGGCACCGACAGGTGCTCCAGGTACGTCGTCAGCAGCCGTTCCATATCTCGATTCTTGCTCATGGTTCCAACTCGCCATCCAACGCCGAACGGATCTTCTCCAGGGCGTACCGGTAGCGACTCATCGCGGTATTGATGGAGATCTCCCGGAACGCGGCGATCTCGCGAAACGCCAGATTGCCCTGCAGGTGCAGGACCAGGATCTCCCGCTGTTCCTCGGGTACTTCCGCCAGGGCCGCCGCGAGCTTGTCGGCCAACTCACGACGCATGGCGGTATGCTCGGGACCGCCCCCGTACGTCGGTAGGGCGTCCACCTCATCGATTCTCACGTCGCTGCGCCGCCGCTGGGCGCGGTTGCGATCCCGGGCCCGGTTGGCGACGCAGATCGAGAGGTAGGCCTTCAAACTGCCCCGGAGGCGAAAACGCCCGGTCGTTTGCGCGAAGTCCACGAAGACATCGTGCAGCACGTCCTCGATGCTGCTGCGGTCGCAGAGCAGGGCCGCGGCCACTTTGAGCAGCGCATCGCGATACTTCTCGTAGATTCGGCACAGCGCCGCCGGCTCGCCACGGTTGAACCGCCAAACGAGTATACGATCCTCGATCATGATCCCAAGCCGCTCAACTCCAACAACCGGTTGTTCCCAGGTGGAAACGACGTCAGCCGTTCGGTTAGTCTACCGACCGGAGGCTTTTCTGGCGACCTCCTACCGCCATGATGGCTTCACGCCCGGGGCGACGGCTCCTGTCATTCCCGCGCCGAGCCTGCCCCCGACCTGATCGGGGGCGGGAATCCACCCGCGTCCGGGCGTTGCGGGACCCTCGCCTCTCGCATCTTCCTCTATTGAAGGACTATGACTCCCCATCTATGATAACGATGCCAGGAAAAGGAATCCGGCCGTTGAGCGTCTTACCCATGGGGACCGTTGTCCCGTGGGCGGATCAGGTTGATGGAGAACCAAGATTCATGATTTGGCTGTATGCGGGTTTCATCGCGTTCGTGCTGCTGATGCTGACGTTGGACTTGGGGGTCTTTCACCGCAAGGCCCACGTGGTCTCGGTGAAAGAGGCCCTCGCCTGGTCGGCGGTGTGGATCACCCTGGGGCTGTCGTTCGCCGTGTTTGTTTACTACGGCTACGAGAACCAGTGGCTGGGTCTGGGCGTGGGCGTGGACGCGGTCGATGGCCTGGTGAATACCGGCTGGATCGCCACCCAGAAGTACCTGACCGGCTACGTCGTCGAGAAATCGCTGAGCGTGGACAACATCTTCGTGATCGCGCTGTTGTTCAGCTTCTTCGCGGTGCCGGGGATCTACCAACACCGAGTCTTGTTCTGGGGCATCCTGGGTGCCCTGGTGATGCGCGGAGCGATGATCGCCATCGGCGCCAGGCTCATTGCGGAATTCCACTGGGTCCTGTACCTCTTCGGCATTCTCCTGATTCTCACCGCGATCAAGATGCTGGTCCTCAAGACCGAGCACAAGGACCCGAACCAGAACATCGTGGTCCGGCTGGTGCGGCGCTGGTTTCCGGTCACCGCCCGGTTTCACGGAGAGCACTTCCTGGTCCGGGCCGGGACGCGGGCCTCCCACGAAAGCGCTCTGCCCGGCATGGCCGCGGAGCCGGATGAGATGGTGGACCGCGCCAAGCCCGGCACGCTGCTGCTGACGCCGCTGGCCCTGGCCCTGGCGGTGATCGAATCGACGGACCTGATCTTCGCGGTGGACTCGATCCCCGCGATCTTCGCCATCACCGCGGACCCGTTCCTCTTGTTCACGAGCAACGTGTTCGCGATTCTCGGCCTGCGGGCGCTCTATTTTGCCCTGGCGGGGATGGTGGACAAGTTCCGCCATCTCAAGGTCTCGCTGGCCGTGGTGCTGATGGTGGTGGGGGTCAAGATGCTGATCTCTGACTGGCTCAAAGAGATCCTCGGCAAGCACTTCAACTTCTACCTGCTGCTGGTGGTGTTCGCGATCCTGGCCGTCGGCATCGTCGCCTCGCTGCTTGTCGACCGCCGCGAGAAGAGCCGCCGGGCGACGGGGCCTGGAGCGTAGCCGCACGACATACGTGGATGCGGAAAGGGTGCTTCATGCCTGGAATCTCAGGTCTCCATGCCCGACAGGCGCGAGGACCGCGCCTGTCCGGCACGCTGCTGTTCTACGAAGCCTCACGGGAAGCCAGGGGTCAATCGACGACGCCCTTTTCCTTGGAGCCGATGACGAAGCAGAGGATCTTGCCTTCGAACTCGTAGAACTTGATCATCGGGGTCGTGACCTCGGCGGGACGGCCCGGGACGCGGACTTCCGCCGGGACATACCAAAGGTCACCTTCCTGGTAGGGGACGCCCGTAATGACGACCTCCTGAATCCACCTGCCGGCCTTCTTCATTTTCTGAAGCTGCTCCCAGATCGGCGGCGGAAAGAGCCGGTAGAATAGGTCAAGCCGGCACAGCGTGGTCTGGTCGAGATCGATCAGGGCCCGGCCGGCCCGCTCCACAATCTCCCGGCAAGCGTCGGTGCGGCTCATCCCGTCGGCGACCAAGCCGGCGTCCGGGTCGACCATGCAATCGACTTCCTGCTCGACCACCACCGCGTCGGCGGGCTTGTCGAAGAGGCTTGCGGGTGGCTCTTCGTTGTAGCGGATCTCCGTGAGGTTCTTGACGGCCAGCGTCTGACGCATCATCTCCGTGGGATTGTCCTCGCGGACAGTCGTGAACCGGATGGGCAGCTTGGTCTGACAATCCACCCGGAACTCCTGCTCTCGCTGGGGAGTCCTGATGCGGATGACGATGTCGCTGCCCGTCGTCTCATCCTGGCCGTCGATGATCTGGATGGCGTCGCTGGTCCCGGCCTGTCGGACCGCATCTTGGAAGAGGCTGCCGAACCGGGGGATCCAGGATTTGCCGCGCTCATCCCGCGGGGCGTAATGGATGCGATGCGTCCGGCGATTGAGTCCGAAAACCCCGGCGGGCGAGCAGATCTTGCACAGGTTATGATCGGTCCGGCCGAGCCAGACGTGCGTGGGCCGGTCGGGATTGCCCTCGAAACGCATCCAGCACTCAAACGGGCCCTGCAGGTAGAACTCGCCTTTCATGTATACGGTCCGGATCTGTTTGATCGCGTCGAGGGTCTGATCGAGACCGTAGGCCGGCTGGGCCCCGCCGTGGAAGAGAGATACGCCGAGGACGACCGCGCCGATGATGAGCACGGCCGCCGCCAGTTGGGTTCTTCTGCTTTGCATGAGGAATCTCCTTACACCTGCGCCCGCGGGGGTGCCGCGTTGCGTCTGACTTTGTCGCTGGGCGTCCCAGGCATCGCGCAGGACCCTCTCATCGAGTTGGGGCGTGGTCCGGGCCGAAGCTTGTTTCGTTCGGCAATGCTCCCGAATCATGTTCTCGAATTGGTTCTGTTCTGTCATGGCATCACCTGGCCGTTCAGCAGAGAACGGAGCTTCTCCAGGCCGTAACGATAGCGGCTCTGGACTGTGTTGATCGACACCTTCTGGGAGTTCGCGATCTCCCGGAATCTCATGCCCACCTGCAGGTGCAGGATGACGGCCTCGCGTTGCTCATCCGGAAGCTGCACCAGCGCCTGGTCGATGAGCCGGGCCCGCTCCGTGTGCAGAACGGTTTGCTCGGGCGGCGGCTCTTCTGCCGCCCCGGTCGCGGGCACAACCGGCCGGGCCCCGGCCTGGTTCAAGCTGCGGACCCGGTTGGCGACCGCGCTGAGCAGATAGCTCCGCAGGCTCGTCCGCAGTCGCAGTCGCGGCGTAAACCGTACGAACGCGACAAACGCATCATGTACGGCGTCTTCCGCCATGGCCTTGTCCCGGCAGAGCGTGACGGCCAATCCCAGCAGGTCATGCCGGTACTCCTCATAGACCTGCCGCAGCGCGTCCGCATCGCCGCGTTGGAGCTTCCACAGCAGCAGTCGGTCTTCCAGGATCAACGTTCGGCCTTGTCCTTTGCACAACCAACGATCGTCACCACTAAGACAGGTCAGCGGGCGTTCTTAGTCTACGGCAGATGGGAATCCTTGGCGAGACCGCGGGAGATTCTCCCGGGACCCGCGGCGATCTTTCATCTTGCCTCGCGCACGATGATGCGGTATGCTGCTTGCCACGACCCAGTCAAGGAGTCACGCATGGGAATCTTTCGCAGGCTTTTCGGGAAAAGCGGCCCGGGCCGTTCCCAGCCGGAGCCGGAGCCAAACATCGTTCTGCCATACGAGACGTTGAGCGTTCCCGGCGCCGAGGCGGTCGCCACCTGTCTGCGCCTTCGGGCAGAGGGTGCCGGTCGCATCACCCCTGTCATCCTGGGTGCCCCAAAGTACTTGGAGCCGCTGCGCGAGGGGATCGTAGCTGGCGGTTCCCCGCAGACGCTCCTCGACCGTACCGAGGGAATCGACGCTCGATCATTCCTGGACACGCGGCTGGCGAAGGATGAAGAGTACTATCGCAGTGTGGAGATCGGGGCGTGGCCGGATAACGTGAGGGCTTCCCAAGACCTGATCGGGCCCACGGACAGCACGATGAAGCCTCGCCTTCTGCGGACCGTGGTGATATGCAACGTGCCGACTCCGCGCTCCTGGGAGGTGCCTGCCTATCTTTTCTTCGGCGGGTGGAATGAGTGTCCGAACCCCGAAGAGCATGTGGCTCTGCTGCGCTATTGGCATGAACACTACGGCGCGGATGTCATTACGCTCCTGGGCGATGCGATCGAATGCACGGTGAGTCGCCCCCCCAGCGAGCGAGAGGCGGCCCTCGCCCTGGCCCGGGAACAATTCGTCTACTCCCCCGACATCGTCATGCAGGGAACGCAAACCCTGTCGGCCTTGGCGGCTGCCTTGTGTGGCGGGACAACCTGGTTCTTCTGGTGGGACTGAAGAGCTGTGCGACGGGCAGACTCAGACCCGCCGCGGGCGTCCGGGCGAGACTCCAGGTGCTCCGTCCAGCGTGAAACAGTGAGCTCGGGGTGGCAGCCTCAAGAGCCTGCCCAGAGCGAAGCCGAACAGGCCGAAGGCCCTGGGGATGGTCCCAGGCACAGGCAAGTCGCCATCCCCAAGCTGCGCTTGAGGCTGCCACCCGACACGACGACTTCGCGTGCTTTCTCCATGCACCATTTTAGCTTGGGTTGCTGGGTGGCAGCGGCAAGCGCAGCTTGCCGATGGCTCGTGGGACAGGCGCAAACGCCAGCGGCAAGCTCCGAAGACTGCGCTTGCCGCTGCCACCCTGTTTCGCACTTTTACCGGCCTGGGGTGCGTATCACGCGCTGCTTTCCACGGTCAACGCATCCGGGCGCCCGCGTGAGAAGGGGCGTACATCCCCACAGAACTCACGTGCCCGGCGGGCGTGAAAACCCTGTTCAATCGTTGTGTTCTGAAACAGGCGATCGGGGTATGACAGACAAAGGCGATGAACCATGGCGAAGTACGGGCAGAAGGTGAAGGAGAAGGTCGGGCAGGCCCTGCACGAGCCGAAGAAGGGACAGTTGCGGACCGGTTCCGGCCAGAAGGTCACGAGCCGCCAGCAGGCCGTGGCGATCGGCCTCGACCAAACCCGCCGCGCCGGCGGCAAGGTGCCCCCGAAGAAGTCCTCATCGAAGCGGAAATAGGGCTCATCCTCCCCCACAAGTCGAGCGGGCGCACGATTCATCCTCGTCTTGAGCCCGGGACAGAAGCGCCCGGGGAGGAGATTGCTTTTGTACCGCCCTTGATTCTCGCCCTGTCCGTGCCTACCATTGTCCTGCATGAAGCAGGTGCTCATCGGTCAGCGCACGTTCAGCAAGGTCATCTGTGGAACCAATCCGTTCTATGGCCATTCCCATTTCAGCGAGGCCAGGAACGCGGAGTATCTGGGCCGCTTCGATGATGAAACGATCGCGCGCACGATCCGCGCGTGCGTCCGCCGGGGCGTCAATACGGTGGAGTCGTCCGCCAACCAGCGGATCCTCTCGATCCTCGCGACCCTGCGGCAGGATACCTCACCGCCCCTGCACTTCGTGGGCACCACCCGGATTGACGAGACGTCCGACATGAAGAGCCACCAGCGAAAGCTCGCCTTTCTGATCGAGAATCGCGCCGACATCTGCGTGGTCCACTCCCAGTACGTGGACCGCCCGGGGAAGGCCGGTTCCATCGAGGGACTGGAGCCGCTCATCGAGCAGATTCACGCGGCCGGCCTGCTGGCCGGCATCTCCACGCATCGGGTCCGGACCATCGAGTGGTGCGAGACGCAAGGCTACGAGATCGACACCTACATGTTCCCGCTGAATACGTCCGGATTCGTCTATCCCGGCTACGACGGAAGCGAGTCGGTCCGGGACCGGGTGGATGTGGTGCGTGGCGTTTCCAAGCCGTTCATCCTGATCAAAGCACTGGGCGCAGGACGCATCCCCCCCAACGAGGGACTTCAGTTCCTGGCGGAGCACGCCAAGCCCAATGACCTGATTTCCCTGGGCCTGGCGTCCGAGCCGGAGATCGACGAGTCCCTGGGGTTGATTGAGAACCTGTTCTAAACGTCCGGACCAAGCGCGATGACAGGGGTCCGGGGCACTCTCTGTGTGATGATCGCGGCGGCGAGGTTCGTCCAGTGCGGACAGGCGTCCAGCACGACGCTGTCGGTGCTGACGACCACTGCGGGCAGTGGACAGTTGTCAGTGGGCGGTTGGCCGTTGTCTGGCAACTGAGAACCGGGAACTGTCAACTGTCTGCTCAGCTCGGCGTCGGGGCTGAGGGTCAAGCGCACTTCCCAGGGCCAGCCGTGGTCCCGGGCGAGGGCGCCGATCAAGGTCTTCAACCGGCCGCTGTTGGAGACCGGGCTGTCCAGGAGCCACAGGACACCAGGGGAGGGACGCAACCCCGGGGACGCGGGGCGAGGGAAGAACTCCCGCGACCCTCGCGCCTCAGGCTCCAGGCCCCTCTCTTCCCCCGCCCCCCGCCCCCCAGGCCTCGTCCCTTCTCGATTGCCGATCGAGGCCAGGAAGTCACCGATGAGCTGCAGCGCGGGGATGGTCTCTTCGACCTTACGATACGTACCGTGAATACTGGCCAGGTCGCGGCAGCAGCCGTCCCGGCCTCTGAAGATCAGGCCCCCACTCAGTGCCGCTTCGATCGTGATCAGGAGGTTGTAGCCGTCGATGGCGAGGGGCCGGCCGGCCAGGTCCTCCACCGGCACGCAGCGGGCCCGGCGGGATTGCAGCTGCTGGTCGGAGCAGGAGCTGCGCATCACCGCCACGCGCTGCCGCTGCGTCAGGGAGAAGTGATCGCCCACCAGTTTCAGGGCGCTCTTCTCGGCGTAGCCCTTGGTCAGGAGCAGTGAGAAATCGGCCGCTGCCGCCCCCAGGCGGGGGAGCATCTCCGGTGCGAACAGCTTTGCATCCTCGGGATGCGGACCACGATGTTCTCTCGTGTCGGGCATTTTTGGATTTATGATTTATGAATTATGATTTATGATCTAGATTCGGAATCCGTGCCATGCGCCGTGCTCTGCGCAGGACAAAATCATAATTCATAATTCGTAAATCATAAATCAAAATGCCCAGTCATAACCTGGCCCACGTACAGATCGACGATCTCGAGCTCTTCGGCTATTCCATCGCCGGCGAAGAGACGGTGGTGGGCATCCCGCAGCTCGATGTCTGCTTCGATGTCGGCAAGGCCCCCGACCAGCTCATCTCGATCAATCACGTCCTGCTCACCCACGGGCACATGGACCATTCCGCGGGTTTCGCCTATTATCTGTCCAACCGCAATTTCGGCGGCATGGCCCCCGGCACGATCGCGGCCCCGGCCAACCTGATCCCGGCCATGCGCGAGATCCTGGCCGCCTGGGCCCACCTGGACGGCAACAAGATCCCCGCCAACCTGATCGGTGTCCGCGCGGGGGATGAGGTCCAGATCAAGCCCAACCTCTTCGCCCGGGTCTTCCCGGTCAAGCACAGCCCCGGCGCGGTCGGCTACTGCGTCCTGGAGAAGCGCAAGAAGCTCAAGCCCGAGTATCTCCAGCTCACCGGCCCGCAGATCGTCGAGTTGAAGAAGCAGGGGATCGAGATCGACTATCCGCTGGAGTTCCCCATCGTCAGCTACCTCGGCGACACGCAGTACGTGGACTTCTGCCGGCTCGACTACATCGCCAAGAGCAAAATCCTGATCGCCGAGTGCACGTTCTACGAGCTGGACCACGAGGGCCGGGCCGAAGCCGGGCGGCACATGCACGTCAAGGAGCTCGCCCACCTGCTCTCCTGCATGCAGAACGAGCACATCATCATCACCCACACGACCCAGCGCACCCCGATGCCCGAGGTCCGCCGGGTTCTGGAAGAGGCCCTCCCGCCCGAGGTCTACGCCAAAGTGATCCTCCTCATGGACCGGCGCTCCCGCCGCGCCGGCCGGTGCGAGACGCGGTAAACCCAGGGGTGGGCCTGGTAAGACAGGGGACACGAACGGTGTGGGGGCGACGCATCGCCCCGCGGTTTGCGTCTTGGGGGTCCCGTAGGGTGCGTACCACGCACCACATTCCTGGAGTCCCAACGGGTTTCTCCGCCGCGCAGAGCCTCGACTCCCTCAGGGCTGGACTTGAAAGTCCCGGCGGCGACGCAGGGACAGAACCACAACGAGTCCCGCGAGCACCACCGGCAGCAACAGGTGCCAGGCCTCGCGGACGTAGGCGGCGGGGTACAGCGCGGCGCCGAATTGGGCCGGGCCGACCATGCGCACGAAAAGGACCGTCAACAACCGATCGAGGACCAGAAAAGCCCACGTCCCCAGCGCCAGGCCCGCCGCGACGACCATCAGCATCCGTAGCGAATTGCCGGTGCCTCCGGCGGTCCCCGGGTGCGCATGCCGGCGGTACAGCCAGACGGCTACGAGCACGCCCGCGACGAAACCGGCGATCTGGACCGCGCTGCCCACCAGGCCGACCGCCGTCGGCCTCAGGCCGGCCCAGTGCCCGAGGGACAGGGACAGCGAGAACAGGGCCTGGGCAAATTCCGTCGCCGCCAGGTACAGCAGCACGCCCGGCAGGGCCCAGCTCAGCCGCCGGACCAGTCCCCGCTGTGGATGGACCTTCGCGAATTCCTCTTCCAGGGCGGCGGGGTCCCCCAACCGGTGCCGGGCGACGAGAAAGGCCTCCTCCCCGGACAGTCCCGCGGTCGCCAAGTGCTCGCTCTCCTCCCGCAGGTGGCTTTCCAGCTCCTGGAGGTCCGCATTCGTCATCGTTTCGGCCCCGGCCAGACCGCGGCGCCACTGGCCGATCCGTTTCTCTACGTCAGACATGGTTTTGCCTCCCATAACCGCTGCAAGGTCCCGTGTACGACCAGCCACTGGCTCTTGTGCTCGGCCAGGGCCCGCGTGCCTTCCTGCTTCAGGCGGTAGTACTTCCGCCGGCGGCCGGTGGCGGCGTTAGCGAGGTAGGATTCCACCAGGCCCTGTTTCTCCAGCCGGTGCAGGACCGGGTAGAGCATCCCGTCCGTCCAGGCCATCTTGCCCCCGGACAGCTCCCGCACGCGCTGGATAATGGCATAGCCGTAGCTATCCCCCTCCGCGAGGATAGATAACACCAAGGGTGTCGCCGAAGCCGCAATCAAGTCTTTGGAAACCGTCATAGTCCTGCACTCCATCAGACACTTACGTAGCACTCCTATACATAATACTTCTATGCATTAAAGTGTCAAGCGAATTTCCAGAGAATTCTTCGGCTCACCCGTCGGCACTCCGTAGTCTCCTCTGGAGCAGGCATACCGGGAGAAGAAGGTGCGGCCGGTCACCGGTCGGTGGCCCCATCACCGCCGCGTTCTCGGCGGCATCCGGTGAAGATCGTCAAGTCGCGCGGTTGACGATCTTCAAACCCGAAGAAGGCCGAAATTACGCAAAAAACGCGAAGATCGTCAAGATCGTCAAGCTTTTGCATTGACGATCTTCAACCGCTTGACGAGCTTACGGACGGAGACTCTTCCATGCCTCCGAGGACCGGTTCGGGC
>JALORE010000290.1 GCA_025459125.1 Planctomycetota bacterium | reverse complement strand
CGCTGCCGATCGCGTTGCCGAAGGACTGGACGACGCTGGTCAATGAACTCCAGCCCGACGCGGAACGGAACCAGGTTCGTCACGCCGTCGTCCGCGGCTCGCCGCTGGGCCAGCCCGCGTGGGTGGATCGAGTGGTCCGGCGGCTGCGGCTGCAGGGCACCCAGCGGGCGCGCGGCCGGCCCAGAAAACCAGATCCAGCCGACGGAAACCGAACTGCTGTCGCTGTAAATTCTTCCTGACACCTTTTCTTCCTCACCTTTTCTTCCTCCAACAGAATGAAGATGGCTCTTGCTCTCTGTTATTCCCGTGCAGGCGGGAATCCAGAAACGCTTTGACCTTCGTGGACCCCGCCTGTGCGGGGGTGACAAGAGAGGGTTGAGTGCTCATTCTGTTCGAGGCTCCTGGGCTGCAACGGGGGAGAGGAGTTGGATGGGGCAGGTGTCGGGAGGGGGCCGGCGAAGGTGGTAATCGCTCTTGTGAAACGGGGGAATCCCGGGGGACGCCTCACTCATTTCGACCCCCGAGTGAGTGTGCGTCCCCGGGTTTCCCCCGGCTCTGCGGTGTCCGCTGCGCGGTTGGCGGCTAGTAGTTGGGCACGTAACCGGGCACTTGACGCTGCAAGTGGAGCCGGTAGTTCCTCTTTTGCCGCTCGGCCTGCTCCAGGGCCCGCTGATAGGCGCTGGGATCGGGCTGCGGACTGCGGTAGGGCGTATACGCCTCGCTCTGATACACGGGGAGCATCGACTGGCCGCGCTCCCGGTCCTGCTGTTCGTACCGTGCGAGCAGATTCAGGATCTCCCTCGCTTTCGGGTGATCGTACTGGGCGGCCTTTTGCAGCCATTTCGTGGCCTCGCGTGCATCCTGGGCCACGTCGGCGCCATCGCGGTAGTGCAGGTAGAGCCGGTACATGGCCTCGTTGTATCCTCCCTCCGCGGCCGCCTGGAGATACTGCAGGGCCCGGGCAGTGTCCTGCGCGGTTCCCTCCCCGTGCAGGGAGCACAGATAGAGGTTATAGCTCGCCATCGACGATCCCTTGTCCGCCGCCTTCTGCCAGCACTCGACCGCCTTCTCCGGGGACTTGGCGAGACCCGCGTTGCCCTGGGAGTAGAACGTCCCCATATCGAACAGGGCCTCCGTGCAGCCCCGCTGGGCCGCGTAGCTGCACAGGCTCACTGTGACCGGCAGGTTCGACGGATGGACCTTGGACCGGTAAACCGTGGCGCAGGTGTACAGTGCCTCCGCACAGCCGAAGTTCGCCGCCCGGCTGCACAGGGCCAGGGCCTTCTTCTCGTTGCGGACGCACCCGATGCCACGGAGATAAAAGACGCCCAGATTGTTGAGGGACGAGGGATAACCCGCCTGCGCCGCTTTCGCCAGCCACTGGAAGGCCTCCTGCTGCTTTCCGCTGCGGCTACGGAGCAAGGCCAGCGCCTCCATGGCCGGAGCGTGCCCCGCCGTCGCCGCCTGCTCCAGCAGGGTTTTGCGCTCGTCCGCATTCTGGGTGGCTTCCGCCTTCTCGAACCAGGCGCAGGCTTGTGCCTGTTGCCGCCATGGCTCCGGAACCGGGGCGAAGGAGGGATTGGCCCCGAGCACATCGAGCCCCAGGTGGCAGCCCAGGATCACCGCCGGGCAGACTCCGGCAACGGGCATGCTCCGGCCGACCAGCGCCATCATCCGTGTCTTGATCTGGGCGCCCGGCGCCTCCCGGAGGGCATCCGCGTGCACCTCGCCCCAGTAGCCGAGGGCGACGAGCAGGCGGTGGGCCGACTCGGGAGTGCGGCAGGCCTGGTCCGCCACGGACTCCAGCCAGGCGATGCCCTCCGGCAGCATCTGCGCCGGCGAGCGCCCGCTTTGCTCCCAGACGGCCCTCTTGACCAACAGCGCGGAGGCGTACAGGCCGTGCTGCCCGAACGCGTCGGCGACAGCCATCAGGCTGGGCTGCCAGGAGGCCAGGACTTCCGGATGGCCGGCCGTGACCTTCGCGAGGAAGTCGACGCACGGACCGCCGAGGAAGAAATGCCGATGCTTGTCCTTCTCCCGGGTCAGCAGCGTTACCGCCATCCGGCCCTGCAAGGCCGTCAGATCGAAGGATTCGACGCCGGCGGGCGTGTCCTCCGTCGGCCGAGCGAGGACGACACAACGCCCGTCCTCCGCGGGGCTGTCGTACCGCTCGTCCGGCGAGAGCAGGACATCGTCACCCGCGGTCAGGAGGCTTTGGCCCTGCTCGGCCTGGCGCTGGAACTGGGCCACGAGGATATCCAGAGCCATGTGGGGCCACAACGGCTCCCACCGGGGATCCAGCAGGGCGGCCTTCTCGAAGCTGGCCAGGGGCGATTGATCGGCCAGGAAGCCTCGGCCATAGAGCTGTGCCATTTGCGCCTGCATTTGCTCTTGAAATCGCCCCATAATATTGGAACCGGCCATTTCGTCGCCCGTGAGTTTTTGGCAGGCCTGCAGCGCCGCGGCCGCAGCCGGGGAGGAATCTTCCATCTGCTCGATGAGGTTCTCCGCCACGTCCGCACGGCCGGCCTTCAGGATTGCGTAGACCCGGGCGCCCTGTTGGCCCAGGAGTTGCCCGATCTCGACCACCCGGCCGGCGGCCACCGAGCCCGCGACCGGAGAGGCAGACGTGCGGGGTTTCTCCCGACAAACGCAGGTTCCCACTATTCCCGCCAGCAAGACGCACACAACGCCCCTCGGAATCTTGTACTGTCTCATGGCCATCTCCTCGATCGGCCGTCGCCGGCACCAACCACGAACTCGAAGCCGCCACCCCGGCGGCCCTCTGTATCTTCTATGCGTCGCGTCCGCGCATCTTGCGCGCGGCGCACCAGAAGTCGGGCGCCGAGGGCGCAGTTCCGGGACGTCTTCAGGGACTCTGGGGAAGAAACGGAGGAAGAAACGGGGAGGGAAGAACGGGGAAGCACCCCATTTTGAGAAACGTGGGATCGGAAATAGGCAATTTCGGACCAGGCAGCCGGCCGCCGCGAACCGTCAGTCGATCCTCAGATTCTTCCAGTAGGCGCTTCCGGGCGAGCGCACGCTCTGGTCGAGGACGAGTTGGTAGAGACGCAGTTGGACCTCGCGACCGGCGAACGCGCTCAGGTCGAGCCGGACCGTCCGCCAGGACCGTCCCGGTCCCGGGGCTTCGATGAGCCGCTCCTCGATCCGCTGGTTGTCCACCCAGGCATTCAGCCGCCAGGCTCTTCCCGCATCTGCTCCCACCTCGACAGAGAGCACCGGTTGGTCGCCCAAGCGCACACTACGCCGCAGGCAGACACCTCGTACTTCGTCCTGGGGGTAGGTCGCCAGGACGTCGCTCTCCAGGCGCGTCGAGCCGCGGAGCTCCAGTCGATAGCCAAAGCCGGCCCCATGCAGCTCCCAGTCCCGGTTCCAGTACTGCATCAGATCGCTCAGCCGGAACACCTCCGGTTCCTGCGGGTGCGGCTCTTGGAGCGGGATGACAATCTCGTCGTCCCCGGCTTTCACACCCTGCGCGGTAACCATCTTCTCGCCGAGCGCGGCGGTCCGCCGGGCCAGGTCGGAGACCCTCTCACCGACGGGGTGCGGGAAGGTCACCGGTCCCATGGAGGAGCCGTGAATGCGGTCATTTGTCTGCCTCAGGAGGTCGGGAGGCAGGCATCTCATGCCGTACATGGCGCCGAGCACGGCCCCGGCGTTGGCGGCGTTGCCGTCGGCGTCCGTGACATCGGCCGCCCGGCAAATCAGGTTCATCGTTTTCAGGAAGTCCCCCTGGCCGAACCACAGCCCGACCCCAAGCAACCATTTCTGACAACTCCGTGGGTTCTCACAGATCATACCGGCCATCCTCATCCACAGATCGGGGGTTAGTCACGCCCGATCATCCTTCCCTCTTGATCTTGACGCCGTACAGGGATGAGCGAGCCGTGATGTACAGCGTCTGGCGGTCAGGCCCGCCGAAAACGAGGCAGATCGGGCGCTGGGGGACCTCGATCGTGTCGAGCCGCCGGCCGGCGGGGTCGAAGACCAGGATCTGGCCGGCGGCGAGGTAGACGTTGCCCCGGTCGTCGGCTGTGACACTCTCGCCGCCTTCCGGGACGAACAGCTTGGGGTCATTGAGCGTCCCATCCGGTCCGACGGTGAAGACCCAGGTCTTCAGTTCCGCTTCGTTCGTGACGTAGAAGGGCTTTCCTGCGACGGCGGGGGCCAGCTTGAACGCGCGTAAGACATCCGCCATCTTGGTGCCCCACATCATGGCCCCGGTGGTGAAGTCCCGGTCGGCGGGAATGAACGTGGTGCCGTCAGGGGAGAGGTAGTGGAATGGCCTGGGCGTAGTCGAGTCCCTCAAGAACCCGCTGTCGCCCATCCACCGGTTCACCGCGAGCAGGGCGGTCATGCCCGGCCGCGGGGCCGCGGGTTGCGCCGGGACGGTGACGATCTCGCTGTCGTTGGCGTCCGGCCGGAAGGCGAGCACCGTGCCGTTGCCGGTGTACGCCACAACCAGCAGATGACCCGCCTGATCGAAGGTCAGGTTGACCGGCTGCTGCGGGATCTCGCGGACCACCTCGGCCTGGTGCTTCCCGGCCGACCACCGGTAGATGCGATTTGTGCGGGCGTCGGCGAAGTAGAGCGTACCTTGACTATCGACCGCTGCCCCCGCGATGTTCAAGAACCCGTCGGCGAGTTTCTCGACGTTGGCCCCGGCGGCCAGGACGGCTCCCCGGGAGGCAAGCTCGACACGAAGTGGCGCGCCGGTGACGTCCAGCACGGCGAACTCTGAGTCGCGAACCTCGGTGCCGGTCGTTATGTCAGAAACCGTGCTGTCGAAGGAGACCTTGCTGTTGCTGTAGCAGTGGAGATTGCGGAAGCGGATGTCACGGGACTCGCTCACCTGCGCCGCATGCGGGAACGGCACGAAGCAACTGATCACGCGGTAAAAGAAGGTGTTCGCGAACTGCAGGTCGCTCGCATGGTCGATCTCCAGCGGGAGGGCTTTCGGGCCTTCTTCCCGCTCCTCCTCGAATTGCACCGCGTCGAACCGCCAGTGGGAGGCATTGCGGACGATCATCTCGTTGCGAACATGGTGTTCCAGCGACATCGCATGGACCCGGCCACTCGTAGAGGTGTCGGAGATCTCCATGCCGGAACTGGCGTACGGGCTGGGCGTCCAGATGTCCTTGAAGGTGCCGCCGCCGCCGTTGGTGACCCAGAGGCTGGCGTGCTGGCTGTTCCACGCGTCGCGGTTGCCCAACCGGCCGAAGCCGCTCTTGTCCCCGGGAATCCGGGTGCCATGCCCGCCGTGCAGGCGGACGTCGTTCAGCAGGGAAGTGGCCCCGGCCATCCATTTCACGCCGGCAGCGCGCGGATTGACTGCCCCCGTGCAGACCCCGAGGCCGGTGACGATGTTGGTCCCGCCCTGAGGGGTCTCCAGGACCGGTTTCGGCTCGCCCGGACCCTGGAAGGCAGGGGTGTTGTCCGGCAGGTGGAGCACAGTCGCCGCAGGGTGCAGGCCGATCAGCACTGTGTCCCGCCGGACGGTTAGCGTGTCGCTCACGCGATACCATCCCATAGGCAGATACAGTGTTCGGTGCTTCGCAATCGCCTCGCGCAAAGCGGCCGTGTCGTCCGTCCGGCCATCGCCGGTGACGCCCAGCGTGCGAACGTTGACCCAGGTGTCGGCAGCCGGAAGATGCGGGATATCTGAGGCGACCGGCGCCGGCAGAGCAATCACCTTGTGGGTGGCCAGGGTGGTCTTGATCTGCCGCGGAGAGTCATGGCACGCCAGGTGCAAGCCGTGGGCGAATTGCTCGACCACGTATGCCGGCCCGTCCCCGGCGACGGTCCGGCCGCTTTCGCGAAAACTGGCGAGGACCGGCACGTCCCGGCAGGCAACGTTCTGCAGGTTGATCTGGGTCCGGGCGCTGTACTCATTGCTGATAACCAGCGCCGGCCCGGTGATGTTCTCCAGGCACGCATCGCTGAGCCAAAGCTGCTCGGGGCTGCCGGGAGCGATTGCGACGACGGTGGGCACATTCCTGAACCGGGGCCGCACCAGCGTGAGCCCCGCTTCCTGATCGCTGATGGCGGCGCTGCTCTGTCCCTCGAAGGTGCAATCGATCGCGAGGATGGGCCAGCCCGGGGCGGATCTCCTCGTGACGATCCCGTATTGTCCTCCGTGGAAGTGGAGGTCCTCGACCTCGTTGCCGATGTCCTCCAGCCCCGCGCGGGCCGAGCCGAGTCGAAAGTCCATATGGGCCAGGTAACAGTGCTGGGCCACGTGGAAGCGGACGCCGACGGCCGCCGGATTGCCGGGACCGATCTCGATGTCGATGTTGCTCATGGCACTGTAGAAGGTGCCGGCGCCGCCATCCTGCGGCGGCCCGCCGGCGTTTCTGCCGAACCCGCGCCCGCCGGAGAAGAAGAACATATACTTGCCCGTTCCCTCCTGAAATCCCGGCGTGTTCTCGGCCAACGTGAAGACCGGCCGGCGCTCGCCATAGCCGATCAGGCGGACACCGGGCCAGACGTAAATAGTCGTCGTGAGGCGGTAGGTTCCCTGCGGGACGAACAGGACCCCGCCGCCGGCGGTCGCCGCGACCTTGTCAATCGCCTGCTGCAGGGCCGCAGAGTCGTCCCCATTCCCCTCCGCGTGCACGGGGAAGCTCTCCTGCACAAGGTAGACGGCCGCGGGGTCGTCCAGACGGATCGGGTAGAACGAAGCCCCATTGGCAGGCCCCGACGACAGGACGATACCGGCAAAGAGCAACGCGCTCAGGACGAAGCGACGACTCATAGAACATCCCCTCACAGGTTATTGACAGAATTCCCAGCCGACAGCGGGATTATGTCGTCCGGCCGGAGACAATGCAATAACGGAAACGGCAAAGGCCGGGCAATCGCTTGAGGTGGCGAGGGCGTCCCGCCCTCGCATTGCGGGCAGAGCCTGCCCTGAGCTTGCCGAAGGGATGCCCGCGACACGAACGGCGCAAGGATGGACGTGCGCCCGGCGCCCGCGATCCTCCGTTGACTTCTGTGCGAACCTGGAGTAGTATTGACGGCATCTGGCACACAACCCGGCAACCAGGTCCCCAAATCCATTCCGACTGGGGCCTAACGAGGAGTGAAGGAGGATCGACATGAGCAGGCGGGCGATTTCTCTGGTGTTGCTTGGTCTGAGCGCATCTGTTTCCCGGGCGGCTCCGGCGTTGCCCTACAAATCTCCCACCGCCTTGGTGGTCTCGGCGGATGGAAGCTGGGCCTATGTGGCGAACCATACCGCCGACAGCGTGTCCGTGATCCACGCGGGCAGCGGCCGGGTCGAGGCCGAAATCCCGGTGGGACGCGGCCCCAAAGGCCTCGTCTTAAGCCCGGACGGCACGCGGCTCTACGTCGCGCTCAGTCGTGCGCATGCGGTCGGGGTGGTGGATCTGGGCCAACGGCGGCTCCTGGAGACGAAGGCCTGTGGCTACGAGCCGTGGGACCTGGCGCTCTCCCGGGACGGCCGCACCCTCTACACCTCGACCTTCATTTCCAACGATATCTCCGTGATCGCCCTGCAGGGCCCCGCCACCCGGAGCGGGCGGCGCATCCCGGTGCCGCGCACGCCCACCGAGCTGGAACTGTCACCCGACGGCAACACCCTGTGGGTCAACCACCTCCTGGCCGAGCAGCCGGCGACGGACCCCGGCCAGACGACTTTCGTGTCCCAGGTGGATCTGAGGAGCGGGACCCTGGTTCGCCAACACCGCTCCAGCGGCAATATGCTCCTGAACATCGGCCTGGCCCTGGCACGCGAGGCGGGATACGTGTGCAGTGTGCACGCGCGTCCCAACTTCAACGTGACACCCACTCAGTTGCAGCAGGGTTGGGTCCACAACAACGCCCTGACCCTGGTGCCGATAGACTCCCAGGGCGAGCCGGTGACGGTGTTGCTGGACAATGTCAGTTCCGGCGCCGCCAATCCCCACGGCGTGGTGCTGTCCCGCGACGGCAAGACGCTCCTGGTAGGGCACCGGGGCACCCATGAGATCTCCGTGATCGACCTGGACAAGCTGCGGTCGCTGCTGGATCGATCCACGCCCCAGACGCTGGCGAGCGCCCCGAACAATCTGGGCTTCCTCTGGACTTCCGGCGACATCATCCGCCGGGTCCCCTGTGGCGGACTGGGGCCCAACGGGATGGCCGTGTGCCCTCAGACCGGTCAGATCTATGTGGCAAACTACTTCTCGGACACCGTGACCGTGCTGGACCCGCAGGCCTTCGAAGTGACGCGGACCATCGATCTGGGGGGGCCGCAGCCGATGGACACGGTACGGCGGGGCGAGTTCCTGTTCAACGACGGCACCAAGTGCTTCCAACGCTGGCTCAGTTGCACCAGTTGTCACCCGGATACCCGCGCGGACAGCGTGAACTGGGACCTCGTGAATGACGGCATGCGCAACCCCAAGAACGCCAAGTCCATGATCCTGTCCTGGGCCACCCCGCCGGCCATGAGCCTGGGCGTCCGGGCCAGCATGGAGGTGGCGGTGGAGAAGGGATTCTTCTTCGTTCAGTTCGTCACCGTGCCGCCGTCGGATCTGGATGCCGTTCGTGCCTATCTGCGGGCGGCCGAGCCGATCCCCAGTCCCTGGCACCGCCTGGCCGATGGTTCCCTCGA
>JALORE010000289.1 GCA_025459125.1 Planctomycetota bacterium | reverse complement strand
TGCTTCGGTAGCGTCACTGAGTCAGGCAGAACTACAGGGCCAACGGCGGTGTCGGTCCTCGACCGCCGTTGGCCCCCTTCGTCTTCCACCCCCGGTAGACTTCCAGGCCTCCCTTCCGGGAGAACACCCCCTCCCTGTCGGCAAATCGCCCTGCGCAGCCAGCACGTTCCACCGCCCCTGCGGCCTTGAGCGCTGAGGCTACGACCCGAACCGACGAAAACCTGGGGGCGCGACCGATCGATGAGCAATTGGCAGTGTGCGACAAGTTTTCGTGGGGCCCTGTGCGCCTCTCCTGTCATCCTGAGCGACAGCGAAGGATCTCGGCGGAGCGTCAGCAGGACAGGCGAGTTTCCCTTCGCGGCCCAGATGCTTCGCTTCGCTTAGCATGACAAAGACAGCAGGCCCCACGAAATGCAGGCGCACCCCGATTGGCACGACGCCGACTTTGGGAATGGACAGCCCGCGGCGGGGCCGGTATTCTGAACCGCGGCCCGCGGATAGGCAGTGCGAGTTCGGAGAACGCAGGCAGTACCGCGCTGCGTCGGAGTGCTTCACGGGCGGCAACTGCATATTCGCCACCGGTGGCACGGCTGCCGACGCTGGGACAACATGGGTAAGAAAGGACGAGCCGCGGAGGCTAGTGCGACGTGCGTCATCTCGACTGGCTCAACACGTATCGGGACCGATTGCAGGAGGACTTGGCCAGCTACCGTGTTCGGGAAGCCCGCTGGTCCTGGATCAGACTTCTCGTCTTCATCGCGGGCACCGTTCTGGTCGTCGTCCTGCGTGGCCATGGACCGGTGGCGGCACTCGCCGGCGTAGGCGCTCTGGCTGGCTTCGCGGCCGTCGTGAGGCAGCACGGGAAGTGGGCGGATCGACGTGCGTTCAGCGAATCGACACTCACCGTGGTGGAGGAATCTCTTCTGGCGAGTACCCAGCGCGACCGGCCCGCTCGTGCCTGGCAGCGCCCGGCTGACCCGGCCGATGCGTCGATTTCCCTGCCGGCCGTCACCGAGTCGGGCCCCACCTGGCCGCTCACGGAACAGGAACGCGACGATCTGGACCTCTATGGGCCCCCGGTGGGTGTTTTCGGGCTGCTGAATCGCACCTCGACGTCCGTGGGGGCGAGGCGGCTGCGCGACATACTGGATGCACCGAGCCTGTCCGGCCAACACATCATTGAGCGACAGCAGGCCATTCGCTGGCTGGGGGAGCATCCCGAGTATCGTCTGGGCCTGATGGCCAGTCTCGTCCCGTTACGCCGCTCCGGGCGGATTGACACCATGGTCCGGTTGCTGCACGCCACGCTGCCCCGGCCGCAATCGATCGCGTTCACTGCGGTCCGGCTGTGGTCGGCGGTCAGCGGCCTGGTCTTTGTCTACGCGGTCTGGCGCATTGCCTTCGGCTACTACGTATGGATTCGATTCCTCCTGCTCCTGCTGCTGCTGAATCTGCTCATCCTGCGTTTCCTGCGGCCGGCGCTGGGCCGGTTGACCGCGGCGGTGACACCCTGGGCGGATCTGTCAGCCACCCTGAGCCGCCTTCTGACCGTCGCCGAGTACGCCAACGGGCTGCCCGCGGCCCAGCCGCTGGGGCTTTTGAAGAGTCATCTCCACAGGGTTATCACCAACGCCCGGATCCCCTCGCTATGCCTGTGGCTGGAGTGGGCGGGTCTCCACGGCATGGCACGCGGGTCCCTGAATATCGTGGTCTTCATCGACCTGCACATCGCGACGGCCGTGTTGTCGCGCCTCGCACCCAATCGCGACGTCCTGCGGTACGGGCTTGCGGCTGTGGCGGAGTTGGAGGCACTGTGCAGCCTCGCGTCCTTCAGCGCGGAATTGCCGGCCGGGTGCTACCCGCAGCCCGCGGGCGAGACCGGCCTCTCAATCACCGAGGGCCGTCATCCTCTCCTGCTGGAGCCGGAGGTCACGCCCAACAGCGTGCACCTGGCGTCCGACCGGAGGACCTGGGTCATCACCGGGCCCAATGCCGCCGGCAAGAGCACGTTCCTGCGCATGGTGGGGGTCAACGTCCTGCTGGCCCAGACGGGCGCGGCGGTGGCTGCCGGCGCGATGACCTGGTCGCCCGTACGCCTGATCACGGATGTTCGGATACGAGACGACCTGGCTCGCCATGAGAGCTATTTCCTCTCCGAGGTGCGCCGCCTGCGTCGCCTCGTCCTGGACCGTGACGGCGCTGTGCCCATTCTCGGGCTGATCGATGAGCCCTTCCGCGGCACCAATTCCCAGGAGCGAATTGCCGCCGGGATCGCGTTGCTCGAGCATCTGATGGCCTCTTGCCACCTTTTTCTCATTGCCACGCACGAAGAAACGCTGGCTCAAGTCGCCGCGGTGACCGCCGCAGCCGCGAACTGCCACTTCCAGGAGCATCTGCACGACGGCGGCATCGTTTTCGACTATCGTCTTCGCCCGGGCCCCGCAACCACCCGAACGGCTTTACGCATTCTCGAACGCGAGGGCTACCCCGATTCGCTCCTGCAGCGGGCCCGGCAGTTGATAGGCGACCAGGGCCCCTGACCGCTCGTCCTCTTCCATTTTCTGCGTCGATTTTTCGGGCCGGGAGAGACTTTCCGGGATGGGTCGGTAGACCCAGTTCGTCCTGATAGAATAGAATGGCGGCCACGATCAGGCGGCGTTCCAGGAGATAACCGAAAACTCATGAACATTGGGAAGATGCCACGGCGAATCGCTGTGATGACGGTGTTCCTGGCCGCGCTGGCGACGGGCGGACCGCGGGAATACCGGGAAAGCGTCGTCCGCGGACCGGGCGACCAGGTCCTCCTGTGCGACTTAGACGGCGATCGTCTGCAGGACATCGTGCTAAGGGACGCGCCGAATCTGTTGGTCTTTTATCAGAACCAGGACACGGGCTTTGCCCAGACGCCTCACCAAGTGTACCCCCTGGGGGAGAAGCCCTCGGTCATCTGGCCTGCGCGACTCGCTCCGAAGACGGACAGCCTGCTGGTCATGCGCAGCGAGGGCGTGACGGAACTGGACTTCACGAACCGGACCCGTCCTGCAAGCCGCCGGCAGATCATTTCCCAGTCAACCATTATCCCTCAGAGCTTGGAACAGCTGTCGATCGCCCACTTACCCCTGTCGCCCGGGACCGGGGGGAGTGCCCCTGTGATTCTTGTGCCGGTGGGCTCCGATCTGCAGGTCTGGCGGCGGGCGGACACCTGGCAGCACGCCCAGACCCTCAAGGATGCTCTCGAGACGGCCGTCCTGGCTCCGCGGGGCGCTCTCGGCTACGATCGCACGGACGTCCTGACGATGAGCCTCGGCGACGTCACTGGGGACCGCCGGGACGACCTCATCATTCGAAACCGTTTTCTGCCGGTGTGCCGGTATGTCATCTACACCCAGAACCAGGACGGCCTGTTCCCGGCTGAACCCGCCCTGACCTGGACCGGCAAGTGGGACTGGTCGTGGTACTGCTGGGTGGACATCAACCGGGATGGCCACGTCGATCTGATCAAGAACACGTGGCTCCAGGAACCCTGGTTCCTGCCCGGGACCCTCTCCGGCAAGGTGCTGGTGCGGATCTACCTGGCGGACGAGCGCGGCCGGCTCCCCGCGGAGCCCCAGCAGGTCTTCCGCAAAAACGACTGGATCGACTCGATCCCGGTCGTGGACGTGGATGGTGACGGGTGCCTGGACCTGGTTCTGGGCTACAGCCTCTTTGACAGCCGCGAAGGATTTCGCAAGGCCCTCACGGCCAAGCAACTGGACTTCCAGCTGCGCTTTCATTTCTACCGGCCTGGCGCCGGCTTTCCGGAGCAGCCCGATTGCGGCGCAAACCCGGTGATCCATCTGGACCATGTCTCCACCGACTTGACGTACCCCCGCCGCCGGTACTTTGAGACGTTCGTCAATCTCCAGGGCGACTTTGACGGCGACGGCGACCGGGACCTGCTCGTGCGGGACCGGGCGGACCAGTTCTCGGTCCATCCTTTTGTCTCCCGGCAGGCCGGCTTTGCCGAGAATCCGGAGATATCCTTCCGTTACACTGAGCCGGTCGACCTGCTGCAGGTCGAGGACCTCAACGGCGACGGCCGCAGCGATCTCGTCATGAAGCTGGGCACGCAGGAGGCGTTTCGTGTCTTCATCAGTCACACACCATAGGAAGAGGGCGCCATGAGCTGGGGGCACGTCAGTTCGGCGTTGTTGCTGCTGTGGGCCGGCGCCGCCGGCGCGGTGGAGTTCCAACGGCAGACGATCAGCATTCCCACCGACCAGCCCTGGTGGATCGCGGTGCACCTCCTGGACGTCGAGGCGGACGGCCGGACGGATTTGCTGGTGCTACTGCCCGCCCAGAACAAGATGCAGGTCTATCGCCAGCGGAACACCGGCTTTGCGGCCAGGCCCGACCAGACCGTGACGCTGCCGGAGCGGACCGCCTGGATCGCCATGCAGGACGTTGACCCGCACCCGGGCCCAGAACTGGTGATCTCCACGCCGACCGGGCTGGTCTACCTTCGGCAGGAGGACGGGGCCTTTGAACCGTCGCCCCAGAGGCTTATCGAAGCCCGACAGGTATTCGCGGACGACCGCCTCCGTGTTACGCCGGGCGTTCCCCGGGCGAAAGACGCCGACACGGCGCTTCCCGTGGTCACGGAAGATCGTGCCGCTCTCTATGAGAAGGGCGCCGATGGTGCCTGGCACATCGCCAGGACGGTGGACCTGGCCCCCGTGGAAACGACGTGGCACGTGCGAACAGAGAACGGGATGATGGGACCGGCGCCGGCCTTCTGCCTGGAGGTGCGCCAGACCATCCGTGCGCGGCCGTCGGACCGCCCGGATCCGGAGGAGGATGCCAAGAGGGACGCCGCCCGGGAGCTGATCGAGAGGATCACCCGGGAGGCCCAGTGGCGCCACTACGTCGTGCGCCATCAGGATGTCAACGGCGACGGGCGGGAGGATCTCGTCATCTGGAGAACGGTGGGCAACATCAGTCCCACGATCACCATTCTGCTGCTGCTGCGCGGGCCCGACGGGCATCTGCCGGCCCGGCCGACGCAGGTGCTCCGCCACAGCGGCCTGCCGATCCGCGTGAATCACCGGCAGGAGGTCTCGCCCTTCTGCGACCTCGACGGCGACGGCCGCGGCGAGCTGGTCCTTGTGGCCCTCAAGACGCAAGTCACCTCCTGGAGCGGCCTGGTCGACATGGTCGTGTCCGTCGGTGTGGACTGGCTCTTGACGGTGCGCTCGGGCACGGACCGCGACTATGCCGGCGGCCCCGATTTCCAGATGGGCGTCACGAGCATGATATTGCGAGAAGACGTGGGGGTCTCCGATCTCTTCCTGATCGACGGCGATTTCAACGGCGACGGCCACCCGGATCTCCTCGTCACGCGCGGTCCCGAGCAACTCGACGTGTATCTGAACTCGCGGGGCGGTGGTTTCTTCCAGACCGGACCGGTGCTGAGCTTCGCCGCACCCATCGACGCCCACCGGATGGTGACGGCCGATCTCAACGGCGACGGCATCTGTGACCTGCTGACCCAGAAGCCGATGGAGGCACAGGTCACCATCTATCTGTCCCAGTCCGCCCCACAGAAAGGAGCCCCCAAGTGACACCCGCCCTGGCCCTGGAGGACCTGTGCAAGCGTTTCGGACGCATCCACGCGGTGGAGCACCTTTCGCTCGAGGTCCCGTCCGGACAAATGGTGGGTTTCCTCGGCCCCAATGGCGCGGGCAAGAGCACGACGCTCTATCTGATCCCGCGCCTCGTGCATCCGGACAGCGGCCGCATCCGCATCTTCGGCGCAGACCTGCGCCGGGACTTCAAGCGGGCCATTCGGTCGGTCGGCGTCATGGTGGAGGCGCCGGCCTTCTACGAATACCTCTCCGCGCGGCGGAACCTGCAACTGGCCGCCCGCATCCTCGGCGGCGTCCGGAAGCATGACATCGACGAGATCTTCGAGCGCATCGGCCTGGCCGACCGTCAGCAGGACAAAGTGCGTACGTATTCGCAGGGGATGAAGCAGCGACTGGGCATCGGGCGGGCCTTGCTGGGCCGACCGAGACTCCTGGTCCTCGACGAACCCACCAACGGCATGGACCCGGAGGGAACCCGTGAGATCCTGGGGTTCCTGCAGCAACGGGTCCGAAACGATGGGCTGACGGTCTTTATCTCCAGCCACCTGTTATACGAGGTCGAGGAATACTGTGACACCGTCTTCGTGATCAACCAGGGCCATCTGGTCGCTTCGGGCAACGTCCGGGAGATCCTCAAACCCCAGGAGCACATCGTCCGCGCGACCTTCGTGGGCAAGGTTCCCGAGCCGCGGTGGCTGCGGGCCCAGGCGCCGATCAAGCACGTGGAAGCGGTCGCTCCCGATACGCTGGACATCATGCTGGGCGCCGAGGATTCCGCCTGGCTCAACCTGTATCTGCTCCAGGCCGGCTTTCGCATCTGTGCCCTGTATCCGAGACAGAAGACACTCAAGGAGTTCTTTCTTTCGATTACGGGAGACCATGGGCATGCGTAATCAACTCCTGCCCCTGCTGCGAAACGAAATTGTCAAGGCGACGCGGCGCAGGCTGCCGTACTTCGGCCTGCTGATGGGGGCCCTGATCTGCGTCCTCACGTACGTTGTCATGGCCGAGATCGGCGCCGCCGATACCGCGAACGCCTGGGGATACGTGGCCTTGTCCATGCAGTTGGTGTTTGCCGATATCGCGCTGATCTTCGTGCTGGTGTTCGCCGCGATGCTCATGTCGGACGAGACCCGCTCCGGCACGATCCGTGCGGCCCTGGCGGCCCCGTTGTCCCGGTGGGAGTTCTTCGTGGCCAAAGCGGTCACCGGCCTGCTCTACATGGTCGTGATGTCCTGCGTGTCCCTGCTGTTGTCCGCCCTGCTCGCGCGGGCCCGGTACCGCTTCGGTGCCGTGGGCGACAGCCTAGGCGAGATCTACTCCCTCAAGACGGTCCTCACGAACTTCCTGCTGGCCTGGGTTTTAAGCTGGATCCCCCTGGCGGCCGTCGTCTTCTACGGCTTGTTCCTGTCCACAGTCGTGCGCAGCTCGGGCGCCGCGGTCGCCGTGAGCATCGGCACCCTCTATGTCATTGAATTCACCAAGCATCTGGTCGGCCTGGATCCCTACCTCTTTACCCGCTACCTTACGTATCCATGGCAGATCGTGGGGCAGCTCGCGCAAGGGGTGGGGTACCAGTGGCAGCCTGAGGTCTGGCGAATGCTGGCCCTGTGCGGCGTCTCCGGCGCGGTCGCTTTTGCCGCCGGCCTGATCCTCTTCCTGCGGCAAGATCTGAACGAATGATAGCCAGGGATGCGTGCACTTCCCGATAGGCAAGTCTGGCTGCCACCGTTAGAATAGCGATGGAATCCCACTTGCATCGGGAGTGGGAAGAGAGGATTCGGCGGTCATGATCGCGCGGACACCCATGTTCTTTCATGTCGAGGAGAGACGGCTGTGGCTCAGGACCGGCACCCACACCACCCTGCGCGATCGGGACCCGCAGTATGCCCAGTTCGCGGAAGATCAGCGCGGCCAGATCCAGCGGCTGCTACGGATCTGGCTGGCCGAGTCCCGGCACGCTCGGCCGCTTTTACGGGCCTATCTGGGCACGGTGAGCTGCTGGGCAGGTGTTCCTGTCTATCGGGAGTTCCGACGGCTTTTTCGGCTCACCTCGCGGGCCGCGGCGGGCACAGGACAGTCCGCCCGCGACTTGCGGCGTCTTCTGATACAGACGCTCCGTGAGCACCTGGAAGCACCGGCCGGCATGCGGCGGCAAGATGCGTCGTCACGAGGACTCCATGGCTGAGCACGTATGTCCCGTCTGGGCGGGTCACTTCCTGGCCAACCGGCTGCGGAAGCTGCTGCAGAATCCCTGCCGGATCCTGGCACCGTACGTCCGGCCGGGTCAGACCATCCTCGACGTCGGCAGCGCGATGGGCGACTTCAGCCTGCCGATGGCCGAGATGGTCGGCCCCGAAGGCAAGGTTGTTTGCGTCGATGTTCAATCGGGGATGTTGAAGGTGCTCCGCAGGCGTGCCACAGGGGCCGGGCTGGCCGAGCGCATCGAAACGCACCTGTCCACGGCCGACTCCATTGGCCTGCGCGGGCGCGACGGAACCTTCGATTTCGCCCTGGCGTTCACCATGCTCCACGAGGTTGGCAACCAGGCCAACTTCCTGCGCGAGATCCACCAACTACTCAAGCCCGGTGCGCATCTGCTGCTCACCGAGCCGATCCAGCATGTGAGCCGCCCGGAATTCGACCGCACCGTCTCGACCGCGCAGCAGGCAGGCTTCTCCGTAACCAACCACCCGCCGATCCGGCTGTCGCAGTCGGTCCTCCTGACAAAACCGGCCGAACGTCACCCGTAATCCAGCCGTCATCTGCTGGGAGGGAACCGCTGCGACCGGGTGCAGGGTGTCGATGGCGTTCTTGAGCCGGCGCTCGATGTCCTTGGCCCCCGTCGAGCGTCCAAGTTGTCAACCATCTGCATACTCACCGTCGGGCGGATCACGGCCACGTCGCAGACGACCTCCTCGGCGTCCGCCCGGATGGATTTCAGTTGCTCGAGAATCCCGCCGAACTCCTCGGGGTTGGGAATGGAGGTGAAACCGCCGGGCAGATGGGTGACTGGGCGAAGCGCCCGTCCCCCG
>JALORE010000288.1 GCA_025459125.1 Planctomycetota bacterium | reverse complement strand
CGTGTTCCCAATGCCGCCCGAGGAAGCCCGCGTGTCATAGGCAACCCAACGGCAGTCCGGAGACCAGTTCAGATTGTTGTCCAACTGGTGATTCCGGTCCGGGTCAAAGGTGAGTTGCTTCTCCTCCCACCCAGACAAGGCAAGTGATGGCGTCAGCGAGACAAGGAAGAGAACGACGAGACAAGTCACAAGTAGCCTTCTCATAATCCACCCCTTCCGTTGAACTGATACTGATCGGACGTTTCCCATTTGACCGTGCCCGGTTACGCTGCCCATCCGTGTGGTACTATTGTACCGTCGGCCCCTCGTGGCGTCTACCCCCGGTTGAGGACCCACCAGTGCAAACCACCCAAACTCAGCGAGCGGTACAACCGCCCACGGTGGCATTCAGGCAGACATGCATGAGGTTGAAGGCAAGAAGCTCTACACAAACCGCGGACGTGGCCGTGCCGACAGAACACGCCTGAGCGCAAGACCGGAAATCACCGTCTTTACCCTGTGCTGACCTTTCGTTCGCAGTACCCGCACTCATCCGTGAGTTGGGCCTCGACTCCGTCGCTCGTCCCAATCTGCCGTCACGCCGCCGGCGCAGCAATTGCGGCTGTGATATGTCTGAAATGGCCCCTCTTTGTGTCGACCAAATCCGTACAACCGAGCTACAACCGCGACGGCCCTTATCTGCGAATCCGCCCAAAATGCTGAGTCCATGAGTGCCTTTGTGGAAACGACTTAGGCGGACAGTAGGGAATGTGCAACGGAAACTATGCAAGCCAGGCCCGCCGCTGGCGAGAGTGCCAGCGGCGAGGGTACGCTACGGACGAGGAGCAGGTCAGTGGGACCGCTCCCGTGGAGAGCCACCTGAGCAAGGAGGTCTGGCAATGGACATTCTGGCGTTGGATCCGGGAAAGTACAAGACGGTGTTCTGTGAGTACCACACGGCCAATGGGGAGCACACCTTCGGAACGGTGAAGACGACGCCCCAGGAGATTCACGATCTGCTCGTGAGAACCGAGCCCGATCGGGTAGTCATGGAGGTATGCAGTATTGCCGGCTGGATCGTCGACATCACCCAAGCCTTGGGCACGGAGACCGAGGTCGCCAACACCATGCACGAGGCCTGGCGGTGGAAGAACGTCAAGAAGAAGACCGACAAAGACGATGCCCTCAAATTGGCGAAGCTGTCGGCGATGGGCCAGGTACCGACGGTTCATATGCCTCCGAAAATCGTACGCGAAAAACGGGCGGTCCTCAAGCATCGGCAACGGCTGGTCAAATATCGAACCAGCCTCAAGAATGGCATCCGCGCCATCTTCGCCAGGGAAGGAATCCTCATCACGAAAGGAGCCGCGACTTGGTCCCAAGAAGGACTCCAGTGGCTCAAGGGTGAGACGCGAGAGCCGGCCAAGATCTCGGATGCTACCGAGTTGTGGCGAGGGCAACTACATGTTGAACTCGGACTGCTCCAAGCGCTCCCTGATAGTCAGTCATGATTCCAAAAGCCCTACGTTCCGCAGGGAAAGCGAGGTAGCGAGCGGCTGCGGAACCTACCTTCTCCGCCGTGGACATTACTGGCCGCCTCGGCGGTAGCGTCATCGCTCGTGTCTTCTCTGTTCGTGCAGTGGAGTCGAACCCTCAGCCTCGACGACAGCTTGACAACCGAACTTTGACCCCGCACCTCGCGGCATGTTAGGATGTCGAACAATCGGTTTCCCTCGCATGCGAGACCCTTGGCCGGTCTCGCGTCAGTGACCTGTCACGTTTGACGAAGGATGAACATGAAGACGACCCACCCCCGAACCGTTCTCGCCGGAGTTGCAGGCGGATGCGCGATGAACCTGGCTATGCTGCTCACCTTCCGGTTGCTCGGGTTCGGTGTCCACGCCGATGGAATCCTCCTGGACCCATCCGTCCAGAGCAGCAAACTCATCGCCGTCTGGACACAGATCGAACCCCTCCCGTTGGTTGTCCATCGTCCCATTCCGATCGTTCTCGGCCTCATTCTCTTCGGCGTTGGCCATGCCTATCTGTATCGCTGGGTCAGCCCGGCGTGGCCCACCGGAATCGCGAGACGCGGACTCTCCTTCGCCCTGACTGTCTTTCTGATGACATTCCTCTTCTGGGAGTTCTTCACGCCCTTCAACCAGTTCGGAGAGCCGCTCCGCCTCATCGCTTTGGAGCTGTGCTTCTGGGCAGCGATCGCCCTGGCAGACGGCTTCGCCATCTCCGCCGTCATGGAACAGGGGCGATTGAACCAACACCCTGAGGTGATAGAGGGAGGGCCCCCCGCGCGCCCCTGTTAGATGAGCTATGAAGCGATCCCCCCAAGGGGAGCCGCTCTCGTAATTGCTCCCAGCCGTTCTGCCGGCATCCTTGTGGGCCGGCGCCCCGTAGACGCCCTCGCTGGCCATGCGGTCCGCAATGCCGTGGCTGTCATCGACGGAGTAGATGTGTGTCCTCGGCTGTGGCGGGGCCCGACGGCTGCTTTATCAGTCATTCTTCCCTGGAATTGCCGGGACCATACCTGTACGATCATCTGCATCGTTGCAGATTCGACCCATCATCAGTACGATCGTAGGCAGCGAGTAGTCGGAGATTGATGTGTCAGGAGACAGCTCATGTGTGTACATTGCACTCGGCGACAGCTGATTGGAGCAGGTGCGGTGGGCGGGATAACGCTGGCAGCGGGTCATTTGGCAGCGGCGAGCGGCCTGTCAAGCCCCCCGCCGGCGCGGGACTCCAAGGTTCGGATCTGCGTGATCATTGCCGGCGAGCCGGGAGGCAGGAGTTGGGGCCTTTCCGAAGCCGATCTCGCACCCATCACGAAGCGTCTGGCCGAGGCGGAGAAGAACCTGGGGAACGTGGAGTTCATCATCGGCCGGGCGAGCACCGCCGAACAGACCGCCCAGTTGCTGACAAAGGCAGGTCCCAATGCCCCCGTGCTGGCAATCAGCGCCGACATCTTCGGCCTGAGCAACTTCAACAGTGACAACGCCGTGATGCCTGCCATCTTCAAACAGGGACGGCCGGTGGCCGTCTTTCACGTGCCGGTCCTCGGTGGACACGACTGGTGTCTGGTGAACCCATGGCGTGAGGAAGGACACCGAATCACCCTGTTCAACAGCAGCGATTATGATGAGCTGGAACGAGCCGCCTCGTTGCTCAGGGTAATCCCGCTTCTGCGACGGAGCCGGGTACTCGTCTCTGGGCCATTCAAGGGCACGCCCGAGTCCTACACACCCGAGAAAGTGAAACAGCGGCTGGGCGTGGAAATGGTTGCCGTCGCCGACGGACGGTACGACGACGTCGTGGCCAATGTGGATGAGCGGACTGCAGAGGCAAGGGCCAAGCAGTGGCTGGACGAGGCCGAGGGGATCGTCGAGCCAAACGAGGAGGACGTCCGCAAGGCCGCGCGGGCCAGCCTGACCTTGGACCAGCTCATCGCCGAGAACCGCGTGGATGGCCTGTGTGTGGGAACGTGCATGGGCTGGCTGTCGCGGGGCTTCCCCTGTTTGGGCTTTTCACGCCTGAACGATCGAGGAATCCCCGCGGCCTGCGATGGAGACATGGACTGCCTGCTGACCATGCTGATCTTCCAGCACGCGCTCAACCGGGCCGGCTTTCTGGGCAACGCCGGTGGCGTGGACACCGCCAAGAACGCCTTTCATCTGTCCCACTGCTCGGCCCCGCTGAGAATGGAGGGGCCCACGGGGCCGAAGGCGCCTTATCTGCTCCGCCGGCACGCGGAGGTCCGTGGTGGCGCGGTGACCGAGGTCCATTATCGCATCGGGCAAGAGGTCACTTTCACCAAACTGGTCCATCTCGACACCCTGCTGATGTTCACCGGCAAGATCATCGAGGTGCCCAAGGTCCCCAAGGGTGAAGAACGAGGCTGCCGGACGGAACTCGTCGCCGAGGTGGATAACGCTGACAGGCTGCTGGACAACTGGGGCGGCGGTGCGCTGGGCGGCAGCGCAAAGGACTACTATGCCTCTTTGCACCGCGTCGCTTATTACGGGGACCACACGCAGAGCATCCGTCATTTGGCCCACCTGATGGGGCTGAAGGTCGTGGAGGAAGGCTGACCCGAGCCCCTGAACTGGGCACCGACAAGTCCGTGAAGCGTCGGACAACATGTCCGCCTGATGAGACAGCCGCCTCGCTTGCCCCAGGCGTTTGTCGGTCTGTCAGCGCAGAAATTGAGGGTGCAATGTGTCTGAAATAGACTCGCTTCGCATCGGCCAAATCCCTACAACCCGACTACAACCAGATGGCTTGTTATCTGCACTTTTGGCAGAATATTCCATCTCATAAGTCCTGTACTGGAGGGAGGTTATGCCAAGGGCGGCGCAGGCAGACAGGTTTCAATGACCGCTGCTCAGCGGTCGCTGATATGGCAGGGAGACCGCCGTTTCAACGGCGGACAGTCTCCACCAGCCGAATCCCCCCTGGCGGGGTGTCCAGACTGCGCTTCGCGAACGGCGTGATCAGGGATTGGCAGGGTACTAAATGGGACCGGCCACGCGTACGGGGGTAGCTGCGCAAACCGATGCCCCTTGCTGTCTATCTCGTATTCTTGTTTGACAGACGGCCCGAAAGCGGGTACGTATCTTCACGGTTTCCGCGGTGACGGAGCGGATTCCATCGCGTGTTCGGATAGTTTCATGTTTCGTGCAAGGAGGCCCAGTACGATGGCAACTGCAACCGCAAAGAAGGTACCGGCAAAATCGATGACCAAAAGCGAGATCATGGCGGGGATCGCCGAGAAGACCGGGCTGAGCAGAAAGCAGGTCGGTTCCGTCTTCGAGGCGATGACCGGTCAGATCAAGAAGAGCCTGGGCCGCAATGGCCCCGGGGTCTACACCGTTCCTGGCCTGATGAAGCTGGTGGTCGTGCGAAAACCCGCCACGCCGGCGCACAAGGGGATCAATCGCTTCACCGGCGAGGAAACCATGTTCAAGGCCAAGCCGGCGCGGAATGTCGTGAAGATCCGGCCGCTGAAGAACCTCAAAGCCATGGTCTGACCCTCAGGAAGACAATTGAGCAGCACGGGCCCACACAGGATCATCGACGGGGTGGGCCTGTCTTTTCTGCGGTGGTGGTGCCGGCCGACGGAAGATCCCCATCCCTTCGCAGCAGTGCCGGCTTCTCACAGCGGCGGCTCTTGGCCTTTCAATCCTCGAACGAACTCTTCGTAAACGTAGACCGCCACGGGAAGAGGGCCCAACAGGCCCTCGATGAGGTCTCGGATCACATTCCAGTCCAATCCCCCGAGGCCCGCAGCGATCTTGGGCATCGCGAGGTTCCTGATGCCTTGCGGCGCGTAGTCGCGTGCGAAGTCTTCCAACCACGACCTAACGTGCTCCAAAGTAGCCCCCTCCCCCGCGCTGGAAGGATGTGCTTCCTCTGCTTGCGAAGAAGGACGCGGCGAAGTACAAAGAGCCAAATGGAAACCCAAACAGCAAACCGGAGAACAGTCATGAGATGTCTTGTTCTTCTCTGTTGTCTGTCGATAATGCTGGCGACGCTGGGCGCTGACCCGGCCGGAGTCGATAGGGCCCGCCGCGCCGAGCAGTTGCAGAATCTCCGTTGGGGCATGTTCATCTGCTGGTCGTTCAGCACCTTCTCCGGCAAGGAGTGGACGCCGGGCGTGACGGACGTTTCGTTCTTCCGGGCCACGGACGTGGACACCGATCAATGGGCGCGCACGGCCAAAGAAGCGGGGATGGGGTACATCCTGTTCCTGACGAAGCACCACGACGGCTTCTGCCTCTGGGACACGCAGACCACCGACCGCAAAGTCACGAAGGCGCCGCTGGGCCGCGACGTGCTCGCCGCCTTGCGGAAGTCCTGCGACAAGTACGGCATCACGCTCGCGCTCTATTTCTCGGAAGGCGACTGGAATTGGCCCGGGGCGGTGGACGGCAAAGGCTGGAAAGCCGGCGAGGGCAAGAATCCGGAGATGAAGAAGGCGCAGTTGAAGGAACTGCTCACGCGCTACGGCCCCATCGAGTACATCTGGTTCGACCATGCGGTGGGCGACGGTGGTCTCAGTCACGCGGAGACCCTGGCGTGGTGCAAATCGTTTCAGCCCGGCTGCTTCATCGGCTTCAATCACGGCGACCAGCAGGGCGCTGACATCCGTCTCGGCGAAATGGGCAAACCGGGACCGCTGACCGACCACACCGCGGCGGGGCCTCACATGAAGGATGCCCCGAGCAAGGATTATCGGCTGGCGGAGTTCACCTACCCCATCCTGCCGCCGCATCAGGGCGGCGCCATGTGGTTCTACTCGCTGCCACAGCACGATGCCCTGTGCCGCTCGGCCAAGAGCATCTACCGGGACTATCTCGGCGCGGTGAAGTACGGCAATATTTTCTCTCTCGATGTCGGGCCCGACTACCACGGCAATCTCCGCGCCATCGACGTCGCCACGCTGCGTCAGGTCGGTGAGATGATCCGCACCGGGGCAGCCTTGCCGGAGCCCATCCGCGCGTTCTGCGTGGATTTCAACTGGGGACCGGGCGGCCCCAATGGTTTCGCCCAGCCGGGATGGTGGGCCGATGCGGACCCTGCGCGGCACGTCGCCTGGTACGAAGCGCTCGGCGCCAACGTGATCCAGACGTTCGCCGTCTCGTGCAACGGCTATTCGTGGTACAAGGGTGGCAAGATCCCGCCGCAACCGGGACTGAAACATGATTTCTTGCCGGACGTCGTCCGTCTCGGCCACGCCCAAGGGATGAAGGTCATGGGGTATTTTTGCGTCGGCGCCAACACCCGCTGGGGCGCTGAGCACCCGGAATTCAGTTACGGCACACCGAGCGCATACCACCTGCCGTTCACCGACGAGTACCTGGAATATCTCGCCGGCGCCATCGAGGAGGCGCTGGTCAAATCCGGCATGGACGGTTTCATGGTGGATTGGGTGTGGAACCCCAGCGACCAGGCACGCCACGGCCAGTGGCTCGCGGCTGAGAAACGACTGTTCGAGAAACTCACAGGGCAGCCGTTTCCGGGCGAGGACCAACTCAGCCCGGAGGCCAAGCTCGCCTACGAACGTAAAGCGATTGACCGGTGCTGGGACCGGATCCACGCTACCGCCAAACGCGTGAACCCAAAATCTATCATCTGGCTCTCGTGCAACAACGTCAATGATCCTGCCATTGCCGGCGCGCGGATGCTGCGGGAGGTGGACTGGATGATGGACGAGAGCGGCACGCCGGAAGCGCTGCGCGGCGTCGCCTCGATGTTGGGCCCGCAGGCACGCCAGTTGCTTTGCGTCGTCGGCTGGGGCGACCGTCACGATGCCCGCAAGATTGTCTCCGATGCCGCCAACGCGGACTACGGCATCTACGGGTTCAGCAGGCCGAATCCCGATTCCCTGCCGCTGCCGGTCGAGACGTACTTGAGCCGGCCTTTCGAGTCGTTCCAGGGCAACGACCGCAACATCGCCACCCTCGCCTACTTCTTCCCCGGCCGGCCGCTCCCGCAACCGGCGACGACGCCGGCCCGAGCCTCCAGCGTCTGGGGGCCGGGCTACGAGGCGGACAAAGGCGTGGACGGCGATGAATCCACGCGCTGGGGCGCGGCCCCGAACTCGCGCAGCGGTTGGCTGGAAATCGACCTGGTTCGGGAAACGCCGGTCGGGCGCGCCGTGGTCATGGAACTCGGGTACCACCGCACCCAGGAATTCGCCATCGAATACCGGGATGGCGATGTCTGGAAGGAGCTCTGTCACGGCTCGACCCTTGCCGGCCGGCGGGTCTTCGACTTCCCCCCCGTCCGCACCCGGTATGTCCGTCTGAACATCCGCAAAGCAGACGAAGTCCCCACTATCGAGGAATTCCAGGTCTACCCGCCCGGCGCGAAACTCCCGGAATCGCTGGAACAGGTGAAACAGCAGGACGAGAGGCGTGCGGCCCGCCTGCAGTGGTTTCACGAGGCCAAGTATGGTCTCTTCATTAACTGGGGCCTCTATGCGATCCCTGCCGGCGAATGGAAGGGCAAACCGATCAAGGGCATCGGCGAATGGATCATGAACCGCGCCAAGATTCCGGTGAAGGAATATGAACAGCTTGCCGCGCAGTTTAACCCGACGAAGTTCAACGCCGATGCCTGGGCACAACTCGCCGTGGATGCCGGCATGAAGTACGTGGTCTATGACTGCAAACACCACGACGGCTTCGCCATGTACCATTCCAGGGTCAGCCGGTACAACGTCTATGACGCCACGCCGTGGCAGCGTGACCCGTTCCAGGAACTCCAGGAAGCCTGTGCCCGGCGCGGCCTGAAGCTCTGTTTCTACTATTCGCAGGCCACCGACTGGCACGAGCCGAACGGCGCCAACAACGACTGGGACTTCCCCCCCAATAGTCAAAAAGACTTCGATCAGTACCTCCGCGACAAATCGATGCCGCAAGTGCGGGAACTGCTGACCAACTACGGTCCCATCGGCCTGATCTGGTTTGACGTGCCGACGTTGATGACGCCCGCACGAAGCCAACGGATCGCCGATCTGGTCCGCTCGATTCAGCCCGATGTCTTGATCAACAGCCGGCTCGGTCCCGGCGGGTACAACGACTATCAATCTCGGGGCGACAACGAGATTCCCCCCACCGTGACTCCGGGGCCCTGGGAAACTGCGGCCACGATCAACGACACCTGGGGTTTCAAGAAGGACGACCACAACTGGAAGACCCCCGAAGACATCTGTTTCAAACTCGTCGACATTGTGAGCAAAGGCGGCAATTACCTGCTCAATG
>JALORE010000049.1 GCA_025459125.1 Planctomycetota bacterium | reverse complement strand
GACCGTTCCCAGCAGCAGACCATTACAGTTGCGAGTGTCGCGGACTGCCGTCAACTGGCGCAGTGCCTGGAGGGAGTCGAGATTCTGCCGGAGCGTGCGCCATGCCGGGTTCTCTTGCGTGATGACCGTCACGCCGAAGACCTGTTTCTTCTGGATCTCCAGGAACAGCTCATTGGTGACGGCGCCGGTGATCTCCGGGTAGCTGGAGGCGGTGTCCATCTCCACCACAGCTACGCGGCCCAGTTTGCCTAAGTCCTTGTGCAGGCTCAAGTAATAGGATCCGGCCATGGCTTTCTCTGTCTGCTCGGACCCGCAGCCGCAGGTCAGAAGCAGCACCAAGGTCGCCATGAGTCCGAGGCCCGCGGCCGGCAGCCGAGAACGTCGGCGTCTTTCGCAAGCCCGAATCCTCTGTTCACGTGCGCCCCAGGACTCACTTGGCCCCATGGAGTTCTCCTTGGATCGGCGTGGGGGGCTCGGCGGTTTGGGTCACATCGTTCACATCCGGCCTCAGTGTCCCGGCGTGCTGACGCTCCAGGACCTCGGCCTCGGACTGGCCTCCGAGGATTTCCAGGATCTTGAGCATGGCCTCCAACTGTGCCTGGGCCGCCTGGCGCATCTCCCCGCGGAAACCCAGGACATTGCTCTTCCAGGTGTTCAGCTCCGTGAGCATCTCGATCAGCAGCTCGTTGGCTTCGCCGAGCTCCTTCTGCGTTTGCTTGATCCTGGCTTCGAGCGAGGCGACCTGCTGGCGCAAGCCCTCGTTTTCGGTCGTGAGGCGCTGGTTGTCCTGGCGCAGCGTGGCCGTCTGATCGGACAAGGTCGCATACTTCTCGGAAAGCTCGATGGCCGAGTCCACGGCGGTGCGGCCTTCCAGGGACGCGTCCTGGAAACGTTGGGCGGTGGTTTTGCCCGACTGCGTCTGGGCGCCGGCGGCCGCCGTCGTAGCCGCGGGGGTGGTACAGCCGCTCACGGCCAGCAACGCCGTCAGCGATAACGCCACGAGTTTGGTTCCTGCTGCCATCGTGTTCTTCTCCATCACGGCGACTGTTGCGCGTAATCGCAACGTATGTGAGTTGTTTTACCACAGGGACAGGTGACTTCGATTACGGCATATTCCGGGTGGGTCTGGGTGATCTTCGCCTGCGGGGCGCCGGCGCCGGACGGCGGCCCTGCGGCCGGGGGCTCGACTCGCGGCTCGGTCCCCAGAAGGAAGGGCTCCGCGCGGACCACTTCCTCACCCTTCAGAATATGTCGCACGATCCTTGGCATTGTCTTTCACCTTTCGCAGCTTCCTCGGGCGGCTGGTCCGGCTCCGGGTGCGTCACGCGCAGTAATCAATCATGTGTCCATCATCCTGGGGGCCCGAGGGCTTCTTCTGGTCATCCTCCTCTGACTGCCTTGCGCGGGGCGTTGCCTCCTGGCGACGCGGATTCTGCCGACGCCGGCGTTCCTGCCGCTGCCCGGTGGAGTTCAGAGCCGCGACGGTTGGGAGATTCTCCACGGGTTTGACCGAATTGAAATCGCTATCTGCCATCTTTCCACTGCTCCAATCTCCCGGACAGACTGAAAAGTGCGCTGGCATGCAATTGGCTGACGCGGCTTTCGGTGATTTCGAGGACATCCGCGATCTGCTTCATGGTCAGGTGCTGGTGATAGTAGAGGATGACGACCTGAAGGCGTCTCTCGTCGAGCTCGCGCAGGGCCCGCGTGAGCTCATCGACCAGCTCGGCTTGTTCCAGCAGGCGGTCGGGCTGTTGGGTGTCCGCGGTGGCCAACAGGTCGCCGAGAGCGGGCTGGTCCTGGTCGAGCGCGTCCAGGGAAGCGAACCGCTGCGCCCGGGCACTCTCGAACAGTTCGTAGAGATCCGGGAGGGAGATGCCCAGCTTTTCGGCCAACTCCTCGTCGGCCGGCGGCTTGCCGGTCTGCTCGGCGATCGTGCGGCTGAGCTCCAGCGCGGCGCGGATCTGGCGATTCACGCCCGACGGCAGCAGGGAGGCCCGGCGCAGCTCATCGAGCACGGCGCCTTTGATCCGGATGTAGGCGTACGTCTTGAATTCCGCCTGATGCGCGGCGTCGAAGTCCCGGGCCGCTTTGAGCAGGCCGACGGTGCCCGCCGAGACGAGATCCTCAAACGACAGCGGCGGCTTGAGGTACGTGACCGCCCGACGGGCGATCTTCCGCACCAGGGGCAACAACCGCAGGATCTCGGTCTCACCGATCTGGCCCGGCCGGTGCCCGTTGTAGGTACGCACGGCCACGGATTTCAGGTGATCGCTGCTGCCCGGTTGGGTCGGGACGGCCGGCTGCTCGTTCGTTTCGGGATATTGTTCAGCCTTTGTTTTCACCCGGCTCTTCCTTGCGGACCTGATCCGCGATGATCGCCTGGGTCAAGATGGCATGGATGGCCCGCGCCGCCAGGCCGCCGGCGACATAAGCAAGCGCCGCTCCCAGCACGGCTCGTTTGCAGCACGTGCCGGGTGACAAACCGGCGGCAGCGCCAACCATGCCGATCACGAAGAAGCAGACAACCGCCGCGCTCACCGCAATCGGTCGTATCTGAAACAGCATGCCTAACCCCTGAGTTTGAAGTGTGACGTGTGAAGTAAGAACTGACGCCAGGCAATGCCAAGCCTCTTCCTTCCAACTTCACACGTTACACGTCCCACGCAACACTTCACACTTTACACTTCTTGTATCGTCATTTCATCCGGTATCGCTGCAATCGTCTCCAGGGGCTCGACTTCGGTCCCCAGCACGATCTCATCGTACGCGATCACCGGCAGCATGGGCAGGCTGCGCGACAGCATTTGCGCCAACGGCGCCCGCAGCCGGGCGTCACAGAGGAGCACCGCCTTGTCCTTGCCCCGGTCCATGACCGACTTCCAGGCATCCGCAGTGCGCCGGTGCAGCTCCAGGGCGGTTTCCGCCGGGGCGCTCAGGATCAGCTCCCCGCCCTCCTGGCGCAGGGTCGAGGTCAACTGGTGCTCGAAGGCCGGATCGAAGGTGATCGCCGTCACCTTGCCGGTCGTGTCGCGATACTGCTCGGTGATCGTCCGGCTCAGCGACTTGCGCACCATCTCGGTGAGGGTCGCGACGTTCTTCGTCTTGGAGGCGTGTTCCGCCAGGGCCTCGAGGATCGCCGTCAGCTCCCGGATCGGCAGACCACTCCGCAGCAGGTTCCGCAGGACGCGCTGCAACATGCCGACGGAGACATCCCCCTCCGTGCCGACGACCTCGCCCACCAGGGACGGCTGGTTCTTGCGCAGCCGGTCGATCAGGAGCTGGACGTCCTCGCGGGTGAGCAGCTCATCGGCGTGCCGTTTGAGCGTCTCCGACAGATGGGTGATGAACACGGATTCGGGGTCGATGACCGTGTACCCGCGCAGCTCGGCACTCTCCTTGTTGGCTGGAGTGATCCACAGGGCCGCCAGCCCGTAGACCGGCTCGGTCGTCTTGATGCCCTCGACCTTCTCCTGGACGGTCCCGGCATCCATGGCCAGGAACATGTCCGGCTCCAGGAAGCCCTTGGCCACAGCGATCTCCGAGAGCCGGATCTCGTAGGCGTTCGGCTCCAGGTTCAGGTCGTCCCGCAGCCGCACCAGCGGGATGATGATGCCCATCTGCTGGGCGAACTGCCGGCGCAGCGCGCCGATGCGATCGAAAATCGTGTTGCTCCGGCGCGGATCGACCATGCCGATCAGACGCACCCCCACGTGCACGGAGACGCGATCCATGTCCAGCAGATCTTCGACCGGTTCTTTGTCCGACTTCTTCTTCTCGGCCGGCGCCGGCTTCAGGGGGGTCTTCTCGGCCTTGGTGGCCATGCGTCCGACCAGCGCCGTGCCGGCGGCCAGCAGGAAGAACTGGATCTTGGGCATCCCGGGCACCAGGGCCATGGCCGCCACGACACAGGCGGCGGTCATCAGGGGCTGTCCGGCCCGGAGAAACTGCCTGGACAGGTCCTGGCCGACGCTATGGCTCGACGAGATTTTCGTCACCAGAAAGCCCGAGCTGACGGCAATGATCACGGAAGGGATCTGGCTGACCAGACCGTCGCCGATGGACAGGATCGCGTAGGTCCGGATGGCGTTGGTGACGGTCAGGCCGCGGGAGTAGCCCATCGCGATGCCGCCGATGATATTGATCGCCGCGATGATCAGGCCGGCCTTGGCGTCGCCCCGGATGAACTTGCTGGCGCCATCCATGGCCCCGTAGAACTCGCTCTCCTTGACGATTTTGGCACGGCGTTCGTTCGCCTGGGTCTCGGTAATCGCACCGGCGTTCAAATCGGCGTCGATCGCCATCTGTTTGCCGGGCATGGCGTCCAGGGTGAAGCGGGCGGAGACTTCGCTGATGCGCTCGGCGCCCTTGGTGATGACGATGAACTGGATGACGACGAGGATCAGGAAGATCACCAGGCCGACCACCACACTGCCGCCCGCGACGAAGCTGCCAAAGGTGTAGATGATCTTGCCGGCGTCGCCCTGGAGAAGGATCAAACGCGTCGAGGCGACGTTCAGGGACAGACGAAACAGCGTCGTGAACAGCAGCAGGGAGGGGAACGCGGACAACTCCAGGGCCTCGCGGGAGGCGAGCGTGACGATCAGCACCGCAATCGCCAGCGAGATGCTGCAGGCCAGGAGCAGGTCGAGCAGCATGGTCGGCAGCGGCACGATCATGGTCGCCAGGATCGTGACCAGCCCGACCGCCAGGATCACGTTCGTGTACGAGGCGAACGGGAAGTTGGCCACGCGCTCATCCACGGCCGCGCCGGCCGGCAAACTGGCTGTCATGCCCTGCTCAGATGCCATGCGACTACGCTCCGGTGGCGTTGGGTTGTGTCCCGGCTCCGAGGATCTGCTTGATCCGTACGGCGAACCGGTCCTCGACCACGACGACCTCGACCTCGGCAAATTTCGAGTTCTTCAGATGCAGCTCGGCCGGCGCCTCGATGGGCTTCTCGAGCTTGAGCACCGAACCGGGGCCCAACTGGAGGAGTCGTCGGATCGGGATCTGGATCTCTCCCAGCACCACGGTGACCGGCACACTCATGTCGAGCAGAATGTCGAACTGGCCGGCGGCAGCCCCGGGGGCATCGGGCGGCGCCTCGGCGAACTGAACCTCACGGACCTGGGGCCGAGCCTGGGCCGGGACCGGCGGTTCACTGCGCCCCTGTGCTTCGTTCTGGATCGGAGCGTCGATCGTATCAGGCATGGTTGTGGGTATCCTTTCTTTGCTTCAGCCGACGAGGACCAGGGCGTGCTGTCCCAGCGCGCGGGCGGGCCGGCCGTGAAAGGCGGCACGCCCGTCGATGACCAGGTCTGCCAGGCCCGTGACGGGTTTATCGAACAGCAGAATATCGCCGGGGCCGAGATCCAGGATCTCCCGGAATGTCAGCGTGGTCGACGCGAGCACGGCCCGGATGGCCACCGGCATCTCCTGGAGGTGTGTCATCAGGGTCTGGGACAGTTCCTGCGGCGACAACCGTGGTGCGGCCGCCGCCGGTTGGCCCGCGAGGGCCGCCAGGCGGCTGCAGGGCAGCACCATGATGATCTCGGAGGCTGGACCTCCCGCGGAGTTCTTGACCTGGAAGACGGCGCGACAGAGTGCCTCGGCCGGCTCGAACTGAACGCCGGGCGGACCCTTGCCCAAGGGATCGATGGGGCGCAGATTGTGCGGTGCTCGCAAGGGGGTCAGGAATACACCGAGCAGTGCCGACACGAGATCGGACAGCAGCGATTCCTCCAGTGTGGATAGGGCCTGGTCCGGAGCGCGGGCCGTATCCGTATCGCCCAGCAGCCCGGTGACCCACGCCATCGCGCTGGGCGGTGTGAGGAATGCGAAACCACAAGGCGGGCCCTTTTCGGGACCAAAGGTCACGCACCAATCGTCTTGGAGCTCCAGGTGACGGCACAGACCCGCGGCGAAATGCTGCGTGAGAGACTCAAGCACGACCTCGACGGGCGTTGGGCGGGAACGCCCAAAGACTTCCGCCATCTGGGTGGCCACCTGGCCCAGCGCCTGGACGAGTCGTTGACGCTGGGCGGTCGTGAAGACATGCGGATCGCGCCAGTCGTACGGCGTCACGTCCGGCGGCGCCGGGTCCGGCGTGGGCCGCGAGCCGACGGCCGCCAGAAGCCGGCCGATCCTGGCTCGATTGACATCATTGGCTGAGGGGCCCATCATTGAATGGCAAACTCCTTGAACAGGACCGCCTGGATGCGCGGTTTGCTCCCGGGGAACACGGCGGCGTTGAGAGCCGCGACGATCTGGTTCAGCATGCGCGTCAGGTTCTTCTCGCCCCGGGCGTCCTCGATGGTCTGGTTCGACAGGAACAACGTCAGCGCATGTTTCATCAGGGTGGTGCGTTGTTCCAGGTAGGGCCGGCCCTCCTTCTCGTCCATAGTGCTGCTCATCTCCAGGGTCAGGCCGGCGCGGACGTACCGGGTTACGCCGGGCTCATTGAGATTGACCACGATCGGCTCGAGGTCGAAGTACCAGCTTTCGCCTGTACCGGGATGGGAGGCCGGTTCCTTCGAGGTCGCGGCATGTTCCGCCTGACCGTGCTCGGCGCCGCCGGCCGCGCCGGACGGGCCCCGCACGCCGAAACCCCGTCCGACGAGAAAACCGCCGGCCGCCAGGACCACGACCACGACGGCGGGAACCAGCCAGGGCATAACCCGGGCCAGCCGGCTCGGGTTCAGCGGGACCTCCAGCTCGGGGCTCTTGCTCTGCTCGTTTTTCTCTGGCTCCGCCATGGGGCGTTCTCTCTTTCCCGTTGGAAGTTGGCCGTTGGAAGTTTGAAGTAAGAGTTGGCGGAACGGCCCTGCGAAGCCTCTTACCTCAAACTCTACACTTTACACTCTACACTTCTTCACACTTCACACTTCACACTTTCGTAACACTCCTGCCGGCGGTAACGACGCATCTTCTCCCGCAAGGTTCGATCACTGATGCCGAGGACCTTGGCGGCCCGCGTCTGGTTGCCGCTGGTCCGGCGCAGGGTCTCCAGGATCGCCTGGCGCTCGAGCTCCTGGAGGGAAACACTTCCGATTGCGGATGGCCCGAACGGCACGGGGCAACGAGGCGTTGCCGGATTCTGGATGGCCCGAACGGCACGGGGCAACGAGGCGGTGTCGGATTGAGGAAGGGCCCCGGGGGGCTCTTTCAATCCGCCATCCGCCACCTGCCATCTGCAAGAGGCCGTTGGTTGCGTCACCGGCTGGAGCTCATCGAACAGCCACGAGACATCCGCCAAGGATAGTACCGGTCCCGTGCCCAGGATCAGCGAGGTCAGGACGACATTGCGCAACTGGCGCACGTTGCCCGGCCAGGGATAGTTCGCGAAGATCTCCATCATCGCGGGGTCCAAGGCCTCGATGCGCCGCTGGGCTTCCTTCGCATACAGATTGACGAAATGCCAGACGAGCTCCGCCAGATCGTCGCGGCGTTCCCGCAACGGCGCCACGACGAGGCGTGCGGCGCTGAGCCGGTAGTACAAGTCCTGGCGGAAGCGCCCCATCTGCACTTCCTGGAGCAGGTCCCGGTTGGTCGTGCTCACGAGGCGCACATTGACGTGGATGTTCTCGCTGCCGCCGACGCGCTCGAACTCCTGCTGTTCGATGATCCGCAGCAGCTTGGCCTGGAACTGGCACGGGGTCTCCGTGATCTCGTCCAGCAGGAGCGTTCCGCCGTGGGCCCTCTCGAAGCGGCCCTTGCGCTGCGCATAGGCGCCGGTGAAGGCGCCCTTCTCATGGCCGAACAGCTCGCTCTCCAGCAGACTGTCGCTCAAGGCGGCGCAGTTGACCCGCACGAAGGGCCCGAGAGCCCGCCGGCTCTTGTGGTGAATCAGCAGGGCGATCAGCTCCTTGCCGGTTCCGCTTTCGCCGCTGATCAGAATGGGCACCGAGGTGGGCGCGATCCTCTCGGCCAGCGCGATCGTTTGTACGAGTCTCGGGCTTCGGCCCACGATCCGGTACAGATGGTGGTCTCCCTCCCGGGCGGCCGCCGCTGTCGCCACTCGACGATTGGGCAGCAGACTCTCCAACAGGTTGTCCAGCACCCGGGCGTCCAGGGGCTTGAGCAGGAAGTCGCGACAACCCGCCTGAATGGCCCGCACCGCCGTTTGGGTTCCCAGGTGGAGCAGGCCGTCGCCCCCGGCGGCGCCGGCGGCAGTGCCCACCATTACCACCGGCATCTCGGGCGCCATGGCCCGGATTTCGGCGAGCAGCCTGAAGCTGCCGGCGTGTGCCGCGGGGCTCGCCATGGCTGTGCTGAGGAAAGCCAGATCGCAACCGTTTCCCTCCAGGGCATCGAGCGCGGCCTTCCGATCGGTGGCCAATCGGGCCACGATTCCCCGGCGCGCCAGGATCTCGAGCATCAGCCGGATCGTCTGAGGCTCGTCATCGACGATCAGCACGCTGGCGTCGTCGCCGTGGGGCCTGATTCTGCTTCTATCGGGGGTGTCCATTCTGTTCACGTTGAGAGTCTCCCGCTCGGGTGACGGGGCGTCGCGTCCGCCGACGCCGCGCCGGCCGCGCCCATCCTACGGTTGGTGCGGCGTCGCGATCTGATCGAGCCGCGTGCTCTGGTGCCAGGTCAGAAACCGGCTGCCGGCCCGTGCCATCTCCGTCCAAGGCGACTCGGGATACTCGGCCATCAGCTTGCCGTAGGTCTCCTGTGCCCTGGCAACATTCGTCTCCCGGAGGCAGTTGCCGAGTTGGAAGAGCGCCCAGGCGCGGTCGTCGCGAGAGGCTGCGTCCGTCTTTAGACGACGCAACTGCTCCTCGTAGAACGGGATCGCATCCGTGGGCCGACCGCTCAGGAACAGCAGGTCGGCCGCTTCCATCGGGTCGCCGATGCGGCTGGGATTCTGCCGCAAGCTCTCGAAGGTCTTCTGCACCTGCGGGGACACCACCGGGGTGGCCCCAGGGACTGCGCCGGACTCCACGGAAATCGATGCCGCCGGCACCCTGCTCGCGACCGCCGGGGCCGGAAGCGAGACGGCCGCCACCGGTTCCGTCGGCGCCAGGTTCGTCGTCGGCGCGGACGGCGGGGACGTGCCCTTGTCACTGAACGTCATGGAGTGGACCCGCCGGATAAGCCTCTGGAGAGCCAGGCTGGCTTCCGCTTCGTCGGCGGGATCGGGTGCAGAGATCCGACTCGTCCACAGTTCCGTGGCCGGTGGGCTGTGAGGTCCGGCGTCCGCGCCGGCGGCCTCCTGCCGGACCTTCGCCCGCGCCACAAGGTTCACCAGAGCCGACGTCGAGTTTCGCGACGGCTCTGCGACGGTGGTCTGGGGCGCCGCCGTCTGGGCGGGAGCACATGGATCGTTCACGGCGGGCTTGTTCGGTGCCCCGGCGGGCTTGGCCGGCACGGTGCGCCGGCCGGCGGCCGGGCGGGCCCAGCCCAGCAGGGTGGGCGACCCTTCGGCCAGACTGCCGCACAGCGCGGCCAGCATCAGACAGACGCTCGCACGGCACGAGAGATGATTGGGCTTGCGATCCATATTCAATTGTTCCTCACGAAAGGAGCTGTGTTCGGGTCCGCGGTGGCCTCGTAGCGATCCAGGAACGCCGCCACGGCCTGCGCATAGCGGCCCTGTTTGCGATAGGCATCCGTCAGTAACTCCAGAATCGGGGCGCGGGCGGAGCCGGAGGCACGCGCCAACAGTTGGGTGCAGACGGAAGCCGCCTGGGCCGTCTGTCCCAGGCGCAGACACACCGCCGCCAACTCCCGGCCGACCTCTTCGGCCAGCGGGCCGGACTCGACCGTCGTGAAAGCCTGGCTCAGAGTCGTGCGGCCGGATTCGAGATCGTCGCTCTGGATCTGGCAGCGCGCCAGCTCCAACGCCACTCTCCCCTGCAACTCGGGGTTCGGCAAGTACCGGCTCTTCTCCTCCAGCAACCGGGCCGCTTTGTCGGCCAAGCCGATGGCGCGGAGTGTCTGGGCCCGCAGCAGCACCAGCTCCACGGCCTCCTGCTGGGACAGTTGCCAGCCGGTGGTGTTCTCCAGGGTGTTGAGCGCCTCCAGGAACAACCCGCGTTCCAGGAACGTTCGCGTGAGCTCGGCGGTGGTTTCCACGTGCTGCTGATGGGACAGCTCACCCTTGAGGGCCAGGTTCAGGGCGACTTGCGCCTGTTGCGGCTGGTGCAGGAGGAGGTATGTTTTGCCCAGGAGCAGGCACGCCGCCGAGAATCCCGGCCGATTCTGATCCCGGACGAGCGCGACATACCGGCTCAACCACTGGGCCGCCTCCTCATAGTCCTTCGTTTCGTAGAAGCAGCGGCCCGCTCCCAACGCCGATTCCAGCTGGGAGTCCAGAGACAGGCCCAGATTATGCACCTTGCGATAGAGTCCCGTTGCTTCCGCGAAGAGGCCGGCTTTCATGCTGGCATTGGCCAGGTACAGGCAGGCTTGGTCGGACAGCTCCGTCTCAGGGTACAACTCGACGAGTTGCTTGAGGTCGGCGTGAGCTCCGGTGTAGTCGCGCAGCCGTACTTTCAGCATGCCCGACTGGAGCAGGGCCTGCGGCGCCAAGGCGTGTTTGGCGAAGCGATTGGCGACGAGCTTGTAGGCGGCGGCGGCCTCATCGAACCGCCCGCACGCCGCCTGCAGCCATCCCATGGCGAAATGAGCATTGGTGGCCCGTGCGTCATCCGCCACGGCCAGCAGGAATCTCTGCCACAGCACCACGGCCACGTCGGCCAGCAGCCGCGTGTGGTCGGCCAGAGAGGAATACGACGCAGGATCGAGCAGGCGGACGGCGCCTTTGTCGTCCATCTGGGCTACCAGGCCCACGGTGCCCGCGGCCATGGTAACCACCTGCTGCGTCGTGGCGGAGGTCAGGTAGAGACAAACGGGCCGGGCCCGCACGTTGTCCTCGAGCGACGGTGCCTGACCGCCATCGGTCCAGTGGATGTTCAGCTTGGCGTTGGCTGCGAAGCGGGCCAGCAACTCCTCGATCGAAGCGCCGTTGCAGAGGACCGACCAGCGCGGCGTCGCGTCCTCGCTCACGCGGCGGATCTGCGGACTCAACACGGCGTCCTCGAGCAGCTGGACCCCGGCCGTCAGGAAGACGCGCAGTTGCGGCTCTTCCATCTCGACGAACGGATCGATGTCGGTGTGCTCGCTCCACAGCTCCGGCGGCAGATTCGCATCGGCGTCACACAGCGAAAGCACGTTTCTGGTCACGGTCTCGGCCACCAGAAAGCGGCATTGTTGCTGGACGGCCGCGACCCACTTGGGATCGTGACTTGCCACTTCGATCAAGGCTGCCGTCTGGTAGGCCTTGGCGGCGGCTTCGAGATAGCGCTTGCGGCCCACGAGCATGGTGCTCTGATGGTAGCGTGCCAGGGCCCGCAGGATCGGCAACCGGCTCAGCGACACCGTCCGCAGCAGGGCGTCGGACTGCGTGACATGACCGCTGTTCTTGCTGCACAGGGCCATGCGCAGCAGCAGAAAATCATGGATCGGCTGATTCTCCGGCGTCGCGGGCAACCGATCACGGAGCTGCTCGTACATGGCCCGCGCGGGCTCGTAATCCCGGTGCCCATAGAGCTTGTCGGCCAACTGGAGGGATAACGGCTCCGGCGTCGGCAGGCTTGGCTCCGTCGGCGCTGCCGCAGGCTCCCACACGGGAGATGGTGCCGGCGTGCCCGAGCCGGCCGCGACTGAGGCGCGGGGCGGGGATGCTGCTTGCTGAGCCCGCGGCGGCGCCCGGGGGGCCGGCTCCGGTGTGGCGGCCGCGGCTCCGGTCGGGGTGCGGTCGGCAGGCAGCGGGGGGGCGGTTCGGGCCGCCAGGACGTAAAGAACTGCCGCGGCGATGGCGATGATACCCGCCAGCAGGATCATCTGAACGCGGGACAGGTGCGTGGACTCCCGCAGGAGGTCGGCGGCGTGCAGACGCAGGTTGTGGAACGGCGCGGGCACGTGCTCCGACGAGCCGGCCCCGGTTCCGCGCCGCCAGGATCGTTGCGCGGGTCCGGTGGCTTCGCCCGAAGCCGCGTCGGCACGATGTTCCGGCTCCAGGGTAAACTCGGCCAGCGACGAAAAGAAATCACTCGACCCCGGCTCGTCCGGGGAGGGAGTGCCGAAGATCTCCTCGTTCGAGGGGGGCCCGGCGGGTCCTGCGACGGGGGGGTTCGGCAGCGCGGACCCGCTCTCCGGGAGAGGCAGTGCCTGCTCCTGAGGCAGTGGTTGTTCTTGGTCTTCGTTGGCCATCTGTTGCTTCTCGGTCCCGTCCGGCGGTGAGCGTCTTGCCCGGAGCGGATCCGCCGTTCCAAGGGCGCGGCCCACCACACTGCCTCTGAGCAACAATCATGCCAGACAGCGACGTGGGAAGTGGGAGATTGGGAGTGTGAAGTTTGAAGTGTGAAGTGAGACGCAAGAAGGTTCACATTGCCTGGCGCCAACTCTTACGGCAAACTTAAACCTTCAAACTTGAAACTCCCAACGCGCCGCGTCGTGTCAGGATTCTATACGGCCTGGCAGATTTTCTGACGGCTCGGGGACGCCGGGTGGGAAATGGGCCGCGTGAAGTCTGAGGTGTGATGGTTGATGCTTGATGTTTGATTCAAGAGGGTGGTCGGCGCGCTTCGTCCAATCAAACATCAACCATCAGACCTCACACTTCACATTCTGCCGGTGTCTCGGTCGCCGGCGGTGTCGCGCACGCAACTTGCCCCTGCCGGCGGAGGTCATACTGCTTGACCTTGGCGTAGAGGGTGGCGCGCGTGATGCCGAGCAGGGCGGCGGCCTGGGTCTTCTGCCAGCCGGTCTCGTGCAGCGCCCGTGCGATCAACTCGCGTTCGGCCTTCTCCAGCGAAAAGTTCTTGGCGCTGGGCCCGAAGCCCTGGTGGGATGTTTCCTCGCTGTCGAGGGGGTCGATGACGATGCTGCTGAGCCCGATCTTATCCGTGGTTTCCAGGAGCAGGGCCCGCTCGATGACGTTGCGCAGCTCGCGGACGTTGCCGGGCCAGTTGTGCCGGCACAGGGCTTCCAGGGCCAGTGCGGTGATCGCGGTGACGCGGGGGGATCGGTGCGCACAGATACCCGACGTCTTCAGAAAGTAGCCGGCCAGCAGGGGGATATCCTGGCGTCGCTCCGGGGACCGCAGGGGCGCCAGCAGGACCGGGCAGATGTGCAGACGATAATACAGGTCCTGCCGGAACCGCTTCTCCCGCACTTCCTTCTTCAGGTCGCGGTTACTGGAGGCGATGAGGGTGGCCTGGCACTCGAGGTCTTTGACGCCGCCGACCTTCCGGAACGTTCTCTCCTGCAGGACGCGCAGCAGCTTGGCCTGCAGCTCCAGCGGCATCTCGCTGATCTCATCGAGGAAGAGAGTCCCTTCCCCGGCCATCTCCAGAAGCCCCATCTTGTCGCGGTCGGCGCCGGTGAACGATCCTTTCACGTGACCGAAGAGCTCACTTTCGAGGAGCGTGGCCGTCAGGGCGGCGCAGTTGATGGCCACGAAGGGCTGGCTTGCGTGCCGTACGCGGTGGATGGCACACGCCGCCACTTCCTTGCCGGTGCCGGTGTCGCCGAGGATCAGGATCGGATTGCACCGGCTGGAGGCCACGAGCCGGATCATCTGCATGGTCTTCTGGACCGCGGGACTGCGGCCCGCCAGCCCGACCCCCGCCGCCACTTCGTCCACGAAGGGTCGGTCGTCCCGGGCGACCGGCTCCGGTTGGGTCCGGGCTGCCGCGGCGATCTCGGCCGCGATCTCCCGCAGCCGCGCCCCGGCCGCAGCGCCGACCAGGCACTCCTGCACGCCTGCCTGCCGGTAGTCACTCTCCGGGAAGGGGTGCTCCGGCGTGAGCACGGCCACGACCGGGCCGCAACCCTGGGATGCGGTCGCTGCCGCGTGCAGAAACGCGGCGACCTGCGCCGGCGGCGCGGGCCGGCTCAATACTGTCAAATCTGGACCCACTGTGTTTATTATGTCCGCGGCTTCCCCCAGGTCGTCCGCCACGAAAACCTCCTGGGCCAACTCCTGGGCGACCTCGTGAAGCGGCGGGACGCCGCTGACAATGACCATTCTCCGCAGTAGGCTCATATCTCTCCGAACGTGCACGCCTGGGAACGCGTCAGCTCCGGCCGACGGCTTCGTTCCGAATACCGCCAACATCGACAGCGTCTCTTCTGGGCCTTTAATTTTTTATTGGACGCGGTGGCGTGGCAGGCGCCGGCCGGGCGGTGACACCGGCGGGATGTCACTGGCTTTATGGGACGGTGGGGAACGTCCCGCGCCGCGGCGGGTCAGGACAGAAATACGCGCGTGTTTCTTATGGGACGCGCTCCTGTCCCTGGGTCCCGAGCCGTCCCCGACACCGGCTGGGGAACGGACCGGGAAGATTTTTCCGGACCCCGGAAGATTCTGCCTGAGAGGTGAGGTTCCGGCGCGCCAATCCGCGCACGGCGACAATGCGCGGCGGCCGCGCGCAGCCCTCCCGCGGGTCTTCCCCGCTTGCCGGCGCAGGGAAATCGCACGGGCCGGTCCGCGTGGCACACCAGTTGCTGTGAGGATCCGAGGCGTGCCGGCGCGGGCGGCTGGTCCGTTCCCCCGCCGACCGCCTGGGTTTTGACAGGAAGGATGAGAACGCATGGATTCGATCGCGACCACCGCCTCCGCTCGTGACATCCAGACGGACTACATGAAACTGCTGGTGACGCAGCTTCAGAACCAGAATCCGCTGGAGCCGCTGGACAACAAGGACATGTCGGCGCAATTGGCGCAGTTCTCCCAGTTGCAGCAGATGGAGAATCTGAACGCCTCCTTCAGCCAGATGCTCGATTCGGTCCAGCGCGGCTATGCCAGTTCGCTGATCGGCAAGGAAGTGGCCTACCAGACCCAGGCCGCCGACGGCACGCTCCAGACGGGCACGGGCGAGGTGGAGGAGGTCACGATCGACGGCAAGGGCCAGATCATCCTCCGGGTCGATGACCAGCCGATCAACCTGGCGGATGTGATTTCGATTCGCGACTGACCGCAACGCAGATCCTCATTCTAGGAGCAGATGCCTATGTCATACGCATTGTCTTCCGGTGTCACGGGCTTGCAGGCGCATCAGGAGATGCTGGATGTGGCCGGCAACAACCTGGCGAACGTCAACACGACCGCGTTCAAAGCCAGCCGGGTGGGTTTCGCAGAGCTCCTGAGCCAGACGCTCGAGCAGGCCGCGCAACCCACCAGTGCGATGGGCGGGACCAACCCCCAGCAGATGGGCAGCGGCGTGGGTGTCGCGAGCATCACGCCGAACATGGGACAGGGCAGCATCGTCAATACGGGCAGCCCTCTGGACGTGGCCCTCGAAGGGGAAGGGTATTTCGTCGTTAGCGACGGCAACCGCGAGCTCTATACCCGCTCGGGCGCCTTCGGGGTCGATGCCAACGGGGACCTGGTGGATCCGGCCAGCGGCTACCGGGTTCAGCGCATCGGCCTGACCGGGGAGAGCGACGGCTTCCAGATCCCGGGGGACAGCAATATCCGCATCCCATATGGCGTCGCTCTGCCCGCGCGCATGACGTCCGAGATCACCCTCACGGGCAATCTCAGCTCCGACGCCGCCGGCGTGGCCCGGACGCAGGTCCTGACCGCGCACACGACGTACACCGTGGACGGGTCGGAAGCGGTCGGGACGGCCACCATCGACGAGCTCGATCAGTTCAGCGGCGGGTCCGGTGTCGACGGCCAGTTGGGCGCCGGCCAGACCGGCACCCTTACCATCTCCGGCTTCAACCGGGACGGCACCCAACTCAACAACGGCCTGGCCTTCACCGTGACCGACGTTACGACCATCAATGATCTGGTCGATCACCTGAACAACAACGTGCTGACCGATGCGACCGCCTCGCTCGTGAACGGCCAGATCCGCGTCACGGACAACGCGTCCGGCTGCAGTCGAACGGATCTCCGGCTTTCCTATGCGGGGGCCGGCGCCTTCACCACGCCGGCCTACTTCGATGTCACCACCGCCGGCGGCTACGAGTCCAAGAACGTCAACATCGCGGTCTATGACTCCCACGGCGGCAAGCACGTGCTCTCCGCCGCGCTGGTGCGGACCGACACCGTGAACACCTGGGACCTGATCCTGACCTCCATGACCGGCAACGTCCACCTGATCGACCCGGCGCAGCGCCGCGTCAACGGCCTGACCTTCGATCCCCAGAGCGGCGCCTTCGTCGGCATTCCCGAGACGGAGTCGGGCCGGTTCACCGTGACGTTCGCCCATGACCTGGAGCATCCGCAGGTCCTGTCGCTGGATTTCGGCACGGTCGGCTCCTTCGACGGCCTGACGCAGTTTGCCGGCAACTCCACCGCCGTCGCGCGCGAGCAGGACGGGTACGAGGCCGGAAACCTGGCCGCCGTGTCCGTCACCGGCGACGGCACGATGATCGGCGCCTTCACGAATGGTGTCAAGAAAGACCTGGCGACGCTCCAGGTTGCTCTCTTCAACAATCCGGCCGCCCTGCAGGGCGCGGGCGGCGGCTACTACGCGGCCTCCGCCAACTCCGGCGGAGCCGTGGCCACCCGGGCAATGAGCACCGGCGCCGGCGTGATCCACGGCGGCGCCCTGGAGAAATCGAATGTGGACGTGGCGACCGAGTTCGTCAGCATGATCGAGGCGCAGAACGGCTATCAGGCCAATGCGCGTACCATCCGGGTCGCCAACGACATCCTGCGCGAGCTGACGAATCTCATCCGGTAGGAGGGTCCGGGTCGCCGCCCCCGGTGCGATAACGACATGGACAGCATCACGCACATCCTGTTGGGCCTGACGGCCATTGAGCGTTGGGGGGCCACCCGCCGCATGAGCTCCCGCTCCGTGCCGCAGCAGTGGTTCGTGCTGATCGGCATCGTCGTGTTGCTCGTGCTGCTGGTGTCGCTGGTCGCGATCAGCTACCGGCGCTACCAGCAGAACAAGAGCCGTGCCGTGGAAGAGTTTGCCGATCGCGCGCAGCGCCGCGGGCTCAGCACCCGCGAGCGCCAGATCCTGCTGGCGATCGCCATTCGCGCCGGCCTGCGGCATACGTACGACGTCTTCCGCGCGGTCGAGGCCTTCCACCGCGGGGCGGCCCGGTTGCTGGCGGAATACGCGCGGACCCGGACGCTGCCGGAGAATCGCGAGTTGGAGACGGAGCTCGTGCGCCTGCGCGAGAAGCTGGGCTTCGAGGCGACCCTGGCCCGCCGTGGCGGTGGCGCGGTCGCGCCGGCGCCGGAAGGGAGTCGGCGGATTCCCGTCGGCAAGACCGTCGAATTGACCGGCGGCCGCCACGAGGGAGCGGTGACCCTTGCCGCAGAGGTGGTCCGCAACGATGAAAGCGAGTTGGTGGTGGCACTGCGCCAACCGCTGGAGAGCCGGACCGGTGACCCTTGGCTCGTACGTTGTTGCTCGGGCCTGTCCGCGTGGGAGTTCCGCACGACGACGGTCCGCAGCGAGGGCCAGCGGCTGGTTCTGAACCACAACGAACTGGTGCGTTCCATCAATCGCCGGCGGTTTCCGCGGGTGGCGGTGCACGCACCGGCGCTGCTCGCCCACCTGCCCTTGGTCCGCAGTGACGTGAGGCCGGGCGAACTGACTTCCGCCGGCACGGATGTCCCCGCGGCCGAAACGGTACCGCTGTCGGCGGGATTCGCCCCGAAGTTCGTGGAAAGCACCGTGACAGAGTTCGCCGGCCCGGGGCTGCGCATCCAGACTTCCCTGGAGGTGCAGGTGGACGATCGGATCCTGGTGGTGTTCCGGCAGGACAGGCCCACCGCCGGCGGATCGACCCTGCGACATATCCTCGCAGCCGTGGGACGCGTCAAGCACGGCCGGGATCTCGAACGCGGCGGGGGAATCCCGGATGCGATCGACCGGATCTGGGAAGGAGGCCTCCCGCGTGACTGGGATGCCCGCGCGGCCCAACCGCTGTCGATCGCGGTCGAACTGACCGGGTTGAGCAATGACGAGATCGACGAGCTGGCATCCCTCGCCTGCGAGCTATCGGCTCCGCCGACGGAAGGCCGGGCTGAGCCGGCGACGGGACCTCAGGAGACACCGGTGCCCGCAGTGACGACAACCTAGCCTGAAAGAACCGGGGTTCCGGGACGGCGATTCCGCCGGACCCGGATCTCCGTGGAGAGTCGAACGTGGCCGACGGCGCCGCACAACTCAGCGCAAATCTCAGCACCCTGGAGCGGGAGTTCGAGATCATTGCGCACAACATGGCCAACGTCAGCACGACCGGCTTCAAGCGGCGCTGCAACAGCTTCACGCAGGCCATGGAGGCCCAAGCCGGTCCGTCGAATGGCACCGGGGATGGATCGTCGCAGAGCGTCTTCGATTTCTCCCAGGGCACACTGGTGCAGACGGACCGTACGCTGGACCTGGCGTTGTATGGCAAGGGCTTCTTCGTGCTCGAAAGCCCGGAGGGCCCGCTCTACACACGACACGGCGTCTTTCAGACGAACGAGAACGGCCAGATCGTGGATACCGCGGGGCGGCTCGTCGCAGGGACCTCCGGACCGGTGATCGTGCCTCCCAACGTTGATGTCTCGGAGATCCAGGTGGACGACAGTGGTCGGGTGAGCGCCGGCACGGTGCCGCTGGGACAGCTCCGCGTCGTCGAATTCGGCGACAGGGAGGACCAGTTGCTGCCGTATGGACTCAACTGCTTTCGCACACCCAAAGATGTCGAGCCGCGCGACGCGCCGGGTGTCGTCGTCCGGCAGGGCTACACGGAAGCCTCCAATGTCAAGCTGATCGATGAACTGGTGAACATGATCACGGTCTCCCGGCTTTACCAGGCGACCATGAAACTGGCAACGGCCCGTAAGGACAACACGACCAGCGCGATCGATGTCGCGATGGGATAAGGGATCTCTGATTCATGAGTTATGATTTTCGATTTATGATTTGTGATCGCGGCCGGCTTTGGCGCTCTCGCGGGCAGACCTTGACGCCCGGCACAGGCCCAATTCATAAATCGAAAATCATAACTCATGAATCCGAAAGGGTTTGCCCATGATGCGAGCGTTTTCCACATCGGCTACGGGCATGATGGCCCAGGAAACCCTGGTGGATGTGATCGCCAACAACCTGGCCAACGTCAACACCACGGGTTTCAAACGCAGCCAGATCGAGTTCCAGGACCTGCTGTACTCGAAGATCAAGGAGCCGGGCACCGAGGTCTCGCCGGGCGTCAACACGCCGACGGGCCTGGAGGTCGGAACCGGCGTGCGGGTCGCCTCCACCCTGCGGGTGTTCAGCCTCGGTCAGTTCGAGAACACCGGGCGCAACCTCGACGTCTCCATCCGGGGCAGCGGTTTCCTGCAGGTCCAGATGCCGAACGGCGAGATCCGTTACACCCGCGACGGGGCCCTGCAGACCAATGCCAATGGGCAACTGGTTACGTTGGCCGGCTACCAGCTGACCCCCGCGATCTCCGTGCCGGCGGACGCCGCCAGCATCGACATCGGCATCGACGGCGGCGTCAACGTGACGGATCCGACCGGAACCCGCAGCGTGGTCGGCAACATCCAGCTGGCCCGTTTCGTCAACCCCTCGGGTCTGACCGCCTTGGGGGACAACCTGTATGCCCCCAGCGATGCCAGCGGTCCGGTCGTGACCGGGACCGCCGGCGAGGAGGGCTTCGGTACTCTGCAATCCGGTTTCCTCGAGAAGTCCAACGTGCAGATGGTCAACGAATTGGTCAACCTGATCACGGCCCAACGCGCCTACGAGATCAACTCCCGCGCCATCCGGGCGGGAGATGAAATGCTCCGCGACACCAACAACATCTTCCGGTAGGAGCAGGGAGGATTCTTGATCTATGATTCATGATTTACGATTTGCGATTGTGGGTGCAGTGATTGCTTTGGTTGCGCCGCTTCCCGTCGCCGGTGCGCGCCCGGACCCGAACCAGGGATCCGAGATCACACATCAAAAATCAGAAAGCGGAAATCATGAATCTGAGGAAATCGCGGCGCCCCTGCAGGTTCATCTGCCGCGCGAGGTGGTGGTGCAGGGTAATCTGCTGACCCTGGGCCAGATCAGCGTCGTCCGGGGCGAACCGGCGTTGGCCGCGACCGCTGCCCGGGCCGGTCTCGGGCAACTCTCGATGCCGGGGCAGAAGGCCACGCTCGATCGGATGACGATCCTGAGCCGGCTGGCCTCCCAGGGCATTCCCGCCCAGCAGGTGCGCCTGACCGGGGCCCAAGCCGTCACCGTGCGCCGCCAACAGAGGACGATCACGGCCGAGGAGTTCCTTGAGGTGGGCCAGACGTTTCTGCGGCAGCATCCCCCGGGTCCGTCGATCTGCGAGACCGTCCCCACGACCCAGCCCCGGGACATGGTCCTGCAGGGCCTGGTCCAGGATCTGCAGGTGATGCCCCGGTTTGCCAAGGCCGCCGCCCGGGGCCATGTCACGGTGCAGATCAACGTGACGGCGGACGGAAAAGAGTGCGGCGTCCGGGACATTTCCTTTCGGCTGCGCTACCGCGGCCGGCGCGTGGTGACCGTTCGGGAAATCCCCGAAGGCACGGAGTTGACTCCCGAGAACGTCAAGGTCGAGACCACCGTGGCAGACCAGCCCGAGCCGGCGGGGTGGAAACCCCCTTACGGGCGGGTCGCCGTCCGTGCGCTGGCGACCGGCACGGAGGTCCAGAGCGACATGCTCGGCGCGGTCCCGGCGCCGGTCCTGGTGCGACGCAATGAAACGGTGGTCATTCGCATTCAGCGGCCCGGCCTGCTGGTGACCGCGGTGGGCGTGGCCCTGCAGGAAGCCCGCGAAGGCGAGTACGTGCGCGTGCGCAATGCGGATTCCAGCCGGGTCGTGATCTGCAGGGTGAACGCCGATGGCAGCGTCGAGCCGACCCTATAACCGAAAATCGAAGTTGTGGCAAAGGAGACCGCATGAACAGGAGACGGAGCTTTGTGCTGATCGCGGCGCTGATGCTGGTCGCCCTGGGCGACAGCCTGCAGGCGGGCTCGATCTGGGCCAAGCGCGGCAAGACCGCACCGACCATGTACGCCGATGATGTCGCCCGCCGGATCGGGGACGTCCTGACGATCCGAATCGAGGAAGACAGCAAGGTGGACAACAAGGCCAAACGCGACCTGCAGAAGGACACCGCCCTGTCGAGCGAGTTCGACGGCAAGCTGAACATCGGCAAGGTCCTGCCGACCATCCCCGCGTTCACCATGGAGGCACAGTCCGGTAACAATCTCAAGAGCAAGGCGGACTTCAAGGATGAGCGCAGTTTCGTGGACCAGGTGACGGTTCTTGTCCTCGACATTCTGCCCAACGGCAACCTGGTCGTGACCGGGACGCGCGATCGGAATATCGCCGGGGACATCCAGACGATCGAGGTCAGCGGGATCGTCCGGCCCAGTGACATCGCATACGACAACACGGTCAAGAGCCAGCAGGTGGCCAACTTCCGGATCGTGACCAGGAACAGCGGGATCTCCGCTCCGTACACGAAACCGGGCTGGCTGACCCGGATCGCCAACCTCATCTGGCCGTGGTGACAGGGCCCCAGGACGATGCGACACAGAGATAACGATTTACGATTCCCGTCCGGCGTACGGAGCCGGGCCTGTCGGTGCGCGGTGCTGTTGCTGCTGCTGGGCGCAGGGTCTCGGGCGGGCGGCGAGCGCATCAAGGACATCGTCGATGTCCAGGGGGTGCGCAGCAACCCGTTGACCGGCATCGGGTTGGTGACCGGTCTGGCCGGCACGGGGGATTCCACGTTGCTGTCGCGCCAGATGCTTACCAACGTGCTGCGGGACCAGGGGCTGGTTCTGTCGCCGATGGATGTGACCGGCAAGAACATCGCGGTTGTCATGGTCACCGCGGAGCTGGGCCCCTTCGACCGGGAGGGGTCCCGCATCGACGTGGACGTCTCCACCCTGGGCGAGGCCGCCAGCCTGCAGGGGGCCATGCTGCTGCCCACGCCGCTCAAGGGCCTGGACGGCGAAGTCTACGCGGTGGCCCAGGGCGGCGTCTCGCTCGGCGGCTGGTCAGCCTCGGGCAACCAAGCCTCCATGTCGAAGGGCCATCAGACGGTCGGTCGGATTGCCGACGGTGCCATTGTCGAAAGATCGGAACTGGCGGATTTTGTCGAGCAGGTCGCCGGGCAGCGGTACATCACGCTGAACCTCCGCAACAACGACTTCTCGACCGCCCAGCGCATCTGCGACGCGATCAACCAGTCTCACCCGGCCGGCGCCGTGGTGCTCGACGCCGGCGGCATCCGGGTCAGTGTGCCCCAGACCGTCACCCCCGAGGGCATCATCGGTTTCCTCGACGAGATCACCCAGAAGCAGGTGACCGTCGATATGCCCGCCACCGTCGTGATCAACGAACGGACCGGCACCATTGTCGTCGGCGAGAATGTCGGCATCTCGTCCGTGGCGATCTCGCAGGGCAGCCTGGTGGTCAAGGTGAAGGAAAGTGCCCAGGTTTCCCAGCCAACCGCGCCGTTTTCCAATGCCGGCACAACCGCCGTGATCCCGGACACATCGTTGGAGATCGAGGAACAGAGCGTGTACCTGATTCCGGTGTCCCGGGCGGTGACGGTCTCAGAGCTGGCCAAGGCCCTCAACGCGATTGGGGCTTCACCCCGGGACTTGATCGCAATCTTCAACGTTTTGAAGAAGGCCGGAGCCCTGCAAGCCAAGCTGGTCATCATGTAGAGGCTGGATCATGGATGGCATCAGATCGATGGCGGATGGCGGATGGCGGATGGCGGATTTGTTGCACGACGCCAATCCGCCCTCGGAAATCCCCAATCCGCAATCTCCTGCGGTGGATCGGCCGGACGAGAAGAGACAACAGGTCGCGCGGGATTTCGAATCGGTCCTGTTGACCAAGCTGTTCGACGAGGTGCAGCAGTCGCTGGGTGAATGGGAGCTCGACGACGAGGATGGAACCGGGCAACAGGTGCAGGGCCTGTTCTGGTTCTATCTGGCTCGTGATGCGGCGGACAAGGGCGGGTTCGGCCTGTGGAAGGATATCCATCAGCACCTGCAGCAGATGGATCGGACCTCCGACCCGGCCGCGATCTTGAACGAGGAGTTGTGATCATGATGTCGCCCGCCATGGACAACCAGGTCGCGGAACTGTTGGAGGTGCTGGATGCCGACATCCGCCACCTGGAGGATACACTGACCCGGCTGGACCGCCTGCGCTGCCTCTTGGTCAAAAGAGAAGATAGCGCCTTGGAGGGGCTGCTGGAGGAGATTCGCGGGCAGAGCCAGACCTGCCAGACGAATGAGCAGCGGCGGCAGGGACTCCGCCGCGAGCTCGCGGCGGCACTGGGATGCTCCTGCGGCGAGCTGACGCTCTCGAAACTGCGGCAGGTACTGGCCGCGCCCGCCGGTTCGGAAACCCAGCGCCGCTGGGGCATGGCCCTGGCTCAACGGCAGAGCCGGCTGCGGACCCTGACCGCGCAATTGACACGGGAGCACACGCTGACGGTGCTGCTCATCCGGGATTGCACCCGGTTCAACCGGTCACTCCTGCGTCTGTTCTTCGAATCCGGCGGGCGCGGCGGCACGATGTACCGCCCGAATGGCACGGCACAACATCAAACCAGCGTGTCGCTCATGAGCATGCAACTGTGAGATCGACCCTCCCCAAGGACTGAGAATGGCGAGTTTCAGCACAGGATTGAGCGGTTTGAGTGCCGCCCAGGCGGCCTTGGATGTCATTGGCAACAATGTCGCCAATGCCGGGACGGAGGGATATCACCGCCAGCGCATCGAGCTGGCCCCCGCCACCTGCGGACAAACCGGAAATGGCGTCGACGTGGTCGGCGTCACGCGTATGATCGATACGCTCCTGGAGAGCGAAATCGCCCGACAGGAGGCGGAGTACGGCCAGGTCTCCCAGGAACTGTCGCTGTTGAGCACCGTGGAGACGACCCTCGGCGAATTCGCCGCCGGGAGCGGTTTGAACGCCACGATCGATGCCTTCTTCGATTCCCTGCGGCGCCTGGCGGCCAACCCCCTGGAGCGCGTCTTGCGCAACGAGGTGATCAGCGCGGCCCAGGTCCTGGCCAACGATCTCCGGCGCTTCGGTTCTTCACTCGAGAGCCTGGAAGACCAGGTTGTGCAGGAAGCGGGCAACACCCTGGATTCGATCAATACGCTCACGAGCCAGATCGCCGAACTCAACGGCAAGATCCAGACGACGGAGATTGGCCAGGGACAGGCCAATAACCTGCGCGATCAGCGCGACCGGCTGATTACCGGATTGACCCGGCTCATCGGGGTGGAGACGGTACCGCGCGACAACGGCATCGTCGATGTCTCGATCGGGGGAGTCCCCGTGGTCACGGGATCGATTATTCTGCCTCTGACCGTGGGCCTGCAGGAGGACGGGATGCTGGCCGTCTCCCCGGGCGGCGCCCAGGGAGACCTGGCGGTGGAAGGCGGGCGGATGGGCGCGCTGCTGGCCCTGAAGAACGAGCTGTTGGCGGGCGTGCAGGCCGATCTGGATACCCTGGCCCGGACGATTGCGGAGGAGGTGAATCGCAACCATGTGCAGGGCTTGGGCCTGACGGGCTCGTTCCGGGAGCTCAGCGGCTGTGCCATCGGTGCCGCGAATGTGGCGGCGATGGGCGCCGGCGTGACGGATGGGACCTTCCAGGTCCGAGTGACCGATACCGCCACGGGCGCGGTCCAGCGGCACGCGGTGAACGTGCAGGTTTCCGGCGCGGCGCCGGACACCCCCGCGTCCATTGCCGCCGCGCTCGATGCCATCAACGGGCTCAACGCCTCCATCACCGCCGGTCGGCTGTACATCGTAGCCGATCCGGGGTACACCTTCGATTTCCTCCCGGCACTGCTGCCGGAGCCCACCCAGCAGACCTTCACTGCGGCGTCTCCGCCAACCGTGGCTGTCTCAGGCCTCTTCAATGGCGGCGAGAACGACGTGCTTACCTTCACCGCCACCGGCAACGGGTCCGTCGCGAATGGTACTCTGCAGTTGGCGGTCACGGACAGTCAGGGCGATGTGGTCGGCATGGTGAATGTCGGCGCCGGCTATGCCGCCGGCGACGTGATCACGCTGAACAACGGCCTGCGGATCGCGGTGAGCACGGGCGACCTGAATGCCGGTGATCGGTTTGAGGTCGAGGCCTTTGCCACCACCGATACCTCCGGTTTTCTCGCGGCAGCCGGGATGAACACGTTCTTCTCGGGCGCCCGGGCCTCGGACATCCGCGTCAACAACGAGCTGTTCGATACGCCGGACCGGCTCGCCACGGCGCTCGACGCGAGCTTGACGGATAACGCCTGCGTGTTGCGCCTGGCGGCGCTGCGCGAGACGGCGCTCGCGAGCCTGGCCGGAATGACACCCGGGGAGTACTACCAGCGGACCGTGACCGGGGTGGCCCAGGAGGTGGCCCTGCGGCAAGCCCGGCAGGAGAACGTCGGGGCCATGCTGCAGAGCCTCCAACAGCAACGCGGCAGCCTGAGCGACGTGAACATCAACGACGAAGCGGCCCAGTTATTGATCTTCCAGCAGATGTTCCAGGCCGCGGCCAAGTACTTGAGCAGCCTGCAGATGAGCATGACGACCTTGATGGAGATGGTGGGGCGATCATGAGCGGATCCCTGACGAGCATTTACGAAGGCATCAGCTATGCCCTGCAACTGCACGGCAAGGCGATTATGCAGTTGCAGGAGCAGGCGTCCACCGGCAGCCGGGTGAATCGGGGTTCCGACAGTCCCTCCGAGGCGTACCGGATTCTCGGGCTGGATTCCTACGTGCGGTCCCTGGACACGTTCCAGGAGAACATGACCGGTCTGATCGGCGCCCTGGAGATGTCTTCGACGATCATCACGGATATGGCCGCCGGGTTGGCAGATGCCCGCACGGTGCTGACGCAAATCGTGGGCGGCATCCACGATGCCGACGGACGTCAGAGAATCGCCGACAAGCTCGACAGTACACTGGAGCAACTGGTTTCGTTGGCGAACACGGCCCCGGCGGGCCAGTACCTCTTCGGTGGCAACAGCACCGGGGCGGCGCCCTACACTGTCCAGCGCCAGGAAGGGCGCATCACCCGCGTGGTCTACCAGGGCAGCGACGAAGGGCGGCGCGTGGACGTGGCACCCGGCTTGGATGTGGAAGGCTGCCTGGTCGGGGACGAGATCTTCCGGACCGACGAGCGCGGTGCCCCGGTGTTCCTCGGGGCGACCGGGGCGGCGGCCGGGACGGGGACCTCCAACGCCCGGGGCGACGTCTGGCTGACGGTGGACCACGACGGCGCCCAATATCGGCTCTCCCTCGATGACGGCGTCACCTTCACGACGGTGCCGGCGGGCGGCGCTCCCAATCAGGCGGTCACCGACTCCCGGACCGGCCGCGTATTGTATGTGGACACGACGGGTCTCCAGGCGACCGGGGTCGAGCTGATCCGGCTGCCGGGAACGTACGATGTCTTCAGTACCCTGATCAGCTTGCGCGACATGCTGATCAACGACCGGGGGCTGGCGCCCGAGGCGCTGCTCGAGAACGTCAATGCCTGCGTGGCCGGGCTGGAGGAGGTGCGCAACCGGCTCGTCCAGGCCAATGTGTCCACCGGCTCGCAAGTCGGCTTCCTGGATACTCTCCAGGACAATCTGGACAACATGAAGTTCGATGCCCAGCAGCAGATGACGTCGTTGCAGGAGGCCGACGTGGCGCAGCTCGCGATCGACCTGTCCCGACGGGAGATTCTTTATCAAATGTCGCTGGCCGTGGCGGGCAAGCTGATGACGACTTCCCTGCTGAATTTCATCGAGTAACCGTTCGACGTGAAGCTGATCCCAAGAGGCAAAAGCGCATGACGACTCCAGCGGCCATCGACAACTATCGACGAGGCGTGGAACTGGCCGAAGCGGGCCGGTATGAAGAGGGATGGAGCTGTTTGTGTGCGCATCTGCGCGGCGCGCCGCAGGATGTGCAGGCCCTCAACGACGCGGGCGTGGTCCTGCATTGCCTGGGCCGCTCCCGGGAGGCCATCCGCCTGTTGGTGCAGGCCCGCGACCTGGAGGCCGGCAACGCCGGGATCGTCGCCAACCTGATGGAGGCCCATCTGGGCGGGGGCCAGCCCCGGGAGGCCGCCCGGCTGCTGGACGAGATGGAACGGCTGGGTATCGTGACGGTGGAAGTGCTGAACCGGACGGCCGCCATGCTGCTCGACCAGGGCGCCAAAGGCGAGGCCCTGGAGGTGCTGTTGCGTTCGCACCGGCTGTGGCCGCAACAGAAGGTGCTGTCGCCTCTTCTTGACGGGATTCGTCGGCGGCGACCGAAGGTGGCCTTCTTTCCCCGCGGTGCTGGGGAGAACGGCGCCCTCGCCGACATCAGCAGATTCGTGCGCCGGCGTTTTCGGACGCGCTTCCAGGATGTCCCAAACGCCGCCAGCAGCGCCGAGCTGTTGGATTGGGCTGACATCGTCTGGCTGGACGGCGGTGGCGCGACGCTCGTCGAAGCCTCCCGGCGGGCGGGGGGGCCGAAAATCATTGTCAGCCTCCGCCGTTCGGATATCCGGGAGAGCTGGACCCGGCAGGTGTGCTGGGAGAACGTGGCGGTCCTGGCGCAGCTCGGCAGCGGCGGCGTCGAAGAGTTGTTGCGCCCGCACGTGCCGGATCTGCGGGATCGCACCCGGCTGGTGGTCATTCCGACGGGGGTGAACCTCAAACGCTATCCCCTGCGACGCCGCGAATGCGGCAAGCATCTCGTCTGCCTCGACCGCTTGACCCCGGAGGCCAATCCCGCCTTTCTGCTCCAATGCATGCAGAAGCTGCACTATCTCGATGCGAGTTACCGGTTGTTCTTTGCCGGAACGTTCGAGAGTCCCATGCTCGAGCAGTACGTTCATCATCTCGTTCACATCCTGAGCTTGGAGGACGTCACGTTCTTTGAAACGCCGCCCGCCGATCTGAACGCCTGGTTCAGCGACAAGCACTTCATCGTGTCCGCTGGCATGACCGAGAACGCGATCGAGGGATGGCTGACGGGAATGTCCTGCGGCCTCAAGCCCGTCATTCACC